>NZ_JARLJK010000063.1:0-127744 GCF_031291215.1 Silvimonas sp.
ATGTGTTCGATTACATCCGGTTTTACAACCATCATCGCCGCCATTCGACGCTGGGGTATCTGACCCCGGCGGAATTCGAGCTGCGTAATTCAGCACTCAGTGCTTAACCCGGTGTCCGTTGAGGCCGGGCCAGACCAATTTTCGACATATTTGTGCGAATCAGACAAACGGCGACGGGCGTCGCCTACGGGTAAAACACCCCCGGTTGCCCGGTGTACAACGCCCCTTTGCGGGGCGTTTTGTTTTGGTCGATTCTCCGGGCTTGCAAGTTGTGTTTACACATCAACCAAGCCCAAGGGGGGCGAAACAATGAATTCCTATCTCAAAACCGCACTGGTCGCGATTGTTGCCATTGTCGTTGTTGTCCGCGTTGAACCGCTGAAAAAGATTGTTATCGGCTCCTGAGCCGGTTTCACCTTTTCTGCCAATAACAAAGGGATAAACAACAATGGGCATGCTCAAGAAACAACTGAGCTTTATGAACGTGGCGGCAGGGGTGACGGCTACCGTCAATCTGCCACTCGGGCCAACCTACGAGCGCTGAGTGTTCCAGCTGGGCGGCACCACATTTACAAAGCATACATGACTGACATCCGCTTGCGGGTGAATGGTCGTGTGATTCACCAGTGTTCGGCGGTTGACCTGGACGCCATGAACGCATTTACGGGCATGGTGACAGACCCGAATTTGCTCACGCTGGACCTGACCGAAATTTTTGCACGGGACGCGATCGGCCAGAAAATCGGCGCGCTTTCCACTGCTGCCGGTGTCTCGGCGGTCGCCTTGGAAATCGACATCGCCGGTACTGCTGTTGTGCCAACGCGTTTCCTGAACACAACCGGGAGGGATGATGCATACCTTACAAAGCAGTGGTATGTCACTTTACATAAATGTATTTATATAAAACTTGGGAAGAGAAGTGCGGTTGATTGCTAAAAACCAATTCAAAAACCGGAATTGGAATTGGGGCGGTTTATGGGGGTTTACTTCACCCATGAAGTAAAGTGCGGGTGTTACTAATTACCCGCACATGAGGCCGGGGCGCATGCGCGCCACCGGCGGGGCGAAGTCAAAAACCACCCCTCCAGCGGGGGACCACGGTCCCCCTCACTCGCTTCGCTCGTCTGGATCGCCCCCTTGGGGAGGATGAAACTCTCCCCCGGCAAAGCCGGTTCCCCCTCTGTATTCGGCTTGCAGTAAAGAACCGAAGCTTTCCCCGGGTTGTAAGCGTCGCTGAAAGTTTATGCCGATATGATAGACGGCCTATTTATCGTCACAATGACGTTAATTGTTTTGTTATAATAACGTCACTGTTACGTTAATTGGTAATCGCCATGGCCAAGCAAACTGAAGACACGAAAACTCTTGAATTGATCGAGGCGCCAAAACGGCGTGGTCGGCCCGTGACGGGCAAAGCCAAAAGCAGTGCAGAACGCATGCAGCTATTGAGGTACAGGCAGAAAAGAGATGGGGTAAAAACGCTGAATTTTTCAACAAGAGAATTGGCTTTGATATTTGAATCTCTACAGCACTTACATTCAGGAATTGATTGCGTGGAAAGCTGGAAACCGGAGCTGGTGGGATTAATTGAAAAACTGAAATCAGCGTATTAGACCTTGCCAAGGTCGACCAAAAGTGCCATGACGCTGAAAATCGATTCATAAGGGAGGCCACGACTGTAGAGAGCGTGGCCTTCTTTTTTTGCCCTGGCGACCTTGTAGCGGACGTAGAAGTTTTTCACATAGTCAGCGCGCAGGGAAAAGCGGACGTGTGGCCCGATGTTCGCAATGATCAGGAGCCACAGATCCACTTCATCATCAGACACGGCGCACACCTCTTCCGGGGTCACGCCATGCATCCAGTCAGCAAA
Source organism: Silvimonas sp. (assembly GCF_031291215.1). Taxonomy (NCBI): domain Bacteria; kingdom Pseudomonadati; phylum Pseudomonadota; class Betaproteobacteria; order Neisseriales; family Chitinibacteraceae; genus Silvimonas; species Silvimonas sp. Next base: position 1,871 of record NZ_JARLJK010000063.1, read on the forward strand.
AGGGCGGTGCAGGTACTTCGAGACTTGCATGAACGCTACGCACACTCCAAAAGAGCATGGGTGTACGTGCAATTGAACCAGTCCACGTAGGCAGAGTGCCGCGCCAGACCGTCGAAGTGCGTTGTTGTGGCGCACCCACCGAGGCAGCACAGCAACGCCACAGCGGCGAAGCGGGAAAGAGTAGGGAAGCCGGTCATGACTTTCATCTCACACCCCGGCCCGGTGGGGCCGGGGTGTGCTCTTCCAGTCACGACTGGCGAAGTCGTAGGAGTAACCGGATACGGCGCAGAAGGCCTTGATGTACAGCCATAGCGGAAAGCGCCACAACATCGACAGCGGCGACAGGCGCGGGGGCAGATAGCGTCCGTGGGTGTGCCAGGGCGAAAGCAGCGTATGCGCACCGTGCGGATATTCGGGGTCGAAAATCTGCTTGGTGTCGTAGGCCTTGTAGAGTGAGCCGCCAGAACAAAACCAGCGATCAACAGAGACAGGGCGTGCCGATCTGCCCATGGTCACACGTGCCGTGTGGACTTTTGGTAGGGGCAGAAAGCGCTTGCCGGTAATCATGCGATACAGCGGAGAGATAAAGGGCACCGATACCTTGTCCAGGCGAAAGCATTCGGCGTGGAACTCGCAGAGCGCTTCGCGAATCTGGTTATCCAGCATGCCGACGTGTTGCACGAGAAAAAAGACATCCCAGCCCTTTTTACGGGCATGCACAAACCAGCGGATCAATTCCTTGCGACCGGGATCATTGAAGCTGCGGGCGTTCATCCAGACGGCCAGCTCGTCGAGAATGAGCGCGCCGTTCTTGCTCTCGTCATAGCTGGTATTGCCGTTGCCGATCACATCGAGATCGGCTGCAGTTGGCAGGTCCGGAACGCGGCTGTAAGTGGCCTTGCTGCGTTTGTTGCCGGTCAGGTGGCAAAGGTCGATATCGAAGTTGCCAGCGATACGGCGGCCCTCTCTGGCGTACTCAGCGAGCTGCTTGACGGTCATGAGTGATTTGCCGGAGCCCAGCGTGCCTGTGACGACATAAATACTCATGTGATGTTCTCCCAAGTGAAGCGGGCCCACTGGATGACCTTGAGGCCAGCCCAGACAGAGGCGTAAGCGGTAAGGCAGGCGGGCAGGTTGTCGGTAAAGATCATGTACGCGAAGCCTTGCCACATAACGCCCGGCCAAGCCAGAGAAAGACCAGACAGCGCAGCAGAACAAACGGCATAGAAAGCGCCGACAGCACTAACCGCCAACGAAACAACAAGGGCGGCACGAGCAACCTTGTGCGTGAAAAAAGTAAATAGCCAGCCAACAAAGCCACTAAAAAAGGTGCCCAGAAAGCCCATGACCACCGTCATGATTGCGCCCATGAGTTACTCCTCAGTCTTGGCCGAAGCCGTGTTGATGTTGAACGCACGACCAAGCAAGTAAATGCCAATTGCGGTGGCCACGTTCCAGAACCAAAAGAAAAACGACCGAATGCGCTCAATCCATGTGCATAACGGAATAGAAACCGTTTTATCGAGAATCGGCATGCTCGGATCGGTGCAGGTAAAGGCAAACGTCGCAAAAGGAGACCATGACAAGAAACCAGTCTGTGATGACGGTGCCGAATCTGGAACGGGTGTAGGCGGCGGAACCGGCGGGAAAGTTGTGTCAGGAGGCGGCACGGGACTCGGTTCGGGAGTAGGGGCTGGCGTCGGCTTGGATTCGGGTGTGCTGTCAGTTGTAGTGGTGGTCGTACCGTCTGGATTGGTAGTCGTGGTCGTGGTTGTGTCGGAACTGGTAGCGTCAATGCCAGTATCGTTGACCGTATTACCCCAAGGCTTGGCGTTGGTCGTAGTTTGCGTTGTTGTCGTGCTAGTTGATTTGCTGCCGTCCGGATTGGTAACGGTATGCGTAGCAGGATTTGTCGCGGGAGAAACGAACTGCGGGGAATCGGGATTTAACGCGGTCTGCGGCGCAATTGCGGCAGCGTCATCAAAAGCATGCCCCCAATCGGTTGCATTGTGCTTAGCTGCCATTTCCGCATTTAGGGCGGTATCCAAATCGGCATCAGTTAAAGGCACAGTGGACGTTCCATATGCCGGGTTCTGAAATGCCTTGATACTGTACATAGTCGAACCATTGCAGGTACTTGAACCATATTGACCCACAGAAAGAGTGGGAACAGTAACGACGCGACCTGCTGGACAATTACCGCGTTGTTGTCCATACGTGGTGACATTGGCCAGCAAATCACCAGAACAGAACGTCTTATCACTATTAACGAGATAGCAAACCGGATCGCCGTTAGCTGGATTGTTCTTTTCCCAATCCTTTGCCGAATCAAGCCACTTGAAACCCTGGTCAATCAGCGCACCAACAATAAACGTGGCAGCAATGCCACCCACAATGCCGGCTGGGGTAACTTTGCCAGTCTTAACCGCGTTTTTGAGGATATTAACTACGTCGGCTTTGGCGATCCCTGTTTCAACCTCAGAAGCAAATGAAGCGCCGTTGGCGACACTGGCGAGACGCTGCTCGGAGTTGTATAGATACTCGGCACCATTCGCAGCGTTACCAATGCGGGACGGTGTGGTCTGATTGGCGACCTGCCCCCAAGTCGTACCAGAAGGTGTTGAAAATGTGCCGCCAGAAGGCGTCTGATTCCACGTAGTAATGCCAGAAGGAAGCGCAGACGCGAAGAGGAAACCGGGGATAAGAAGGGCAAGGAAAGCGGCAAAGAACCGTACGCGGATCATAGTGATTTACCGTAACAGTTGCGATAAATGAAAAGGGGGCCGAAGCCCCCACAGCGCAACCGGCGTGGGGCCGGTCTTAGATGCTGCCGATCAGCTTGCGGCCCCATTTCCAGATCGCCATGGCACCGAGGGCACCAATAGCGACAGGAACCACTGCGGACAGCATGGCAATAGCGCCAGTGGCCACATTGGTCATGCCGGTTTGTACGGCACTGGTGATCGCCGAGTAATCGACAGCACCAGCGTCAGCAAAAGCGGCCGGAGCGATGGCGCCAGCAGCGACAGCACCGAGGGCCAAAACGTAGGAAAGGTTTTTCTTGGTCAACATGCTCAAATCTCCTAAAGAATAAAAAACAGACGACGAACGTACTGCGCGAAAAAGCCCAGGGTAAAACCAGTGGCCCAAACCCCAAGCAACCAACCGACCAACATTGCCGAACTCATGTCAGGCATAGCGTTGGCCTGATACAAAGCCGATGGCGAACAACAGCACCATGACGGCGTAAAACGTGCCCATCTGCCAGCTATCACCAGTAGCGGGGGCTGAAGCGACAGCAGAGGCAATGGTAGAGGCGTCCATCACTCAGCCCTTACGGGACTTGAACCAGAGGAAGCCAAGAACAGCGACGAGGCCGAGAACGAAGTAACCGATGCTGTGTGCGGTGAACATTTCAAAGTCCTTTTGATAGAGCGGTAATGAAGGATCGACGGCAGGCCAACGAAAAAGCCGAACGCGAGAGCGCCAAAAACGAAGATGAGCCAATCGGTCATGCCGCCCTCCGGATGTCTTCCCAGCCATAAACAGGTGCGCCCAGCTCAATGGTGCGGCGGCGAAACGGCACGATGTTCTGCTCGTTAAAGTCGGCGTAGGTCATGCCTGCCTCAAACATGACCTTGCGGTGGCGTGACCATGTCGGGCTACTCATGGTGTCCTCGACCTCACGCAGGCCCATGGCCTTGATCTGGCACCACGTGCGGTATGCGGCCATGCCAACGCCTTCCGTGTAGCCAACACGCTTGGCGGCTTCGATAAAGTTCGTGCGCAAATCATCCATTTCAGTGATCTCCACCTTGCCGACGAAATGCGCGAAGTAGTCCTGGTGCATTTTCTGAAAGTCGTCAGCGGTCATTTCGTACCAGGCTTTCGGTGAGCGTTCTCGCCACCATTGGTGCCCGATTTTCAGTTCCAGACGCAAAATGCGATTGGCCAGCTCCATTTGTTCCGGGGTGGCTTCTGCTTGAAATTTCTTTACCTGATAGGCCAGATGCGGGCCTTTGGCGTAGGCCTTGCCGGAGAGCAGGGCGGAGCCGTGGTTGAAGTACTGCGTTTCTGCGGTGTTGCGGACCTTGTAGCGGCCACCTTCGGCTTTACCGAGGTACAGCAGCGCCTGTTTCACTTCGGACAGGCTGTCGAGGTCGTAATTGGCCGTGATGTCTGCACGGGTGCAGTTCCAAAGCTCAATGCCGGGCCGAAAAAGGTACGAGCCATCCAGCGGGAGAATGCATTCGAGATGTTTCGACGCGAACCGGATCATGTCGGCTGCACACTCACGGATATCGAACTTGCCGAAGACGTTATTACCGTTCACGACGCGAGCCGGAGAGCCGGACAGCGTGAGAAAATGCGGCGTGGGGTCTACAACGAGTTGATGCGAGTCCGAACGGATTGATTCGCGGCCAACCTTTTGCCAGCGAAGCTCACCATCCGGACTGATGCAAATAACGCGATCATTCAGATTGGCGGCGCGGTCATAAACGGCTTGCGGGACGTGTTCCCGGGGCAGCTTGAGCGTGAGCCAGTCAATCAGCATGATCAGGCGACTTTTTTCAGTTCGCCGGTGTGAACGTCCGGCGCTGTTGCGCGTTGGACGGGTGTAAAGCCCTGAATGACGGTTTTCATTTTCCCGAACTCGATAATCTGCGTAACCTGCAAATCAACGTGAATCGGACCGCGTGAGAAGTCGAGGTTGTAGGACTTGGCCAGGGCAACAAGGCCCTGAACTCCGTCCAGCTCGTTGCACTCAAAGCCAACACCGGAGATGTCCATGGTCTGGCTGGATTTTTCGGCAACAGGGGTGAGGGCAAGGACTTGGGTCATGTCGTAGGCTTTGCCGGACGCTTTGGCTACGCCTTTGCGATTGACGACGCCACAAAGTAGGACTCGCATGGTTTGCTCGCTATGTGAATAAACCCAAATTTGGGCATAGCGGAAATTATGCCCAAAAATGGGTTTAGTCAATATTGAGAAAGAAAAAACAACAACCTCAACGGGGAATTGCAAGAGATGAACGAGCCGATGAACACGGTGTTCGTGCCGATAGGTCTGATCATGGTTGCGGCCAAAATGGGCTGGGACTGGTACAAGACAAAGCGCACACAAAACCAGTACAAGGCATTCCGGAAGGCAAGCAAGCCCGGCGAACGAGGCAAGGCTGACTACACGTACGATCCCAAGCAATTCAGGCAGGAACGGGCGCAAGCCAACGAAAGGCCGCTGGGAAAAGAAAAAAGACCAAACTCGACAATCAGCCAGGGAAGACCGCCACGTAGGGAGGATCAATCACCGGCATTCAGGCAGTTAAAAACCGCATGCAACGGCGATCTATCCATCGTCGAGCGGTTAATCGCCTACGAATTCAAGAAGGGCTCAAAGACCCGGATGCAGGCCATAGAAAACGCGTTTGACCGGTTGAAGCGCGACAGACGCTACGGTAGACCGTGAGCAACAAGCAAAGGAGAACTCGATGAAAACGATCAACGAAGTGCTAGATGCAGCCAAAAAGGCGCGCGGCCTAGATACAGACTACAAGTTGTCAAAAGCGCTCGAAATTAAGCCCGGCCACATGTCGGAGCTCCGAGACAAAAAACGAGCAATCGACAATCTAACCGCTTGCAGGCTGGCCGACATCATCGGGTGTGATCCGATGCAGGTCATCGCCATCGTGGAGCTAGACCGTGCCAAGAGCGACGAGAAGGCAGGATTCTGGCGAAATTTCTTGAACCAGCGTTTTGGGAAGTCCGCCGCGTCCGTGGCGCTGGTGCTGTGCCTGACAATGACGGCGGCGCTGTCAGGCTTCGGAGAAGGTAGCGGGTCGAACCTTACGGCCAAGGTGGCCAGTGCGGCGGAGGTCGTTCTAGCACTTCTGGTTCTAACGTATCTTACTTTACATAATATACATTATACGAAGTAATTATAACTGCACAGAGATACTGCTTCATACCCCGTACCCGGTCTTTTGAACACTCTCCGCAACGCTTGTCGCAGCACGACTTGGATCGGTCTTGCCAAGTCGATGAAGATCACAAAGGAAAACCCCGCAATTGCGGGGTCTGGTTGCCTTCCAGTATGAGTACTCGCAGCGCTACTTCGTTATCTTGAATGCAGGACGATGACTTCTTTGGGGTCGTATGGAGCGACTATTGCGCGCAGCCCCAGCATTCCTATCTCTCCCTGAAATCGCAATGCGTCTGCGCCGGTGGCAAAGAGATAAGCCAGTGTCCGGCCCGGGTAGGATTCCACGCGGCACTCGATGAAACCGGGTTGTGGTTTGGTGCCGGCTTTGCCGTACGCCGCTGTGACACGTTTAACCACTAGATCTAGATCGTTTTCCATAATGCGTATTGTACCGGGAAAGCGCAGTTGCGCCCTGAATGGGCTTGCCAGGATCAAGGTGGCGTTGATCATTTCACGCTTGCGGACGACTTCGGGTGGTCATATCCGGCCTGCGCTGGGCCGGTTGGACGGGAGCTTTCGTGATCAGCATTGAAAACCAGGACGGCCAAAGCTACCGTTAAGTGGGTGCAATCGCCTGAGTCAGTGCAACCCATGTTCACGTACAAAATTGCTTATCGCGCTCAGCAAGACGATGAAAAAATCATTATCCGTCAATTGGATGGCGACTTGGGCGAGTCACTCGATGCGGCGATATTGCTGCTGGTTATTCTAGAGGCTTTCCCGGACGAGCGCAGTCTGGGGAGCCCTTCGGGGGTCGTGGAAAACGCGCCAGCATCCGGCGAAGAAACCATTGGCGATGCGATGGCGCGCTATGGGATCGAATCAATCATGATCAAGCATCTCAAAACCGGCACGCGCCGCAGTATTGCAAAAGAGCAGCTGTTTCGCCCTTGATGGCGCTTCGCATGGTGGTTGGCCGTCAGGATGCGGCAACAAAAATGGCATAACACACGGTGAAGCCAATGCCTGGGGTCTGGCTTTCAGATTGTTCGATGATGGCATTCGTTGATGCAGCTTTGGTCTGGGCGCCAGGCAACGTCCCTGCGTCTAAATACTGTTTTATTCGATAGCGGCAGATAAAGGTCTTGCCGGGTTACGCGATTCAGAAACCACCCTCGCCCGCTTAACGACCCGACCGTCTCCTTGATTTGCTCTCCCAAAGAAATTTTGCGAGAGACACTCTGGCCGTTGCGCAAAAAACGCAGCAAGGCAATCACGTGTCTGGTTCGTGATTGCCTTGCTGCGTTTTGCCGGTGGCGACGGGCGCCCTTTTCTACCCTGCTATTTTATGGGTGCCCTCATTGCAATGTAGCGGCATTGAAGGTCACGTTGCCGGTGCCCGACTGCATGACCCAGCTCACGGTCAGGGTCGCGCTGCTGCTGCCTGCGGCGTAGGTCAGGGTGTAATTGCGATCGTATTGACCAGTGGCCAGTGTCGTTGTGTCGACAAAGTCCGCCGCCGAGCTATCAGACAAATGCGCCGTTAGCGTGCCGCTGCTCTTCCAGCCGCCCACATGAATGGTTAGCGTGCGCGTTGCCAGTCCTGCCGGAGCGGTTACCGAGAAGCCATTGCCGGTGTTGGCGATATATATGCCGTTTTTATTGCTACCGGTTGCGGTTGGCGCGCCATCAGACCAACTGAGCGTTCTTGGATCGTCGACGTATGTCTGCACCTTGCCTGTGCCGACCACAACGTAATTGCCTAGCTGTGCCGTTACGCCTGCTTTGCGATTCACCGTGGTGGTTGAGTCGCCCCAATGCACCCAGTCGGCGGTTCCTTCGCTGGTGAGGCTAGTGGTTGTGGCGGAGGAAGTGCCCGAACCCGTCAAAGCGCCAGTGCTGGCCGTATTGGTGAGACTGAATCGGCCCGGATTGCTGATGCCGGCTGCACTTGCTGTCACCGTGTAACTGCCGATCTGGCCGTTGGCGGTTAATGTCGGTGCGGTGGCCAGGCCATTCGCGTCAGTCGTCACTGTGGCGGTGGCTGCTCCGCCAAATGCGGCGCTGGCGCCAGTTGCTGGTGCGGCAAAGGTGACGCTTGCCCCGCTCACCGGTGTATTGGTGTTGTCTTTAACCAGCACTTGCAACGCAGTGGCAAAGCTTGCATTCACCGCAGCGCTTTGCGGTGTGCCCGCCGTGGTCGTAATCCCCGCTTGTTGCACTAGTGCTGCACCATTCAGAGTGACATTGCCAGTGCCGGACGCCATAGCCCATGTAACGGTGAGGGTCTGGGCGGAGCTGGCGGCGGTGTAGGTCAAGGTGTAATTGCGATCGTATTGACCAGTGGCCAGCGTTGTCGTGTCGACAAAGTCCGCTGCCGAGCCGTCAGATAGATGTGCAGTTAGCGTACCGCTGCTCTTCCAGCCGCCTACATGGACAATCAGTACGCGGGTTGTGGTCCCGGCCGGGGCGGTGAAGGAGAAGCCATTGCCGGTGCCGGCAATATAAATACCGTTCTTGTTCGAGGCGGTGGCGGTTGGTGTGCCGCCACTCCAGGTCAGGGTTCGCGGATCGTTGTTGTAACTCAAGACCTGACCAACGTTTGCGGTCCCGCCTGTGCTGGTAACTGTGTAGTTGCTGATCTGCGTAGTTACCCCAGCCTTGCGATTGATCGCCGCGTCGCCCCAGTGTACCCAGTCAGTCAGCCCTTCTGCGCTGAGGCTAACGGTGGTGGCCGCGCTGGTGCCCGAACCCGTTATTGCCGCGCCGGTGTTTCCGCCGCCACCCGCTGTGGTGTTGGTAAGTGCAAAGCTCGCGGGTGTGGTTGCGCCGGGTGTAGTTGCGCTAACTGCAAACGTGCCTGCAGTGCTGTTCGCCGTGAGTTGTGGTGCGGTTGCGATGCCGCTGGTGTTGGTGGTTGCCGTTGCTGTGGCAGAGCCGCTAAAGGTTGCACTCGCTCCACTCGCAGGTGCGGTGAAAGTGACCACTACCCCGCTCACTGGCGTGCCACCATTACCCGTTACGGTGACTTGCAGTGCTGTGTTAAACGCAGCACCCGTATTGGCCGACTGCGGTGTTCCGGCTGTGGCTGCGATGTTGGTGGTGACACCGACAACGGCGTTGTTGGTCAGATTAAAGCTGGCGACTACATTGGCGCCAGGCGCACTGGCGGCAATGACATAACTGCCCGATTGCGCGTTGGCAGTGAGCGCCGGTGCGGTCGCTACCCCACTGGCATTGGTGGTGGCAGTGGCCGTAGCCGCGCCATTAAAGGTGGCACTCGCACCGGATGCAGGCGCAGTAAAGGTGACCGTAACACCACTAACCGGGTTGTTCTGGCCGTCTTTGACTGTTGCTTGCAATGGCGTGGCAAATGCCGTGCTCACTGTGGTGCTTTGCGGTGTTCCAGCGGTTGCCGCAATAGTCCCTGCCGACTGGGCCGACAGTGCCGCGCCGCTGAGCGCGACGTTGCCCGAGCCACCCAATGCTTCCCAATAGACGGTCAGCGTCTGGCCTTCGGAAGCGGCGGTGTAGGTCAGGGTGTAATTGCGGTCGTACTGGCCAGCAACCTGAGGGGTGGTATCGACAAAGTCAGGAGCCGATCCGTCGGACAAGTGGGCGACCAGCGAGCCGCTGGTGTTATAGCCACCAACGTGCACAGTCAATGTTCTTGGCGTGAGACCTGCGGGTGCGGTAAAGGAATAACCGTTGCCCGCATTATTCAGAAAGAGGCCATTTTTGTTGTTACCGGTGGCGGTAGGTGTGCCGTCGGTCCAGCTAAGCCCTCTGACATCATTGGCGTAAGCCTTTGGGGTGCCGGTTCCGATCACCGAATAATTGCTGATCTGGGCGCTCACGCCAGCTTTGCGTGTCACTGCGGCGTCACCCCAGTGCACCCAGTCTGCTGTGCCTTCTGTGGTCAGATTGGCCGTCGTGGTTGCACTGGTGCCGGAGCCCGTTATGGAGCCGCCGCCAATACCTGAAGGCAGCAGCCCATACACGCTGACGTAGTTGGAGAAAGACGGCAGATAAACCTTGCCGTTCACGACAATAGGTGGGACCCATTTGGCAAAGCTGCCAGAGAAATCGCGGCCGCGATTCTGGTTGCTGGTCCATAGCACTTTGCTGGCGTCCGCTGCATCAAACGCGTAAAACACGCCAGTTTGCTGGCTGCCGTTGGCGACGCCGGTTGACGAAAATGCTGCCCACAAAACAGCGGAGCCTCCCGCCAGGCCATTGGCCGAAATGGACATGCCCGGGTCGTTGCTGATCCCCGCTGGCACGATAAACGTACCTTGCGACATGGGTGTGGTGATAAAGCTCGAACCGTTGAAGGCAAACATCTTCAAGATGTCGCGCTCACCAAACCCGTAGATTGTTGAATTGTAGAAGATGTAGTTGCCGCCCCAGAAGCCGCCCGCAGCCTGATCCGAATAGGCAAAAGTAGCTTGCCATTCCTGCGTTATCTGGTCGCCCGCGGGGTTGTATTGCCCCAGATTGTTAGTATTGAAGACGTAGAACTTGCCGTCCTTGGCTCCGGCAATACCCAGTGACGTACCAGGGATCAGCAAGATGCCGCTACTACCCAGGTCCCAGTCATTTAACGCGTCTGCGGCTTGGGTTGAAGGCGTGAAGTAATCCACGATCGCCATCCCGCTGCCATTGTTGGTGGCGATTTTCAGGATGCTGTCGCCGTAATCAATGCCCCCCGTACTGGCGGTGAAGTCGCCATTTCCGGTTTCCACATAAATGTTGCCGTTCGCGTCTCCCGTCAAACCCACCCCGCCCTGCCAGATGCCGGTTTCTCCCGCGTTGGGAGAAATGCAAAGTACGCTGGTGCGCTGGAGCGTGCTTGCGCTATAGGCAAAGATCCAGCCCTGGTACGGTTCGGTGTCCTGGTGCGAGCCGAATGCGATATAGATATTGCCATTCATCAACAGCAACCCTGGTCGTTGCCAGTGCTGCATGGCCGAGAAGGTTATGACGCCATTGACACTGCTGGGGGCAGAGCCCAGTGCGGTCCCCTGGATCAGCGTCGGAGTCAGCTTGTCCGCGCCCGTGGCCAAATCCAGCGCGTGCAGCCGGAAGTGCGCCACGCCGCTGTCGTAGGTTTCGGCAACCACATAAATCGTTTGCGAAGCTGGGTCGATAACAGGGGTGGCGGTAATGCCGATTTCTGGATAAAGGTCGCGCAGTACGCAACATACCGACGCAGGCATGGGTGGCCCAAGGTTGACCTGCCATAACGGGCTGCCGCCGGTATCGGCATCAAAAGCAAACACGGAGTTGTGTTCGGTCACGATGTATACGACGTTGTGCGTGCCCTGTTGCGGAACGCTGACGTTGGCCATATACAGCGGCTGCGCGTAAACCTGGCCGTCTACCGGCAGCGAGTACAGCTTGCCAAAGCTTTGGGCGTTTACGTTTGAAGTATTGAGGATGGTTTCGTTCTGGTTTGTACCAGTGCGGCCATTGTCGTAGTGGTATGTCGTTACCTGAGTCACCTGACCATAGGCCAGCGTCGCCAGTATGCTCGACAAAAACAGCGCGCAGCACTGCAGCCGCAAGCTGCGGAAAACGCAGATTACCCAGCCCATCATCAACCCCCAAGACAATTTGTCTATGTAACCCAGTTTTCTGCCGTACATCCGCAGCAGTTGGCTTGCGGTGTCGGCAGGCTTGTGACCGTCTTTGCCGTTAACTCGGCAAGACCGTCTTGTATTCACCGAGCAAGTCGTCGCAAACGCCAGCAGGATGTCCGCCAGCTCGGTATGCGGGTGTGCTCAATACCCGCAATAACAGATTACCAAAAAAGTAAGAGTGTTATACGGATATGGATAGACAAATCTTAAAGCGATGACAGGAAATTCCTACGGACGGCGTCCCTGCAGGATTTTTTCTTTTGGGTGAAATGGCTATGTTGTATTTCAGATGCGGTTTGTGGTCATTTATTCGCGTATTGGGGAGCGCAAATACTGTTTTTGCGTATTTTCAGGTGCTGACAAATGAATCGATGAGCGGAAGCCTGGATTAAGCATCGTTCTTACGAAAAAAAATGAGCTATAGCGAGGGGTTGCAAGGAGATTTGATCCCGGTCTGGATCAGCGCAACGCAGTTAAGTGTTTGCTGTTCGCCGGAGTTGGCGGTGGGACGGGTCGGGGCGGATGGGGGTAAGACGTTGCAACTGGCCAGCAATCGTAGTGGGTAATGCGAGGAGGCGGGTCAGTTCAAGCCGGAGTATGCGATTGCACCGGGCGCAGTCGACGGCGACTGACGATCGCGTCGGCATGGCTCATGGCGGTGATGTAATTGCCGCGTACGTCAGTCTTTAACGAAACAACACCATCAGCACAAGACTGGGTCACAACCCAGCGAGAGATGCCCTGCTCCGTGGGCTGGGACGGTTCGATGCGGACGATGGTCAGACACTCTTGCGGATCGATTTGCCGTCTGGCGAAACACTCAAAACATTTACGCACGATGAATACCCAAATTTATGCACTCATCATTTAAGCCGACTATTGATTCAGGTCATATAGGATTTCCCTTAACTTGCGCGCGGAAAAATCCTACATCTGTTCCAGTCTCCGTGGCAGAGCGAGTGTTTTCGCAGGTTCAATGCAGCGCAATCAGTAGCGCATTGAGGTACACCGACTGCTCGTTGTAGGGGTCGCTCGCCGCATATTCTGGGTCGGCCGGGTTGCAGCAGGTGGGGCTGGGTTTGTCCCATACCGACCACTGCACCACCACCAGGTTTTCCCGCTGATTGATCGCGATCATCTGGCCGTAAATGCCAATGGCAGCGAAGGTCCAGTCGCTCACCGAGGCCGGTTGCCCTTGCACCGGAGCACGCTCTTGCACCGGTATTGCTCCGGCGGGGTTGTCTGTGTTTTGCAGCGGCGCGCCGACCTCGGCAAAAATCGGGCTGGCCTGATTGGTGCCGCCAACCAGATCATCATCATAGGCCGGGCTGAACCACCACATATAACCGTACTGGCCGTTGTCGGCGTAGCCAGGTAATGCGGAATTGGCGGTCCAGGTCGTGGCGTCGGTGATCCAGTTGTCCGGCAGTACGTGTGTGCCGTCAGGCAAAACGCCGTTATTCAGCACGAACAAACCAAAGCGGCCGTAATCACGCAACGTGGCGTTAAACCCTCCCGCCCCGAACGAAACGCCATTCCAGGTCCACCAGTTGCCATTGCTCTGCATGCCAAAGGGTTGCCAGATTTTCTTTTGCATATAACTGGCCAGACTCATGCCAGTTGCGCGCTGGATGGCAAGGCCGCTCAAAAAAGCTTCGCCGGTGCTGTAATTGAAAATGGCACCCGGTGCGGCTGGCAGGCCAGTACTGGGATCGATGGCGTGAGGCCGGGTTTTCATTAAATTGAGCACACAATTCACGTTATCACCCACGGTGTCTACGCAACGCAGCAACGCGGGCAAATCGGCAGTCGGGTCCAGTTCGTTTTCGTTCCATGCCACGCCTGAAGACATATGCAGCATGTTGCGCAAACTCACGCCTTCATAGGCTGAGCCCTTGAGTTCCGGTACGTAGTTGTCGACCGGATCATTCAAGCTGCCGATGTAGCCGTCTTTGATAGCTGCGCCCATGAGCGTGGACGTGACGGATTTGGAAACCGACTTGCCATCCCAAAGCGTCGCGGCGTTGATGCCCATGGCGTACTTCTCCAGCACAATCTGGCCGTTTTTGATGACCAGTAGCCCCGTCACCTGATTGTGGGTCATGAAGTCATTGACGGTATTGCCAGTGTGGGCAGAGCCATCGGCATTGCTGCCATATTGATAGGTAACCTGGAGCGCCTGTTTCTGGATGCCACCCGACGCCACCGGCAATGGGTAAGTCACGCTACCGTGCGCCATGGTTTGAACCGGGAATAGCGCTGCACTATTGCTGAAGCCGATCACTTTTTGCTGGGTATTCCAGGAAAACATGGCTTGCGGGTCAGGCAAGGGTGTGACAGGTGGATCGCTGCCATCTGAGCCGCCACAGCCACTCAGTAATCCGAGTGCCATTCCCAATAGACCGCCCCACCCCACAAGCCCATTCAAGGTTTTGCCCATGTCCGCCCCAGCGTTTTACTGATGTGGAATTGCGAAATTGTGCTGCACGAACAATGAGAGCACGCAGGTGCTCACGGCTATCGTCAGAGGTATTCCCGAACCATGAATACCGATTTTGTGTCCGCCATATTGTTTTGATCAGGCTGGCGGCAGCAGGCGGGATTGGGTGTGCGGTTCATGCGACCAGGATCGTAAGTTGAGCTTAATTGAAATAATCTCAAAAAATGCCTTTTTAATTCAACTGTCAGTGCTGACGGTTGTAATGCAGTTCGGGCATTGAGGAGCTGGCACCTGGGCTTAACTGCCGCCCTTACTGGCTGGAATGCGACTTGGCCCCGTTGCCGTATGCCTGCCTTTGGTCTGCCCATATGGATTTGTGCTTGCGTCAGCATGGCTGGCTGCTAGTTTTACCGGTGCTGCTGGCAACCTTGCAGTCTGCTGCTGCACCAGGTGCCCACAACTGACAAAAGATGCGCCAGAGATAACTACAGGCCGCCTGCAAACAAATCAGCGTGGCACTGACAGCGAATGTGTGTCCGGTCTTTAAGCTGTATCCGCATCGCCTGTATTACTGGAGTGAGGTTAAACAGATGAATCCCGAGATAGAACCGGCACTGAGCGAAGCGGCCTGTGAAAGTTTGCAGGACCGTTATCTGGCCGTGCGCGCTCGCACGTTGGCCCTGGTTGCCCCATTGGACGCCGAAGATATGGTGGTTCAATCCATGCCCGACGCCAGTCCGGGTAAATGGCATCTGGCGCATACCACATGGTTTTTCGAGACTTTCCTGCTGTCGGCGCTGCTGCCTGACTATCCGCTGTTTAATCCGCAGTTTGGCTATCTGTTCAACTCCTATTACGAGGCGCTCGGACCCCGTCAGCCGCGCCCGCAACGGGGTTTGTTGACACGGCCCACGCTCACTCAGGTGCTCGACTATCGCAGTCATGTCGATGAATACATGACTGAGCTGTTGCAATCCGATCAATCCGGGACGGTGACGGAGCTGGTCGAACTGGGGCTGGCCCATGAAGAGCAGCACCAGGAATTGTTGCTGATGGATATCCTGCATCTGTTCGGTATGTCCCGTTTGAAGCCAGCCTACGATGAAGACTGGCCGGGCAATGCGCCGGGGCGACGTGGGCATTTCAAGCGTCTGGCAGGCGGCAAGGTCGAACTGGGTGCCGCTACCGATGGCTTTGCCTTTGATAACGAAACACCGCGGCATTCGGTCTGGCTACAACCATTTGAGATTAGCGATCGCTTGGTCACCAACGATGAATGGCTGACCTTTATGGCGGATGGCGGCTACAGTCGTGCCGAGTATTGGCTGTCTGATGGCTGGACGCTGGTGCAGAACGAAGGCTGGCAAGCGCCACTTTATTGGGAACGGGCCGGACAACACTGGCAGCAAATGACGCTGGCGGGCATGCGTCCCATTGAGCCTGATGCACCGGTGACTCACCTGAGCTACTACGAAGCCGCTGCCTTTGCCCATTGGGCCGATGCCCGTCTACCGACCGAAGCGGAATGGGAGCTGGCTGCCTGTAGTGGTGATCTCGAACAGATCGACGACGTGGCCTGGCAGTGGACACAAAGCGCGTACAGCGCCTATCCGGGCTTTCGCCCCTCCAGTAGCGCCGTTGGCGAATACAACGGCAAGTTCATGGTCAGCCAAATGGTCTTGCGTGGTGGCGCCAGCATTACGCCGCCGGGCCATGCCCGCCCCACTTACCGCAATTTCTTCCGCCCGGAACAGCGCTGGATGTTTTCCGGTTTGCGTCTGGCGCGCGACGTTGGCGCGCATGTAGACCAGAACAATGCATTTGCTGCCGACGTGGTGGCGGGACTGTCTGCGCGGGAGAAAAACCTCTCGCCCAAGTATTTCTACGATGCGGTCGGCTCCGACTTGTTCGAGGCCATCTGTGATACGCCCGAGTACTACCTCACCCGCACGGAAACCGCCCTGCTGGAAAGCGTGGCGCGCGAGGTGGCGGCAGATATTCCGGCCAATGCCGCGCTGGTCGAATTTGGCAGCGGCGCCAGCCATAAAACCCGGCTGGTGCTGGATGCTGCGCCGCAAATCAAGCTGTATGTGCCAATTGATATCAGCGAAGACGCACTGGCAGGCGCAATCACGCGCATGAACAAGAACTACCCGCGGCTAACGATTGCCCCGCTGGCAGAAGACTTCACTCGCGCCATCGAATTGCCAGACGCAGCCCATGACTGCCGCAAGATTGGCTTCTTTCCTGGCTCCACCATTGGCAACTTCAGTCCACAAGAAGCCGTTACTTTGTTGCGTTCGGTGCGTCGGTTGTTAGGTGAAGATGCGCTGATGATTATCGGCGCTGATCTGGCCAAGGATGAAGCCACGCTGCACCAGGCGTATAACGATCGCCAGGGCGTGACGGCGCGCTTTAACAAGAACCTGCTACGGCGCATCAATACCGAACTGAATGGCGATTTTGATCTGGATGCATTTGACCATCTTGCGCTGTGGAACGAGCGGCACAGCCGCATGGAGATGCATTTGGTGAGCCGGATTGACCAGATCGTAAACGCGGCTGGCCATACTTTTGCCTTCCGCGCAGGCGAGCGCTTGCATACCGAGAATTCATACAAGTTCACGCCGACATCGTTTGCTGATCTGGTCGCGCAAGCGGGCTGGTCGGTGGTGCATCACTGGGTAAGCGATGAACCCCGTTTTGCGATTTTTACCTTGAAGGTGTCCGCAGCGCACTGACTTTTACGCGGTCATTGCGACTCCATACGACAACGCCCGGCATTAGCTGGGCGTTGTCGTTCTCAGAACTGATATGCCGATATATCAATCGGTTGCGTGGTTATCACAAGTTTTTGTAGAACACCGTGGTGCCGCACAGAGCGCCATCCGGCATCAATGCATAGCCGGGTATCTCGCCGCAAATCTGCCAATCCAGTCGTTTGTAGAGCCGCTCCGCATCGCCGCCGGTAACCGTATCGAGCACCAATAGTGTCTTTTGTGCCTGCGCGCTTGCACGTTCGATCTCTTGGACGAGCGCTGCGCCGACGCCCGCCTTGCGCGCGCTGCGGTGGACCAGTAGTTTGGCGATATCAGCCCGGTGCGGCTGGTTTTCTGGCTGATCAAGCACAGCTTGCACCGTGCCAACGATCCTATTTTGCTCATCGCGTGCCAACAGCAAAATGCGTTTGCCAGAGGCCACATCCGGGGCGAGCTTGCGCCAGAATGCTTCGGCATGAGTCTGATCGATCGGCAACATGAAACTCACCGAGGCGCCCCCTTCGACGCAATCGACCAGCAAACGGCCGAGCCCGGCTATAACCTCGGCCTGTTCCAGGTTCGTAGCGCGGGAAATAGTAAAGTTTGGGGACATTGTTCTGCTCACGTTATCCAGGGGCATGAAAAATCAGTTGCTGATGACCACGGCGTAATGCGCGTCTTCGTGGTGTGGGTTGAAAAAGGCGGTGGCCTGCTTGAGTTCGAAAGCCAGGCAATCCCCGGTAGACATGGCGTAGACCTCCTCGCCCACGGTGACGTCGATCCGCCCTTTCAGTAGCCAGATTTGCTGATGCACTCGCGGCTCGCGCGTGCTGCTCTCATAAGCCACACGGGCACCGGCAGGAAAAATCACCTCAACAATCTGGATTGGCGATTGCACGCCGGGTGGTGAGATATTGCGGCGCAGATAGCCAGACTGCGGATCGCGCCATTCCGGTTGTTCGTGGCGGCGAATTAACGGCGCGGGCGTAGCAGGTTGATCTTCAAACAGGCTGGCCAGCGTCACCCCCAAAGCCACCGCGAGTTTTTCCAGCACCACGGCGGTGGCATTGCTCTGCCCGCGCTCAATCAGCGAGATCATCGAGCGGCTGACGTCGCTGCTGCTGGCCAACGCATCCAGTGACATATTGCGGGCTTTGCGCAGGCCGCTGACCCGGGCAGCAATACGGGTATTGATATCCATCGCGCACCTCAAAATCCAATATACTGGATTAATTTTGCATTATATTGGACAAAAATGTCAAAGCGCGAACAGCTAACGGTCAGAGACGGACATGGCTTGGGTTAATCTCCCTGCCCGGCTGGCTGCGGCTCAAGGGCGCGCGCCGCTGATGCAGCGGTGTTGATGTGCCACCAATCCGGCAGCAAGCGGCGTACCTTTGGCCAGCCAAAGCGGTCATCAATCAGATAGATAATCCCGCGATCTTGCTGAGTGCGAATCACCCGCCCAGCCGCTTGCACTACCTTTTGCAGGCCCGGATAAAGATAGGTGTAGTCATAACCATCGCCAAAAATGGCGGTCATGCGCTGGCGGATTTGCTCGTTGACCGGATTCACTTGTGGCAGGCCAAGCGTAGCCACGAACGCACCGATCAAGCGATTGCCGGGTAGATCAATCCCTTCGGCAAACGCGCCACCCAATACGGCCAGGCCGATTCCTCGCCCATCAACAGTGAACTGCGCCAGAAACTGTGCGCGTTCGGGTTCGCTCATCTGTCTTTGCTGTACCCATTGCGGGATGGCCGGATGATGTAGCGCCAACGCACTGGCCACTTGTTGCAGGTATTCGAAGCTGCTGAAAAATGCGAGGTAATTGCCCGGTTGTCTGGCGTATTGCTGCCCAATCAACGCCACAATCGGCGCCACCGAAGCTGCGCGGTTCTGAAAGCGGGTGGAAATTTGCTCGACCAGGTTGACCGACAATTGATCTGCCGTAAACGGTGACGGCACGTCCACCCAGGCGGTATCCGGCGACAGGCCCAAGGTATCGGCATAGAACCCGGCCGGACTCAGCGTGGCTGAAAACAAAACGGTGGTCTGACTGGCCGCAAAGCGGGGCTGCAAAAACGGCGCGGGCACCACATTGCGCAAACACAGCGTGGTGGCCGGTTTACCCTGGGCAACGCGACGGGTGATATCAAACAGAGAGTGATCACCGAAGGTTTCGGCGATACGGCAGAACTGCATGGCATCGAAATAGAAACTCTGCAGTTGTGGGCTCAATCCAGCGGGCTGCTCGGTTAAATGCTCGGTGATTTCTCCAATCAAATTTTGCAGGGCAAGCAGTAGCTTGTCCGGTGGCGCGCAGTGAACGGCATAGGGCTCGGTTTGCTCGCGTACCAGCGCGCTCCATAAGCGGTTAACCCGCTCCAGCGGCGCTTTGAGCGATGCCGGCGCCGTTTTGCGCAAAGCCTTGAGGCTGGTTTGCTCCAGTTGCGCGCTATACATGCTGCGGGCGCGCTCGAGCAGGTTGTGGGCCTCATCTACCAGTACGCCGGTTTGCCATTGATTGGTAACGCTCAGGCCGTGCAGCAAGGCGCTGGCGTCAAAGTAATAGTTGTAATCTCCAATCACTACGTCGGCCCAGCGCGCCATTTCCTGACTCAGGTAATACGGGCAAACCTGGTGCGCCAAAGCGGTTTCGCGCAGGCTGGGTTGATCCATTTGCGTTAGCGTCAGTGCGGCCTGGCGCGCTGCGGGTAGCCGATCATAAAAACCTTTGGCCAGCGGACATGATTCGCCATGGCAGGCTTTGTCCGGGTGCTCGCAGGTTTTGTCTCGTGCCACCATCTCCAATGTGCGCAGGGGCAAGCCTGGATTGGCGTGACCTAGTTTGCCGATAGCTTCGCGCGCCAGCGCCCGGCCCGATGTTTTGGCCGCCAGATAAAACACTTTGTCGAGTTTGTTCGCGCCAACCGCTTTCAGCTGCGGAAACAACGTTCCCATGGTTTTGCCGATGCCGGTCGGTGCTTGAGCCATCAGGCAGCGCCCGGTATGGGCCGCCTTGTATACGTTTTCCGCCAGTACACGCTGCCCCGCTCTGAATGCGGGATGCGGAAAACCAAGTACCTGGAGCGCTTGATTGCGCGTTTGCTGATGCGCCAGTTCTTGCTCTGCCCACGTCAGAAATGTGCTGCAGTGCTGCTCAAAGAAAGATTGCAGCGCCAATGCACTGTGACTTTCGCATTCCAGCGTTTCTTTCTGGGTGACGATATCAAAATAAACCAGCGACACATTCAGCTCGGAAAGCTGCAATTGCTGGCATAGCAACCAGCCATAAATCTTCACCTGCGCCCAATGCAAATGGCGGTGGTTCTCCGGCATGCGCGCCAGGTCGCCACGAAACGTTTTGATTTCTTCCAGTTGATTGCGTGTCGGGTCGTAGCCATCCGCCCGCC
This sequence comes from Silvimonas sp., assembly GCF_031291215.1. Taxonomy (NCBI): domain Bacteria; kingdom Pseudomonadati; phylum Pseudomonadota; class Betaproteobacteria; order Neisseriales; family Chitinibacteraceae; genus Silvimonas; species Silvimonas sp. The sequence continues at coordinate 22,047 of NZ_JARLJK010000063.1, forward strand.
CCCGCACCAGCAGTTGCTGGTAGGTACCACTCAGGGCGATTTCTTTTTGGTAGCCCGCGCTACGCCGTGCAGTCACCGTGTTGTGGCCGGCGATGCCCTCCTGTGCGGTGGGTGCCGGGGTAAAACGCAAATCCAGATCCCCTTGTTTGGCGACGAACTCGCACAACTCACGCACTGCAACCGTGTAGGTCATTGGGCGCCTTCTGCCCATGTCACATAACAAACGGCGACTGGAATGTCGTGCTGCGCAAAGTAACTGAGCCAGCGTACCTGGTTGTCCTGCAATCGATCGCCCGGCCCTTTCACTTCAATGAGTTGGTAGCTCCGGGTGGCGGGCCAGAAGCGGATCAGGTCGGGCAAGCCGGCGCGGTTGGCCGGGATATCGGCCAGGATGCGTTCGAATATGCTGCGCAAATGCGTAGCCGGAATGCAGGCCAAGGCCAGTTCGAGTAGCGATTGATCAAGCCACGACCAGGCAACAAAGCTGGACTGGATGCCAAATTTTTGGGCAAAGCGTTGAAGTATGGTTTGCCGATAGCTGCCGCTATTCAGTTCAGCCAGGCACACCGCAAATTGTTCGGCACGACGCGGGTAAAAATCGGGGCTGTTGAGGTCGGCTGGGCTGTGATGAAATGGATGAAAAAACGCGCCCGGCATGGGATGAAAAATGGCGGGCCAGCATAACAACGCAAACAAGCCATTCAGCAGGATGTTCTCAACATAAAAAACCGGCGCTTCGGTAGTGCTCAAGTGATCACGCACCACGCACTCAACGGATGCCCCCGGAATTTGCGCGAGTGCCAGATTCAGTGTTTCCACTGCCGTTGGCGGGGCGACTTTGGGTCGAGCCAATCCCAGTGCACGTTGTAGCCGTGGCTGCATCCTTTGCAATTGCTGCAGCTCTGCTTCGCTTTCCGGCGCGCTCAATGCTTGCTCGGCCAGATGCCAGGCTGCGGCGGGTTGCCCGAGTTTTTCCAGTACGCGTACGGCACGATGGCGTGCGCCTGGGTAATCGCATTCGCCGTATAGCCGCAATGCCTCATGCAATGCTCCTGCGCGCTCCAGTTGTTGTGCAATCTGGAAAACCAGTTTGCAACGACGGCGCTCAATCCACGGATTGTCACTGCTGAGTGTGGCCAGTTCTCGCAAGATATCCGCTGGTGCGGCGCCCTCTTCCAGTTGTTCACGGCATTGCGCCAACTGCAGATAAAGATCCACTTCTTTGCGGGTTTGAAATGCCCGGCTCTGCAGGGAAATTTCGACTGCCTCATAGCTGTAGATGCCCAGGTCAGCCAGCACGAACTCGGACCAGTCTTGCCGCAAATTGCCAAAAAACATCAAACGCAAACGCTCGCAGAAGGCATCGACTTGCAGCTGGTACACATCGTCCTCAATCGCGAGGCCCCATGCGGCCAAGGATTGCGCAGCGGGCACATTTGCCATGGCCCAGTCGCGAAGCTGGTCTTTGCGGGCCAGATTGGCGGGCGCCTGGCGAGTTAATGGAGTGAGTTCGGTTTTGATGAACAGGCCGAATAGCTGGGAAGCATCCAGTTCGGATTGCCTTTTCGCCCAGCCCTGCGCCAGCAAAGCGGCAATGGCCGTATCTATGCAGCCTATTTCTGGATAACGCAGTTTGCTGCGGCGAAACAACGTGCCTTTGCGCATCACCATCCGCACCAATAGCGCTTGGGCGGATTGGGGTAGTTGCGCAAATTGCTGCAAAAAGGCGAGTTCATCCGCCTCAAGCAGGTCGGCATAACGCGTATCGATCCAGTCCAGAACTCGTTTGAAATTGCTCAGGTAATAGAACGGATCATCAAGTGTGCGTTTGGCCGCTGGAAAAACAACTGCATTCATTTCAACCCTTGTTGGTGCTACGACGGCATTTAGAACGAACGTTCTGGATGGTAGCAGAAAGGCATAAAACATGGGCTTGGATTGCCGTCGCAACCGACGAGCGCAAGCACCTGGTTGCACCCGTGGGAATCAACCTACAACAAGCCCCGTAGCGGGATTACAGCAAGCAGCCACCGTAAAAGCACAGAGTAAAGCTGTTGGGTACACCGGTGAGTGCGCTCATTTGCAGGGGTTGCGCCGTGAATACTGTTCCCGGGGTTGTGCAGGCCATTGATAACGCGCTGGCGCGAGGCGAAGAAGTGGTGCTGGCGACGGTGGTAAAGGTGGAAAACTCTGCCTATCGTCGGCCAGGCGCCCGTATGTTGGTGTGTGCCGATGGTCAGCATGCCGGCACTGTCAGTGGTGGCTGCCTCGAAAGCGAAATTGTGCGCAAGGCATGGTGGCTGACCTCCGGCGGCGCACCGGTAGTTTGTCGTTACGACACCGGCGCGGGCGCAGAGGCGCAATGGGCATTTGGCTTGGGTTGCAATGGCGCAATCAACATCTTGCTGGAGCACGTAGATAAACACTCCCCACAACTTCATTGGTTACGCCAGGTGGCCGAACTGCGCCGCCCGGCCGCCTGCGCAGTGGTAATTGCCCGAACCGGCATCGGCAGCGTTGATGTCGGACAGCGGTTGTTTATCACGGCGGATGGCACGCAGGTGGGTGAATTGTCCGACCGCAATCTGCAAATCCGGGTGTTTGCCGATCTGGCACAAGCGCTCACAACCGGCTCTTCCCGCCAGTACGCGTACTTTGTAGATGGCGGCGAGGTTGAATTTTTCCTGGAAGTCATCGTCCCTCCACCACAACTTGTGATCTTTGGCGCAGGGCTGGACGCTGTGCCACTCGCGCAAATGGCCCACGACTTGGGCTGGCATGTCACGGTGGCGGATGGGCGCTCACATTTCGCCCGGGCGGATCGCTTTCCGATGGCGGATCAAGTCATCGTGGCCGATCTGGATGATGCGCTGCCCGATTGCGGGGTTACCCGGCAAAGCGTGGTGGTGCTGATGACCCACAGTTATGAACAAGATCAACGCCTGCTGGAACAACTACTGGAAGTTCAGCCCCGTTATATCGGCCAGCTCGGCCCGCGCAGTCGTACCGAACGCATGCTCGATGAGATTGGTGCGCGCAGCAAGGCGCGGACGCTGATCGACGCGGGTGTTTTGCATTACCCGGTGGGGCTGGATATCGGCGCGGACAATCCGCAAGAGGTCGCCTTGGCGATACTGGCCGAAATCAAAGCCGCGATCAGCGGGCGCGATGGCGGCATGTTGCTGCGTCGCTCCGGCGCGATTCACTCGCCCATGACCATGGAAACTACCGCATGAGTCTAAGCGATCCACGTTGGCAGCCAGCCAATCAACAACGCATTGTCGGTTTGCTGCTGGCGGCAGGTGCATCCAGTCGCTTTGGTTCGCCCAAGTTATTGCATGCGTTGGCGGATGGGAGTCGCGTGGGCATCAGAAGCGCGCTCAACCTGATTGATGCCTTGCCTTGGTCGGTCGCCGTGGTGTCACCCCAGCGCGTGCTGTTGAAGTCGTTACTGCAAGCGGCCGGATTGCACGTACTGGAATGCGAGAACGCCCATTTGGGTATCGGCGAGAGCCTGGCCTTTGCCATTCGCAACACGCACAACGCCGCTGGCTGGGTGATTGCGCTGGCTGATATGCCCTTCATTGAGCCATCTACCATCCGGCTGGTGGCGCGGCGACTGGCGAACGGCGGCGCACTGGTGCTCCCCACGTATAACGGCAAGCGTGGCCACCCGGTGGGATTTGCTCATCACTATTTCGGGCAGCTGGCTGGCTTGCAGGGTGACACTGGCGCGCGAGCATTGATCGAGCAGGATGCGCATCTGGCGCAGTACGTGCCGGTGAATGATTCGGGCATTCATCTGGATATTGATACTCTGGCTGATCTGGCGCGTTATGACGAGCGTACGACACTCAATGCGGATACGCCGTCTGCATCAATCCAGCGCAGCTACGTCAATGGGCATGAAGGGATGATTCGATGAGCGCATTTTCCCCAAAAAACACCGACCCTGGCCGTCGCTCGCTGCTTAAGGCAGGCGCTGCGTTCGCGTCATTGGGCGTGCCCGGCGCATTGCAGTTAACGCCAGCACAGGCGGCGCAGGCAGCTGGTGACCCTGCTGTGCCCACGCCGCCGGCCATGCCAGTGCGCTTGTCGATCAACGGCCATCGGATGGATGTCTCGCTGGATACGCGTACCACCTTGCTGGATGCGCTGCGGGAACATCTACATCTGACCGGAACCAAGAAAGGCTGCGATCACGGTCAGTGCGGCGCCTGTACGGTGCTGGTTAACGGACGGCGTATCAACAGTTGTCTGACGTTGGCGGTGATGCATACCGACGACGAAATCACCACCATCGAAGGTGTGGCGCACGGCGATCAACTTCATCCGCTGCAACAGGCGTTCATTGAGCACGATGGCTTTCAGTGCGGTTATTGCACCTCGGGCCAGATTTGCTCTGCGCTGGGCATGCTCAATGAGGTCCGCAGCGGCATGCCTAGTCATGTCAGTGCTGATCTAACCGCGCAACCGCGACTCACCGCGCTGGAGATTCGCGAGCGTATGAGCGGGAATATCTGTCGCTGTTCGGCCTACCCCAATATCGTCGCCGCCATTCAGGATGCTGCGGGAGAGCACTCATGATTCCGTTTACCTACGAGCGTGCCACCGACGAAGCCGCCGCTGCGCGCGCCGCAGCTGGCAACAGCAACACCAAGTTCATCGCGGGTGGCACCAATCTGCTGGATCTGATGAAACTGCAAATTGAAAAACCGCAGCACTTGATTGATATCACGCACTTGCCACTCAACCGGATTGAACCCACGGAACAAGGCGGCCTGCGCATTGGCGCCATGGTCCGCAATAGTGATCTGGCCGCGGATACACGCATTCGCCGCGATTACGCTGTACTGAGCCGGGCGCTGCTGGCTGGCGCCTCTGGCCAGCTGCGCAATATGGCCACCACCGGCGGCAATCTACTCCAGCGCACGCGTTGTTATTACTTTTACACGCCAGGTTTACCCTGCAATAAGCGCGATCCGGGGTCGGGCTGCTCTGCGTTGCTGGGGTTTAACCGGATGCATGCCATCGTCGGCGCGAGTGATCAGTGTATTGCGGTCCATCCGTCCGATATGGCCGTGGCCATGCGGGTGCTGGATGCGCAAATCGAAACAATGAATGGCGAGGGCAAACGCCGGGTGATCCCGATCGCCGATTTTTATCGCTTGCCGGGTAACACCCCGCACCTGGAGAACAATCTGCAAGCTGGCGAATTGATCACTTCGGTGGCCTTGCCGCCGCCCGTTCGTGGTGTGCACCTTTATCGTAAAGTACGCGACCGCGCTTCATATGCATTTGCCTTGGTGTCGGTGGCGGCGGTGATAGAGCGCAGCGGCGATCAGATCAATAGTGCACGACTGGCGTTTGGCGGCCTCGCCCCGCAGCCCTGGCGGGTGCCGGCGGCAGAACAAGCGTTGCACGAGGCGCCTGGTACTGCAGTGAGTGCTGATCGTGCGGCCGACGCGGTCCTGGCGGGTGCAACTGGTCATGGCCATAACAACTTCAAAATCGATTTGACCCGCCGCACCCTGCAAGCGGTGCTCGCTGCCAGCCAGCGCGCCTGAGGAGCCGTCCATGGAAATGTCCAGCCCTGCCCCGCATAACCCCATTGACGACAACCGCCAAGGGTTGATCGGCAAGCCGCTGGATCGCGTGGATGGTCGTCTCAAGGTAACTGGTAGAGCGACCTACGCTTATGAATACGCCGACGCGGGTCAGCCACTGTATGGGTATGTAGTGGGCTCAGGCATCAGCAAGGGCCGGATCAGCGACATCAACACCCGCGCCGCCGAACGTGCGCCCGGGGTCAAGCTGGTACTGACGTATAAAAACATGCTGGATCAAGCTCCCAAGAGCAAGGAAAGCTCGCCGCAACTGGTTGATGAAAAGATCACCCATTACGGCCAACCGGTCGCGTTTGTGGTGGCAGATAGCTTTGAGCGTACCCGCGCAGCAGCGGCGTTGGTGCAGCCGGTTTATCAGCAAGAGGCTGGCGTATATGACCTTGCCAAGGCACTGTCCCAAGCGCGTATGCCCAAGCCCGGCATTCAGCCAGCGGATAGCACTCAAGGTCAGTTTGATAGCGCATTTGCCGCCGCGGCCGTTCAGCTGGATGAGACCTACACCACGCCGCATCAGTCGCACGCGATGATGGAGCCGCACGCAACGCTTGCGGTCTGGCATGGCGATCATCTCACGCTGTATACCTCCAACCAGATGTTGACCCAGGCGCAAGACACTGTCGCCAAAACCCTGCAAATGCCACCGGCACAAGTGCGGGTGATCGGCCGTTATATTGGTGGCGGCTTTGGCAGTAAGTTGCAAATCCAGGCGGACGTTATCCTGGCTGCGGCGGCGGCCCGCAAGCTGCAGCTACCGGTAAAAGTGGCGCTGACGCGCCCACAGGTTTTTCATGCAACCACCCACCGTACCGCCACCATCCAGCGCATTCGGCTGGGCGCAGATCGAGATGGTCATTTGCAGGCGATTGCGCATGAAAGCTGGAGCGGCAATACCTCAGGCGAGGAATTTTTTGAATCCGCAGCCGCGCAAACACGCTCGCTTTACGCTGCAGCAAATCGCAAAACGGCGCATCGCCTGAGTACGCTGGATCTGCCAGTTGCTTCGTCCATGCGCGCGCCTGGCGAGGCCGTGGGTTTGCTGGCCATCGAGTGCGCCATGGATGAATTGGCCGAAAAGCTGCAGCTTGATCCTGTTGAATTGCGTCGTCGCAACGAACCCGCCGAAGACCCGGAAAAACACGTGCCCTATTCGGTGCGGCAACTGGTGCCGTGCATGGATGAAGGTGCTCGCCGTTTTGACTGGGCGCGGCGTTCGGCTCGGCCCGCACAGCAGCGCGACGGTCGCTGGCTGGTGGGTATGGGTATGGCTGCGGCGATACGCAGCAATTTTTTGCGCCCTTCGCATGCCCAGGTGTCCATTGATGGTAGCGGCATCGTCACTGTAAAAATGGGCATGACCGATATCGGCACCGGTAGTTACACAGTGTTTACCCAGATCGCGGCCGAAATGCTCGGCGTTGCGCCAGAGCGGGTCAGAATGTTGTTGGGTGATACGGAGTTTCCGGCCGCGGCCGGTTCTGGTGGCTCATTTGGTGCGGCCAGTGCCGGTTCGGGTTTGTATGTCGCGTGTGACGCGTTGCGCAGCAAACTGGCCGTGCTGGCCGGGTTCGATGCGGCCACGGCCATTTTTGCAAATGGCCAGATCAGTAACGGACAGCAAAGCAAGTCGCTAGCGGCTCTGGCCGGGTCGGATGGTGTACAGGCCAATGGCGATATCCAGCCTGGTGATCTGGCTAAAAAATATTCACAGCAGGCCTACGGCGCCCACTTTGTCGAGGTGGGCGTGGATATGGATACCGGTGAAATCCGTATGCGCCGCATGCTGTCGGTGTTTGCCGCTGGCCGCATCCTCAATCAGAAAATGGCCCACTCGCAGGCTTTAGGCGGAATGACCTTTGGCATTGGCGCGGCGCTGACTGAGGAGCTGGTTGTAGATGACCAGCTTGGCCTGTTTGCAAACCATGATCTGGCCGAGTATCACGTGGCAACCCATGCGGACGTTCCAGCGCTGGAAGTGGTGTTCTTGCCCGAGGTGGATGACAAGGCCAATCCGCTCAAGATCAAGGGGATTGGTGAATTGGGTATCTGTGGCGCGGGTGCCGCCGTGGCCAACGCCATCTATAACGCGTGCGGGGTGCGGGTGCGCGATTACCCGATCACTCTGGACAAGGTGTTGGGCGGGCTCCCCAGGCAGGCCTGACTGCATTCGTCACATATAACGGTATTGCGCTGCACAAAAGCCCAACTCTTTCCATTGCGGCCAGCAGGGGCACGAGTGAATACTCTGCCCCGCGCTATTTCTGCTGCGCATTCCCCTGTATTTCTCCCCGCCTGCCATCACGGTTTTTCAGCAAAACTGACCAGTATAAATCTCGCCCCGAGTCATGGGTTGCGTCTGGCTGCCAAAACGATAATTAACCAGGAAACTTCTGAGCGAAATCAACTTCCCATTGTCCTAATGACGTTATCGTATATCTCAATTTGACTATTTGTCGGTCTGGGGTGGCTGAACCTGCGGTTTGCCACTATTCAATACAAAGGCCCGTAAATAGTTGGCAGCATGCATTTCGCATATCGGCGCATTATTGCTGCAGAGAATTTCACTTCAGGAGATCCACAATGGCAGTATCCAATCTTCAGGAACTCAACGAACTGGTTGCACGGGTCAAACAGGCTCAGCAACGGTTTGCCACTTACAGCCAGGAACAAGTTGACGAAATTTTCCGCTGCGCTGCATTGGCCGTGGCCGATGCGCGTATCCCGCTAGCCAAGATGGCAGTGGCCGAAACCGGCATGGGTGTGCTGGAAGACAAAGTGATCAAAAACCACTTTGCCTCTGAATATATCTACAACGCTTACAAAGACGAGAAAACCTGCGGCGTGCTGTCGGTGGATGATGTCTACGGCACCATGACCATTGCCGAGCCTATCGGCATCATTTGCGGGATTGTGCCGACCACAAACCCCACCTCTACCGCCATTTTCAAGGCGTTGATTTCTCTCAAAACCCGTAACGGCATCATCTTCAGCCCACACCCGCGTGCCAAAAAAGCCACGTGTGAAGCCGCTCGTCTGGTGCTGGAGGCTGCAGTTGCCGCTGGTGCACCGAAAGACATCATTGGCTGGATCGACGCTCCGACAGTTGAGCTTTCCAATCAACTGATGCATCACAAAGACGTTAATCTGATTCTGGCGACCGGCGGTCCTGGCATGGTGAAGGCCGCCTACTCTTCGGGCAAGCCAGCCATTGGGGTGGGTGCTGGTAATACTCCGGTTGTGGTCGACGAAACCGCCGATATCAAGCGCATGGTGGCATCTATCTTGATGTCCAAGACGTTCGATAATGGTGTGGTTTGTGCATCCGAGCAGTCCGTCATCATTGTTGATGAAGTCTACGAAGCCGCGAAAGAGCGTTTCTCCAAAGCGGGTGGTTATATCCTCAACAAGAAAGAAACCGAAGCCGTGCGCAAGGTTATCTTGATTGATGGCGGTCTGAACGCTGGCATTGTTGGTCAATCGGCTTTGAAGATTGCCGATATGGCTGGCATCAAGGTCCCGCCTTATACCAAGGTGCTGATTGGTGAAGTTGCATCGGTGGGCGAAGAAGAAGCGTTTGCCCATGAAAAACTGTCGCCAACGCTGGCCATGTATCGCGCCAAAGATTTCCACGACGCTGTAACCAAGGCTGAAGCCCTGGTTGCCTTGGGCGGGATTGGTCACACCTCTGCGCTGTATACCGACCAGGACTTGCAGGGCGATCGCATTGCCTACTTTGGCGACAAGATGAAGACCGCCCGTATCTTGATCAACACCCCGTCTTCGCAAGGTGGTATCGGCGACTTGTACAACTTCAAACTGGCACCTTCGCTCACGCTGGGCTGCGGTTCGTGGGGTGGTAACTCGATCTCGGAAAACGTTGGTCCGAAGCACTTGATCAACAAGAAGACCGTGGCCAAGAGGGCTGAAAACATGCTGTGGCACAAAGTGCCGAAGAACATCTACTTCCGTCGTGGTTGCTTGCCATTTGCCCTGGAAGATTTGTCTGGCAAAAAACGTGCATCTATCGTGACCGGCCCGTATCTGTTCAACAACGGCTATGCGGACGAAACCATCCGTATTCTCAAGCAGATGGGCATGGAAGTTGAAGTGTTTTATGAAGTTGAAGCCGATCCAACCCTTGAAGTGGTGCGTAAAGGCGTGCATGCCCTGAACACGTTCAAGCCGGACGTCATCATTGCATTGGGTGGTGGTAGCCCGATGGATGCCGCCAAGATCATGTGGGTGATGTACGAACATCCTGAAGTCCACTTCGAAGACCTGGCGCTGCGCTTTATGGATATCCGTAAACGCATCTACAAGTTCCCGAAAATGGGCACCAAGGCTGAACTGGTAGCGATTCCGACCACATCCGGTACGGGTTCTGAAGTCACACCATTCGCAGTGGTTACTGACGAAAAAACCGGCATGAAGTATCCGATTGCCGATTACGAACTCACCCCGAACATGGCCATTATTGACGCCAATCTGGTCATGGACATGCCCAAGAGCTTGACCGCTTTTGGTGGCATCGATGCGGTAACTCACGCACTGGAAGCTTATGTTTCGGTGATGGCAAACGAGTACTCGGATGCGCAAGCCCTGCAAGCGCTGAAGCTGTTGCAAAAGTATCTGCCTTCGTCGTACATCAACGGCTCGCAAGACCCGAAAGCACGCGAAGCTGTGCACAACGCAGCCACCATCGCCGGTATCGCTTTTGCCAATGCTTTCCTTGGCGTGTGTCACTCCATGGCTCATAAGATTGGTGCCGAGTTTGGTCTGGCCCACGGTCTGGCCAACGCGTTGCTGATCTCGAACGTGGTGCGTTACAACTCGGTGGATATCCCGACCAAGCAAGCTGCATTCAGTCAGTACGATCGTCCGATGGCCAAGTGCCGTTACGCCGATGTCGCCGAACATCTTGGCCTGAAAGGCAAGAATGACGACGAAAAGGTCGAAGCACTGATCGAGTGGATTGATGGCATGAAGAAGACGCTGGGTATTCCGGCCTCCATTCAGGCTGCCGGTGTGCCGGAAGATATCTTCCTGTCCAAGCTCGAAACCGTGGCAGAAGAAGCGTTTGATGACCAGTGTACTGGCGCCAACCCGCGCTATCCGCTGATCGCCGAACTCAAGCAACTGCTGCTGGACAGCTACTACGGCCGCGCTTATGTAGAGGCCTACGAGCGTGATCAAACCGTGGTGGAAGAAGTGGTCGCCAAGGCACAAGCATCGGCCAAGGCAGCTGCCAAGTAATTTGTCCGTTGTGCTGAAATCAAAGGCTCCGACATTAGTCGGGGCCTTTTTTATGTCCGCGTTTTACGCAAACCAGCTCACAGTTGTTTCGTTTGTGTCTTGTTGACGGCAAAACCATTAGCGTTTGCCGACAGTCTTGATACGATCAATGCCCCGCCCGCCTTTGAATGACTGGTTTGTGACTACCCATCGCTTTGCCCGGATCGCCCCCGCCTTGTTTGTGCTGCTTTGGAGTAGTGGTTTTGTCGGCGCCAAATTCGGCATGCCGTGGGCGCCTCCTTTGCATTTTCTGGTGGCCCGTTTTGCTGCCGTATTGGCGATCATGCTGCCCGCCGCGCCGTTCTTGCGCGTTACCTGGCCGCGAAATCAATTGCTTATCCATACCGCACTGGCTGGACTTCTGGTGCAGACCGGCTATTTCACTTGCGTGTTTATGGCTATGCACACCGGTTTGTCAGCAGGCATGGTGGCGCTGATTGCCGGATTGCAACCGGTTATAGTCAGTATCTTCGCCGGATTGGTGCTGCGCGAAAGACGCAACCGCCTGCAGTGGATCGGGCTAGCGCTGGGCGTTGCCGGTGTATTTATGGTGATCCAGAACAAGCTGGGGCACGGCAATGTGACTGGCCTTGGCGTCGCGCTGGCCTTTGTCGCGCTGGTAAGCATCAGCCTGGGAACGGTCTATCAGAAACGGTTTTGTAACGGCGTAGATGTGGTGGCAACGTCGATCATTCAGTGTGCGGTGTCGTTGCTGATCCTGTTGCCGCTTGCTGCCTTGTTCGAGAGTGGCTCTATCCACTGGAATGGGCAGTTCATTTTCTCGCTACTGTGGGTGGTTGTTGTGGTATCCATCGGCGCCATTGGCATTCTGTTATGGCTACTGCGTCATGGCGAGGCTGGCCAGGTATCTGGATTGTTTTTTCTGGTACCGCCCACCACCGCCGTTATTGCCTGGCTGTGTTTTGGCGATGAATTGTCTGCTTTCATGCTGGCGGGTATCGCTCTGACCATGCTCGGGGTCTATCTGGCGTCGCCACGCAACTGATAGCGACGCCAGCCGGTCATCCTGCCTCAACGAGCTTGCTCGTCCTTCTGTTGATGCTGTTCATCTGGTTTGTGCTGGTGCTCCGGATGTCCGGTCGGTGGGTTGTGGGCGTGTGGGTACTGAGTGGGTTGCGATCTGTTCTGCGTCTTTTGCGGCGCAAAATTCTGCGCGGGCACGCTCCGGTTGTAGTTCGCCGGTTGCTGTTCCATGGTCGCCGGACGCTGTGGCGCAAGCTGTTGCCCCGACTCAGGCTGACCGCGTGCCTGGTTGGGCGCATTTTCATAATGCGGAGCAATCGGCGGATTTGCGCGGGGCTCCATGTTCCGCCCAGTATTTTGTTGCCACCCCTGTTGTGGCGCGCGCCCGGCTGGCGGGTGCGGCACAGCGTTGGCGTTTATCTCGCGAGTATCAGGTTGCGGAGCAATTTTTGGTGATTGTCCTTGCGGCACGCGCACCGGTTGTGCCACCGGTTTGGGCTGATTACCACTGCTCTGGCTGTTGCCGTTAACAGGAACCGGTGCGGCTGCGCGCGGCATCGCCGTGTGAACCACGTTGACTTGGGGCTGTACTGCCGCGGGTCGCACTTGAGTCAGCGGTGCGCCTGCACCTGGAACAGCTTGACCATGCGCGGCGAACCGCCCTGCCAGTTCATCGTGCGCGGCAAATGGCTGTGGTGGTGTGCGGGTGCTGATGACTGGCCTGTTGAAATTGCCGCCGCTGAACGCAGGTGCGGGTTTGGCCGAACCAACCAGGCTCTGGTTGACTGGCGCAATACGGGGCGCGCTTTCAAACTGGGCCTGACCTAGTTGCTGTGGTTTGATTGTCGCCGCAGCGCCTTGCACCGGCTGACCTTTTACAAACGCGCTTGCAGCCATGCCGGTAATCGCATTGGGCGCGTTCTGGTTTACGTACACCGCTTTATTGACGGTCACGTTGTTGATCACCGTGTTGTTAACCACGGTTGTACGATTAATGTTGGTGATGTAGTTGGCGCTACTGCCATAAGCAGGTCGATAGACTTCTCCCGGCCCCAGCGGAAACCAGGCCACACCGGGGCCGCTATTTACTGAGACATGCAGTGAGAAAGCATTACCGCCGGCAAACGCCACCAACGCTGGTGCGTACACCGGATGCGGATGTACCGGGCCAGGCACCCAGCACCAGCTACTGCCCAGATAAGCCCAGCGACCATAATGGAAAGGCGCGAACCCCCACGGTGCATCGTCCACCCAGGTCCAGCCCCAGGGCGCGATCCAGACCCAATGACCGTAGTGATAAGGCGCCCAGCCGACAATGGTTGTCCGTGGCACCCACACCGCACCGTATTGCGGCACTGTCTGCCAGGAGCCATTGTCGTCCAGCGCTTCGTAGCCGGTTACTTCACGCGAAACATAATGCGCGGAGACCGAATTGTCTTCTCGTTGGTCGCGGGCCAGCGCCCAGCGATCAAACTCATCCTCGCCCGGACCTGCAATGGCAGACTGTTCCTGTAAATCGGTACCGGACCAGGTAATCTGGTCACCATCATGCAACGAGAAGCTATTGTTGGCGCTGCCCAGCGCGCTGCCATTGCCATGCCAGACCGTCACTCGCGTGGTATTGCTGTTCGGGTCAATATCCAGTCGATAATCCCCAGCGCCGTTCACCACGAATGCCAGGTTGGGCGTATCGACTTCAACTTGCTGGCCGCTGAGCAACGTGCGTACACGCAGATTCAGCGTGCCTTGGGTTATTTTGAGTTGGGTGTTCTGATCATCCAGCGCCAGAAAAGACAAGCTGGTCTGGTCGCCCAGGCGCAAAGCAGTAGACCCCAGGTGCAGTTCGGCGCGACCGGCTTTATCCACCCACAACTGGTCGCCAGTGGTCATTGGGCGATTGATTGGGGCGTAGGCCCATTCGTTGCTGCCTGCCGGAGCGAACGTTACCGAGCCTTCGACCGCACTCAGACGGGCAACTTGTGATGGCGGATCATCGGCCCAAGCGGCGCTGACCAGTAAACTGGCGAGCAGAACAAATTCGTGCAGCAGACGTTGTAGTTTGGTCATTGCCAGCCCCTTTTTTAATTGCCTGGATATAGTCAATTAACGGTTCTGGCGGGGTTGCGTTGATATGGATGCGGTAAGCAAGTTCACAGTTGTGCAACCGAATGTGACTGCGGCGACCTGATTACTCAAGTCGCCGCAATGTTGCACAGAATGTTTTGACGTCTGTTGTTACTCAGCCATCATTTCGTCCAGTTGTGCGGTCAGGTCTAGCCAGGTCAGTTCAATCTCGTCGATCTGTGCCTTGATATCCGCCTTGCGCAGCAAAGCCGCTTGCAGCTTGTCTTTGTTGGCGGCTTCGTACAGATCTTCAGCGCCCAATTTGACGGTCAGTTCGTCATTCTCGGTGTTAAGGGTGGCGAGTTGCTTTTCCAGCTTGGCCAGCTTTTGCTCGACTGGTTTACGCTGATTGGCCAAACGTTGCCGTGCTTCCGCCTCGGCTCGCTTCTGCGCTTTCCGATCAACCTTCGGCTCGTTGCTGGCAGGGGTAGCGGCTTCGTTGGCGCCGGCCTGTTGGGCCGCACGCACTTCCTGGCTGTAACGCGTGTAATCATCCAGGTCGCCGTCAAACGGCCGTACAGTGCCGTTTTCGATCAGCCAGAAGTTATCAACCGTCGCTCGCAACAAGTGGCGATCGTGCGAAACCACAATGATTGCACCTTCAAAATCCTGCAGCGCCAGGGTCAGCGCTTGCCGCATCTCGATGTCCAGGTGGTTGGTTGGCTCATCCAGCAATAGCAGATTGGGCTTTTGCCAGATCAGCAAGGCCAGCGCCAGACGGGCTTTTTCGCCACCGGAGAACGGGCCAACCGGCGTAGAAGCCATGTCGCCACGGAAGTCAAAACCGCCCAGATAATTACGCAGCTCTTGCTCGCGGGTTTTCGGGTCGAGCTTTTGCATGTGCCACAGCGGCGATTCATCCAGCCGCAGTTCATCCACCTGATGCTGGGCAAAATAACCGATCTTCAGGCCCTTGCCTTCGATACGCTCGCCACTCAACAGATCGCGATCTGCCGCCAGGGTTTTGATAAACGTCGACTTACCTGCGCCGTTCACGCCCAGCAAACCCAGGCGAGCCGTGTTTTCCAGGCTCAGGTTCAACTCGGACAAAATCGGCGAGGCGATATCGTAACCGGCACTGCCGTTTTCCACGCGCACCAGCGGATTGGGGCTGGATTCGGGTTCACGGAAGGTAAAGGTAAATGGCGAATCCACGTGCGCGGCGGCAATCTTCTCCATCCGTTCCAGCGCCTTGACCCGGCTCTGCGCCTGGCGAGCTTTGGATGCCTTGGCCTTAAAGCGGTCCACAAACCCTTGCAAGTGGGCGATTTCGCGCTGCTGTTTGTCGAAGGCTTGTTGTTGCTGCGAAAGCTTCTGCGCGCGCTGATTTTCAAAGTCGGCGTAGTCGCCGGTGTACAGCGTCAATGCGCCGTCGCCCACATGCAAGATGGCGTTGATGGTGGCATCGAGGAAGTCGCGATCATGCGAGATCACCAGCAACATGCCTTGATAGCTGCGCAACCAGTTTTCCAGCCAGACCACGGTTTCCAGGTCCAGGTGGTTGGTTGGTTCGTCGAGCAGCAGAACGTCGGAGCGGCACATCAGCGCTTGTGCCAGGTTCAGCCGCATACGCCAGCCGCCGGAGAATTCCGAAACCGACTTGGTCATTTCATCTTGCGAGAAACCCAGACCGGCCAGCAGCTTGGATGCGCGGGAATGAGCGGTGTAGCCATCAATGGCATCGAGCTTGGCCAGTAATTCGCCGTGGCGCAGGCCGTCTTCAGTATCGTGCTCCAGCAGATGCTGCACTTCGCGCAATTCGGCGTCACCATCCAGCACGTAATCCAGCGCGGAACACGACAGTGCGGGTGTTTCCTGGGCAACGTGGCCGATGGTGGCGCGTGGCGGCATTTCCAGATCACCGGCGTCCGGATGCAATTCACCGCGCAGCAAGCCAAAGAAGCTCGATTTACCGGCGCCATTGGCGCCAACGATGCCCACTTTGCTGCCGGGATAAAGGGTAAGGTCGGCGCGATTCAGCAGAACTTTGGTGCCGCGCCGTAAGGTCAGGGATTTAAGTCGTATCATTGCGGCATTTTATCAGATGGTCGGCCTGCCACGCGGGCGATGTTGCAGTGCGTGGTGCGGGCCAGAATAGACAAAGCCCGAATGGATCGGGCTTTGGATGAACGGAACCGCCGAAAATCAGGCAGCGAGCAACTGGTTCAGTGCGCGCTCGGTCGCGGAGCCATCGCGCTGCAGTCGTTGCAGGCGGCCACTTTCCAGGTGTGTTTCCAGGTCAGCGCGAGTCAATGCCAAGCCGTTCTCGCCTTGCCGGTTGGTGAATAAATAGCGTGTGCCCAGCGGGCTGATCCACGACAAGCGCAAACGACGCTCTTCGCCAGTATCGGCTTGCCACAGCACCCATTCACCACGGGCTGGCAGGAAATCATTGGTGATCGTTTCTGCCTCGGCAGCCACTTGTGCCACTGCAGGCGCAGCTTCGATCTCGATGGTTTCCAGTGTAGGCAATTGCTGTGCTTCGACCGCATGTGGCACCGGATGCATGGACACGCTGGCGCCCACAGCTTGCGGCGCAGAAGGTGCTGGCAAAGCGGTTTCAACCGGCGGCACACCCATAGCCGACTGGCGTAGACCGGTGCGAATGGCAGAAGCGTGGCAATTCACCAGCTCAGAGAAAAATGCGCGCGATTCGGTTTGATCCATGCCGACATCGGTAACGCCCTTCTCCAGCACCTTGAGCATGCCTGGCAGCAAGTTTACCAGTTGCAGGCGTTCTTCCGGGCCGCGCTTGGCTTGCAGGCTCCACAGCAAATCGTCTAGCGATTTCTGGCGCTGGGCAAATACCGGATCGGCCTCGCCGTTCGGGCCCCATGCTTTGGCCATGGCGGGCGCCCACCATTGCTGCAGGAAATCGGTCACCAGTTGCGGTACCTCACCGGCGCGGGCCAGTTTGGCTTGCACCAATGACGACGCGGTGGCGTTGGCGATTTCCGCAACCTCGGTTTGCAACAGGTCGTCGGCGGCGGCGCTGGCTTTTTGTTCGACTTCCAGGGCTTCTTCAGCCAGGAAGCGCTTGATATCGGCCAGGGCGGTGTCAAACACGCCAACTTCATCTTCAAAGTGCGTGGTTACCCAGGCAACCACATCACTGAATTTGGCAAATTTCGGATCGGTTTCGTCGGGTTCGCCATCCCAGTCGAGGAAGGCGTCTTCTACCAAGTCGATCAATTGCCGTGCTGGGTGCGATTTGCGGGCAAAGAAGCTGCCATCCAGCATCGACACTTTCAGCACCGGAATCTGCAGTCGCGCCAGCAGGCTCTTGGCCGCATTGGGCAGCCGCGGATCTTCAAACAGGCGGTCGAACAGCATGGATACCAGATCGAAAGTCATGGTATCAACGCGGTTAAGCTCATTCACCCAGCGGGTTGAACGCAATACGCTCAGCAGGTTTTCTGGCTGTCCGCCGGGAGCCATTCCGGCATTGGGTGGATCGCGCTGCAGATTGTTCAGGAAGCTGAACCAGTCCGGGCGCAGCGAAGTGCGGGCCTGGGCTTGCATATTGCCGGCAGCCAGTTGCTGCAAGTGGGCAACCAGCTCGGGCGTGATGGCATAGCCCGGCTGCTGTTGCTGGCCATAACCTGCGCTGCCATACGGTGCCTGCCCTTGCTGGGCGTTGCCATAGGCGCCGGGGTATTGTTCAGGGGCATAACCAGCGCCGGTAAAGTTGCCGTCGGCGGACTGGCTTTGTTCCTGTGAACTCTGTTGGTTCTGGCTGGCTGGGCCGCGATAGCGATTGGCTACACGCGGCGGCGCTGGATGTACGTTTTTCTGAATCAGGAACTGGTTCAGATCCTGATAAACCTGGGTGATCTGGCCGGAAAGCGACGTTTCAAACGCCTTCATGGCGGCCAGACGAGCGCCAATGCCACTTTCAAAGACCCGGCAGGCGGCCATTACGGCTTCGCAAATCACGTCCGGGCTAAGTGGATTGGAGGCGGAAGCGTCATCGCTGAGCGGCATAAGCCGTGCCAGACGCTGCTCCAGTTGCTGCAGCGTGTCACCGCCCATGTTCTTGAGCGAATTGGCGACACCGGTAGCGGTCAGGCTTTCTTCGTAGTCGTCGTTGGCCACCAGGCTCAATTCTGCCGGGGAATGGCTAACCTTGAAGAAGCCGCTATTGCCGCCCTTGCCTTCCATGCGTTGGGCAAATGTTTCCAGAAACTGCTGCCGGAACGCCGACAGGATCACCGTGCGCTTGGCTTGAGACTCAGCACGCGCCGCATAATAGGTGTCACGCAATTTCATGTCATGCGTGTTTTCTGCCAGCGTGAAGAAAGTTTCTTCCAGCTGCGTGAAGAACCCATCCATCGATTGCGAGAGCAGACGCAATGCCATGTCACGGCACGCGACCAGCGTGTCGTTATTGGGAACATTGGTAGTCCGGGCCTCGCGGGCGGAATTCATTGGGGCACTCCGAATACAGTTTCAGGCAATGGTACGCATATTAGCCCATTGTTATATTCTGGGCACTAACCACTCAGCGACTCGTAAGGCACATTCATCCTGTTTTGATAGTTGTCAGCGGTAATCCCGTGTTTTTGCAAATACAGCGGGTCGGCAACTATCCGCCAGCTTGAATCCAGATCGAATCAGGACTATTCCCAATGCGGAATACCCGCTTGGCGCATGCCGCACCCAAGTATAGAGTCAGCCACATCCCGTGGTTTGGCACCCGGCTGCGGGATACTCCAAAACTAGGACAGTCCTGCTTTGATCAAGGATGGCTGCAATGACTTTGAATAAACCCTCTCCAGTTAATGCTGCCGGCATGCTGGAAAGTGTACTCCTGCTGACAAACGACGATGTAGCGCTGCGCCCTTTTCTTGCGTCGTATTACGCTGACTTGCCGGAAGACGATTTTCCCGCACATCAGCCTGAAGACTGGCTTGGCGCAACGCAGGCCCACCGGCGACTGGGGCAATGTCGGCAGCAGGATGAATCGCTCATTCGCATCTACAATCCCACTCCGCCCGAACACGGCTGGCAATCCACCCACACGATCATCGAGTTGGTTGCGCCCAACATGCCTTTCCTGGTGGACACCGTGGGCATGGCTATCGCCAGGCTGGGTTACACCGTGCATTTGCTGCTGCATCCGGTTTTGCATGTGCAGCGTGATGAGCGTGGCGAATTCAAGGCGTTGAGTGCCAATGGTGAGCCCGAGTCCTGGATGCATTTTGAAATCGACCGGGAAACAGACGCGGGTTGTTTGCAACAACTGCAGTCAGCGATTGAGCAAGCCCTCAAAACATTGACAACCACCGTGGCCGACTGGCCCGGCATGAGCGCCCGCATTGCAGCTTGCCGCGATGAACTCACCAGCAATCCACCACCAGTGGCTGCCGAAGAACTATCCGAAACCCGCGCTTTTCTGGACTGGCTGCTGGACGACCATTTTGTCATCCTGGGTTGCCGCGATTACCGGCTTGGGGAGCACGGTGATACGCTCGATAGCGAGCCCGGCTCCGGCTTTGGTTTGCTGCGCAATGGCAATGCCAGTGGCCCGTCGCGCGCATTTGCCGCGCTTTCGCCGGAATTGCGCACTCTGGCTTATGACCCGAAAAGTCTGCTGATTTTGACGAAGGCAGATATCCGTTCGACCGTGCATCGTCCGGCTTATCTGGATGTCGTAGTAATCAAGAAAGTCGACCAAAGCGGCAAGGTTACGGGCGAACTGCGCGTGGTTGGGCTCTATACCGCCAGTGCGTACACCCTGCCGCCGCGCGCCGTGCCAGTGGCGCGCCGCAAGATTGATGCCGTGCTCAAAAAGAGCGGCGTAGACCTGTCTGGTCATCGCGGTAAAGCCATGCTCAACGTGCTGGACACCTGGCCGCGCGACGAACTGATGGAGACCGGCGTCGATGATCTGACCCGCATTGTTTCTGCCGTAGTGGGTTTGCACGAACGCAACCAGGTTCGCGTGTTCTTTCGTGAGGATATTTACCGGCGCTACGTCTCGGTCATGTTCTATGTGCCCCGTGACAACTACACCACTGAAGTACGTAGCCGCATCCAGCAATTGCTACTGGAAAGACTGGGTGGCGAAAGCTGCGATTTCAATGTTTTGCTGACGGACTCACCGCTGGCACGCATCCATTTCATTGTGCGTCTGCCGCATGGCGTTTGCCCGGTCTACGATGCGCGCGCCATCGAGGCCGAAATCGCTTTGATCGCCCAGCGCTGGCAAGACGAGTTGCGTCTGAGCCTGTTGCAGCATAGTGGCGAAGAGATTGGTTCGACCCGCTATCAACGTTATCAACGCGCCTTCCCGCCCGCCTACACCAGCGACTTTGGTGCGCGTGTGGCGGTGTACGACGTCGATGCGCTGGAAGAAATCACCCCGACCAATCCGCTGGCCGCCACACTGACTCCCGCCAGCCATAACGACACCCGTCAATGGCGCATCAAGCTGTTTCACGGCAGCGACATCGCCATTTCTGACTACATTCCGCTGCTGGAAAATCTGGCCGTGCGGGTGCTGGATGAGCGCCCGTACGCATTGAAATTTGATGGTGGCACCCAAGCCTGGATTATCGATATCGGCATTCAGTTGCCATTGGCGGGTGCCCTGGAAGACACCGCTGCCCGGCAGCGCTTCCTGGAGGCGTTCCGCGCGGTGTTCAATGGCCGCAGTGAAAACGACACCTTTAATCGCTTGGTGATTCACGCTGGTCTAGCCTGGCGTGAAGTATTGGTGCTGCGCGCCTACGCCCGCTGGCTCAAGCAGATCAGTCTGCGCAATGCGGTCGATACGTTGGCCGACTGCTTGCTGAATCACACCGCCATCGCTCGCGATCTGGTGCGGCTGTTTTACCTGCGCCACGACCCGGCCAATATTGATGACGCAGCTGCGGATGCGCTCAGCGCAACATTGCTCGCGGCAATCAGCGCCCTGCCGATCGCGGATGATGAAAAAGCCTTGGGTGCTTTCCGTGCGGCGATTGAGGCAACCGTGCGCACCAGCCACTTCCAGTCAGATGCTGACGGTCAGCCGCGTGGACATCTCTCGCTCAAGATTGCTTCCGGCAAAGTGCCCGGCATTCCGCAGCCTGCACCATTGTTTGAGATATTTGTTTACTCCACCGAGGTGGAGGGCGTGCATCTGCGCGGCGGCAAAGTGGCGCGTGGCGGTCTGCGCTGGTCTGATCGGCGCGACGACTTCCGCACCGAAGTGCTTGGTTTGGTCAAAGCCCAAATGGTCAAGAATACGGTGATCGTGCCGGTCGGCTCGAAAGGTGGTTTCATCGTCAAAAATCCGCCTACCGAGCGCGAAGCGTATCTGGCCAAAGGCGTCGAGTGCTACAAGGGCTTTATCCGTGGGCTCTTGGACCTGACCGACAATCTCGTCGACGGCAAAATTGTGCCGCCAGCCGGAGTGCATCGGCGCGATGAAGATGACCCTTATCTGGTGGTTGCGGCAGACAAAGGCACGGCCACTTTCTCCGATATCGCCAATGGTTTGGCTCAGGAATATGGCTTCTGGCTCGATGACGCTTTTGCCAGCGGTGGCTCTGTAGGTTACGACCACAAAAAAATGGGCATTACCGCCCGTGGTGCCTGGGTTTCAGTCACTCGCCATTTCCGCGAACTGGGGATTGATGTCGCCACTCAGCCATTCACAGTTATTGGTATTGGCGATATGTCTGGCGACGTGTTTGGTAACGGCCTGTTGCGCTCGCCAGCCACGCAACTGGTCGCCGCGTTCGACCATCGCCACATCTTTATCGACCCAACGCCAGATGCCGCGCTTTCCTTTAAAGAGCGCCAACGTCTCTACGATCTGCCCCGTTCTTCCTGGGCGGATTACGATGCCCGGCTGATCTCGGAAGGCGGCGGGGTGTGGCCGCGCAATGTAAAAAGCATTCCGCTCTCTGCGCAGATGAAATCCCTGCTGCAAGTGGATGCCGAGGCACTGGATCCGACCACGCTGATTCAGTTGTTGCTCAAAGCGCCCGTTGATCTGTTGTACAACGGTGGCATCGGCACTTACGTCAAAGCCTCAACGCAATCGCAAGCCGAAGCCAATGATCGCGCCAATGATGGTTTGCGTGTCGACGGTCGCGAATTGCGCTGCAAGGTGTTCGGCGAAGGTGGCAACCTGGGCATGACCCAATTGGGGCGGATCGAATTTGCACTGGCCGGTGGCCGCGTATTTACCGATGCGATTGATAACTCGGCCGGTGTGGATTGTTCCGATCACGAGGTCAATATCAAGATTCTGCTGAACCGGATCATGAGTGGCGGCGATCTGACGCTTAAACAACGCAATATCTTGCTGGCAGAAATGACCGATGAGGTCGGCCAGTTGGTGTTGCGTGATAACGAGCTGCAAACACTGGCGCTGTCACTGGAGGCCGAACAGGCTCCGTCGCTGCTGTCGGTACATCAGCGCTTCATGCAGCAACTGGAGTCTCGCGGCAAGCTGTCGCGCCGCCTGGAATATCTGCCTACTGACAGCCAGTGTCTTGATCGCCAGCAAGCCGGCGCAGGTCTGACGGGGCCGGAACTGGCCGTGCTGCTCGCCTACGCCAAGATGGTGCTGAGCGAAGACCTGCAGGCCAGTGAGCTACCAGACGAACCACAGTGGGACAATCTGCTGCAGGGCTACTTCCCCTTCACGCTTTCGCAGCAATTTGGCCAGCGACTGGCTGAGCATCCGCTGCGCCGCGAGATTGTGGCAACGGTGCTCACCAATCATGCGGTCAATCGCCAAGGTATTACCTTTGCCTTTCGCCTGAGTGAAGAGGCGGAGCGCCACCCGGCACTGGTCATCAAGGCGCTGGCTGTAGCGGAAGGCTTGCTGGGTAGCGAAGCACTGGCGCAGCAGGTCGAAGCGCTGCCGGGCAACGTCAGCGCGCAAGTGCAATATGCGTTGCTGCAAATCTTGCGTCGACAAACAGAGCGTGCCACGCGCTGGGTATTGCAGGCGCCTGACGCCGCCGCAGAGGCTGCATTTGGCCAGGCAGTGCATTCGGCACTGGCCGGACTGGCGCAATGGCTGGGCGATCCGGAACACATCCACGCCCGCCGCGATGAATTGATTGCCAGTGGCGTGCCGGTGCAGCTGGCTGCGCAAGTGCTGGCCATCGAATACGCCGGGCCGCTACTGGAACTTGGTCGCGACACCGGTTTGCGTGGCGCGCTCACCGAGCGACTGCAATTGTATCTGCAGCTGGATGGCTTGCTGGGCTTTGACTGGATGGCTGCCGCTATTGAAGGTTTGCCGCGCGACAACCGTTGGCAAGCATTGGCGCGCCTTGCTTCACGTGATGATTTGCAGCGCTTGCATGCCAGTCTGGTCGATCAGGCGTGGAATGCCGGAACCGGTGCGGCAGCGGAGCGGATTGCTCAGTGGCAATCCGCTCACGAGCTACCGGTGCAAGCGTGGCAGCGCATGCTGGAAGACCTTAAAACCAGCGCGACAGATCTGGCCATGATTTCCGCAGCGTTGCGCGAGGCCCGGCACCGCCTGATGGGCGATTGATTAATGCGAATCCAGCCTGAGATTGCTGGTCAAGCCGTCAGCACAGAACGCCCCGCGTGACCGGTTTGACTAGCAGTTTCAGCAAGGAAACGGGTGGCCCACACCCTTTTGTCCGGTGGCTCGCTACCGGATTTTTTTATTTTTATGCATCTTGCACGTCGGCCAGACGGCGCTTCCCTGTTAGAATGTCAGGTTTTCCGAACTGAATTGATCGACCATGGAAGCCGAACAGCTTAACCAGATCGAAAACCGTCTCACCGCTCTGGGTGAACGCGCCGACGAACTCAAACGTTACCTCGATTACCCCGCCAAAGTAGACCGGCTGGAAGAAGTGGTGCGTCTGTCTGAAGATCCAGACACCTGGAACGACCCGAAAAAGGCCCAGGAAATCGGCCGCGAGCGCAAAGCGCTGGAGTCGGTCGTGGTGGTGCTGGATACCGTCGTCAATGGCGTGGCGGATGCCAAAGAATTGTTTGAAATGGGCCGTGGCGAAGAAGACTGGGACACCATCTCTTCCGTCGATGCTGACCTGACCGCCCTGGAAAACGAAATCGGCGTGCTTGAATTCCGCCGAATGTTCTCCAACCCGATGGACCCGAACCCGTGTTTTGTGGACATTCAGGCGGGCGCGGGCGGCACCGAGGCGCAAGACTGGGCGTCCATGCTGCTGCGCATGTATGTGCGGTATGGCGAGCGCAAAGGCTTCAACGTTGAAGTGATGGAAGTGTCTGATGGTGAAGTCGCCGGTATTTCCAGCGCCACCATCAAACTGTCTGGCGAATACGCCTACGGCTTCTTGCGCACCGAAACCGGCGTGCACCGACTGGTTCGCGTTTCGCCGTTCGACTCCAACGCCCGCCGCCACACTTCGTTTGCGTCGGTCTTCGTCTATCCTGAGGTAGATGACAGTTTCGAGATTGAAATCAATCCGGCTGATGTTCGTACCGACACCTACCGCGCTTCGGGCGCAGGTGGTCAGCACATTAACAAGACTGACTCCGCAGTACGTTTGACCCATATTCCGACCAATATCGTGGTGCAGTGTCAGAACGACCGTTCCCAGCACCGCAACCGCGATGAAGCCTGGCAAATGCTGCGCGCCAAGTTGTATGAGCTGGAATTGCGCAAGCGCATGGAAGCCCAGCAACAGTTGGAAGCGGGCAAATCGGATATCGGCTGGGGCCACCAGATTCGTTCTTACGTGTTCGACCAGAGCCGGATCAAGGATCTGCGTACCGGTTACGAAGTCGGTAATTTGAAAGGCGTGATGGACGGCGATATCGACGACTTTATCGAAGCCAGCCTGAAACAAGGCGTGTAATTGCCCGCCTGAGGCCCATCCAGAATCATTGTCGCGCCGCGAGCGCGTTGTTTGCATAAACGGAAAACAAAATGAGCGACCAACAAGAGCAAGTCATTCAGCAAGACGAAAACCAGATCATGGCCGAACGCCGTGCCAAACTTGCCGCGCTGCGTGAAAAAGGTCCGGCCTTTCCGAATGACTTCAAACGCGTGGATTTCGCTGGTGATCTGCACGCCAAATTTGGCGAAGTAGAAAAAGAAGAACTCGAAGCACAAGCCGTTGAAGTCAGCGTTGCTGGCCGCATGATGCTCAAGCGCGTGATGGGCAAAGCCAGCTTCGCCACCATCCAGGATGTATCCGGTCGCATCCAGTTTTACGTTTCGCGCGACAGCGTGGGCGAAGAGATTTACACCTCGTTCAAGACTTGGGATATGGGCGATATCGTCGGTGCCAAAGGCACGCTGATGAAGACCAAAACCGGCGAATTGTCGGTTCAGGTTACCGAGTTGCGTTTGCTGACCAAATCGCTGCGCCCGCTGCCGGACAAGTTCCACGGCCTGGCCGACCTGGAACAACGCGCACGCCAGCGTTATGTTGATCTGATCACCAACGAACAGTCACGCGACACCTTTATCAAGCGCTCGCGCATCGTCCAGAAAATCCGTGAGTTCATGACGAACGAGCGTTATCTGGAAGTCGAAACCCCGATGATGCACCCTATTCCGGGTGGCGCTACGGCCAAACCGTTTGTAACGCATCACAATGCTCTGGATATGCCGTTGTTCCTGCGCGTGGCGCCGGAACTGTATCTCAAGCGTCTGGTTGTGGGCGGCATGGAGCGTGTGTTCGAGATCAACCGCAACTTCCGCAACGAAGGCATGAGCACGCGGCATAATCCCGAATTCACCATGATGGAGTTTTACGAGGCGTACGCCGATTACCATCGCATGATCGACATGACCGAGGGCGTAATCCGTTACGCCGCCAAAGAAGTGTGTGGTCACACCGTGGTCGAATATCAGGGCAAGACAGTTGATTTGTCCAAGCCGTTTGCCCGCTTCACCATTGAGCAAGCCATTCGCCATTACAACCCGCATTACACCAGCGAACAGCTGAATGATCGTGCGTTCCTGAAAGCCGAACTGGCTCGTCTGGGTGCCAAGCCGGTGTTGACGGATGGCATTGGTGGTCTGCAACTGAGCCTGTTCGACGAAACCACAGAAGAAAAACTGTGGGAACCGACCTTCATCATCGACTACCCAGCCGAAGTGTCGCCACTGGCACGCGCCAGCGACACTGACGTCGGCATCACTGAACGTTTCGAGTTGTTTATGGTCGGTCGTGAGCACGCCAATGGCTACTCCGAGTTGAACGATCCGGAAGACCAGTCCGCGCGCTTTATGGCGCAGGTTGCGCTGAAAGATAAAGGCGACGACGAAGCCATGCACTACGATGCGGATTACATTCGCGCGCTGGAATACGGCCTGCCACCCACAGGCGGCTGCGGTATCGGCATTGACCGTCTGGTGATGTTGCTGACCGATGCGCCAAGCATCCGCGACGTGATCTTGTTCCCGCAGATGCGGCGCGAAGACTGAAGCTGGTTGCTGGCTTGATCTCAAGGCCCGTGCGATCCGCGCGGGCCTTTTACTTTTGTGCCAGATGCGTACCGGGCATCTGGCTGGCTGAATTGAAGAATGAAACATAAACCTATTTCCAATCTGCACTGGCGGGTAATGCTGTTTCCGCTGTTTCTGGTGCTGTATGAATTCTCGTGTTACATCGCCAACGACATGATCCTGCCCGGCATGCTGCACGTAACGCAGGAATTCAATGCCAGTTCGGCCTGGGTGCCAACCTCGATGACCACGTACATGATCGGCGGTGCCTCGCTGCAATGGCTGCTGGGGCCATTGTCGGACCGCATTGGTCGACGTCCGGTCATGCTTGGTGGTGTCGTCTGGTTTGTGCTGATGTGCCTGGCTGCGCTCGTAGCACAGAACATGGGTATGTTCCTGGCGCTGCGCGTGTTGCAGGGCATGGGTATGTGTTTTCTGGTGGCTGTAGGCTACGCCGCCATTCAGGAAGCATTTGAAGAAAAAACCGCCATCAAGGTCACCGCATTAATGGCGAATGTGGCGTTACTGGCGCCATTGATTGGCCCGCTGACTGGCGCGGCGCTGATGGCGTTTACTACCTGGCGCATGATCTTCGTTGCCATCGCCGTATTGGCGGCAATGGCTGGCGTGGGTCTATACATGACCATGCCGGAAACCGCGCCGCGCAGCAAAGCGCCCTTCTCGTTCAAATCGGTCTGGCATGACTACCGCGCCGTGTTGGCCAATCGACGCTTTATGGCCGGTGTATTTGCCATCTCGCTGGCGGGCTTGCCGCTACTGGCGTGGATTGGCCAATCGCCCGTGATCATCATGGAAGGCGAGCATCACAGCGCGCTGGATTACGGCCTGTGGCAATTGCCGGTATTTGGCGCACTGATCGCCGGCAATATCGCCCTGGCCACCATCGGCCAGCGTTTTGCCATTCACCGGGTTATTGCGGTGGGTGGCGGCTTGGTGGCAGCCGGAACCATCCTCGCCTTTGCGCTTACCCTGCTGTTTGAAACGCGTTTCCAGGGTATGGCAATTGGCCTTGGTTTGTATGCCTTTGGCTTGGGATTGGGCAACGCCGGGATCTTCCGTCTCACCTTGTTCTCCAGCGAAATTGCCAAGGGCACCGTTTCGGCCACGTTGGGGCTGATCATGATGGCGATTTATGCGGTGGGTATTGAAGTCTTCAAGGCCATTTACCGTGTTGGCGGTGAGCAGTGGTTTGCGGCTGGCTTCCTGGTTACCGGCGTGGCGTTCGTTCTTACGCTGATGCGCTTTATGGGCTGGGGTAAACACAAACAAACCGCGCAAGGCGACGCCGAGACCGATGCTGCAGCGTAAAATCCGCCTTTCACTTTTGCCGGACTTGTAACCGCACCATGCCTTACCCCGCCCTCGTTCCTGCGCAACTGGTTTTTTCGCCCGACGGCATCCCGTATTCCAGCATATACGGCGATGTTTATCACTCGGATGATGGCGGCGAAGAGCAGGTCCGATCAGTATTCATGGCGGGCAACGGCCTGCCCGAGCGCTGGCGGGAGCGGTCCAGTTTCACGATCGTCGAAACCGGTTTTGGTCAGGGCTTGAGTTTTCTGGTGACCTGGCAAGCCTGGCAGAATGATCCGCAACGCTCTGACCGGTTGCATTTTGTATCGGTGGAGAAGCACCCGTTCACCGCTGCAGATATGGCTAAACTGCATGCGCGTTATCCGGAGCTGGCCACCTTGTCGCAAGAATTGCTGACGCAATGGCCGCTGCTCACCCCAGGTTTTCATCGACTGCACCTGGATGGTGGCCGGGTTACGCTTACCCTGTTGTTTGGCGAAGCGGCGGATATGTTGCAGCAACTCACCGCCCGGATTGACGCCATCTACCTGGACGGTTTTTCGCCGGATAAAAACACCGACATCTGGTCCGGTCCGGTCATACGCGCGTTGTGGCGTAATAGTGGGCCGGGCACCACGCTGGCGAGTTACACCGTTGCCCGCGCAGTGCGCGATGAGTTGACTGTGGCTGGTTTCTCAGTACGCAAAGAAGTCGGGTTCGGTCGCAAACGACAGCGCCTGGCCGGACAAATTGAGCGCGCACCACGCCGTGCACCTGTCTACGACGGACCGCGTCAGGCAGTAATCGTTGGTGCTGGAATGGCGGGTTGCGCTGCTGCCGAGCGATTGGCCGCACGCGGGTGGCAGGTGACGGTGCTGGATAAAGAAAGCGCTCCTGCGCAAGCCGCCTCGGGCAATCATGTCGGCTTGATGCACGCGCATTTTTCTCGTGACGACAATCTGCAAGCTCGACTAACCCGCGCGGGCAGTGAATACACTTTGCGCCATCTGACCGGTTTTTCCGCGACCACTCAAGTGCCTTCGTTTTGGGGGTTGTCCGGCGTCTTTCAGGTGGCCAAATCGGCCGAACAAGCAGAGGCGCAGGCCGCAATTGTCCAGTCGCAACAGTGGCCAGCCGATTTGCTGGACTGGCGCGATGCCGCGCAAGCCCAAACGCAATTTGGCGTAGCGGCCCCATGGGGTGGCTGGTGGTTTGCACGCGGCGCCTGGGCCAGGCCAGCCAGCTTGTGCCGCGCCAGTCTGGCGCGCTTTCCGCAACTGATTCGTCTGGTCACCAATGCGCACGTTGCGGAACTGAAGCGCACTGAACACGGCTGGCAATTGCTGGACGCATCCGGCAACGAACTGGCCAGCGCACCCATCGTGATCCTGGCCCAAGCCACCGCAGCACTGGAATTGCCGCAGGCGCAGGAATTGCCGCTGTCCTCATCGCTGCGCAGTACCACGCTGGTGGCGGCCGGCGCGTTGCCCGAGATGAGTGCGGGTCTGTCTGGTTCGGGTTACGTCACACCACAGCTGGATGGCTGGCACTGCATCGGTGCCGCTGCGGCCAAGCCGGGCGAAGTCATGACGGCGGAATCGGCCAACCTCCAGGCGCTGGGCCAATTGTTTGCCCAAACGGCAGTGGTCAATCTGCCAACCGGCGGCACCAGACTGTGCGCACGCCCCAATTCGCTTGATCGCATGCCATTAGTGGGTGAATTGCCACAAGCTCATGCCGAGCAAGGCACAGTACACCAACTGTTTCACATCAAGCGTCAGGCCGGTTTGTATGGTTTGCTGGGATTGGGTTCGCGTGGGTTGACCTATGCCAGTCTGTGTGCCGAAGTGCTAGCGGCGGAGCTGAACGCAGAGCCCGCACCGCTCGAGCGCGCATTGCTGGATGCCATCGACCCTGCGCGATTTCTGCTGCGCGCCATGCGCAAAGGTTCGCCTTGGCCGCTGGAGTCCACTGCCGACGATAGTGACGATGATGATCAAGACGCCTGACATCTGTACTGCCTTATTACAGAATCCATAATCAAACAGCATAACAGTTTGAGGATTTAGCCAACTGCGGGGGTGCAGTCCGGCAGAGAATGTGGCTTTCGGCGATTGTGTACTCTCTTTAATCTGGGAAGGCTCACACCCCACCCGGAGATCGCCATGAAAGCCACCATGATTGCCTGTAGCAGCCTTGTCAGTCTCAAGCGCGCCGGTCGGGTGACCATTCGCTGCGAGCGCGGTCAGTTGTGGTTGTCGGTGCCGGGCGAGGATGTGATTTTGCGGGCAGGCGAAAGCTGGAAAGCAGCGCACGCGGGTACGGTGCTCATTGAAGGGGTGAATGACGCCCGCTTCAGTCTGGTTACGCCGAGTTCAGGCTGGTTCAATGGCTGGCAGTCGCCGTTCAAGTCACAGGCCGTCCGTTCGTCGTTACGCATGAAGATTGGCTAATGAAAACCCCTGGGGGTGGAAACTTGACATTGGCATAACGGTCCTATTTCAAACGTGCCCGACTCCCCCTCCCGGGCCGGTGAAGGAGGCTTGTATGCTATGCCGTCTTTCCCTTGCGGGCATGCTGTGCGCCAGTCTGATGGCCCCGGCCCATGCCGATATGATCGATGATGTCGCCACCCTCGAAGCCATTCTTGATAGCGTTTGCGGTCAGCGCTTTGAGGTTATTTGGGTCGACCAAGAGCACAAGCTTCCGCCCTGCATGATGAGCTACTCGCCCTATTGCGAAGAAATCCAGAACAACACGGCGGATAGTTGCGTGATGGTGATGGGCACCATTGACAGCGCGGACACCGACCAGCAAGACAGCCCTGATGTGCTTGCGGCGAGCACCCAAGGCATCTAGCTCGGCTATAGGTTGTCAGGCCGCTGGAATCGCAAACGCTGGCGCAGGTTGTTTGCGCTCGTCCAGCAGCGCTTGCGCCAGTTGCCCCAGGCGTTGAATGGCGCGCTCGTGCCGGGTCGTCCAGGTTTCGATGCAGCAAATACGCAGACAATTGCGGTAACTGCGGCTGGGCGAAAACAACTCTCCCGGCGCAAACACAATGCCTTCCAGCATGGAGCGACGCAATAGCTCCATCGTATCGATGCCCACAGGCAACTCAACCCACAACACAAAGCCACCGGCCGGCATATTGAGCCGGGTGCCAGCAGGGAAATAACGCCGAATAGCCGCCACACCGCAGGTTACTTGATCGGCAATGGCTCGTCGCAGTTTGCGCAAATGGTGATCAAAGCCGCCGTTTTCCAGAAAGCGAGCGACGGTTTTCTGCAATACGGTTGAGGTGGAATAGGTGCTGATGAACTTGAGCTTTTCCAGTTCACGCCGCCAGCGCCCGGCCACGATCCAGCCGATCCGGAAGCCCGGCGCCAGCGTTTTAGTGAACGACGAACACAGCATGACGTTGCCGGTTTTATCAAAGGCCTTGGCTGGTCGCGGACGCTCGCCGTGATGAAAGAACTCGCCGTACAGGTCATCTTCAATCAGTGGGATATTGCGTTCTGCCAGCAACTCGACCATGCGCCGTTTGTTCTCGTCCGGCATCAAACAACCCAGCGGATTGGAGAAATTGGGCAGCAACAATGCGGCTTTAACCTGGCCGTCGCGCGTCGCCAATTCCAGTGCTTCCACCGAAATACCGGTTTGCGGATGCGTAGGGATTTCCAGTGCTTTTAGCTGGTAGCTTTCCAGTATCTGCAGCAAGCCAAAATACGCCGGAGATTCGATCGCCACCACGTCACCAGGTTTGGTTACGGCCCGCAAACATAGGTTGAGCGCCTCCAGACAGCCATGCGTGACGATGACCTCGTCAGCCTCAAACTGGCCGCCCCAGGCTAGCGCCCGGCGGGCAATATGACGACGCAATTCGGGCTCGCCGGGCGGATTGCCATAATCGGCCAGCAAGGCGGGCTCATGCCGGGAAACTTGCGATAACAAGCGCTGCAGCGGTTGCAGCGGAAAATGGTCCGGGCTCAGAATCGCCAGACCAAATTCAACTTTGACCTCGGTGGTCTGACTGGATTGATACGGCCAGAATTCGGCGCGTGTCGTTACTTCTGAGGGGGTTTGCGGAGGTTGGGTCAGCACAGGCGAACCAAAAGCCGATGTGCTTTTCACATAAAAACCGCTCTGCGGCCGGGCTTCGATCAGTCCGCGATCTTCCAGTTCACGATACGCCTCCATTACGGTAGACAGACTCAGTTGCCGCTGTGCCGACATCTTGCGTACCGACGGCAATTTTTCGCCCGCCTTGAGCCGCCCCGCCAGAATGGCTTGCGCCAACTCTTCAGCCAGTTGATGGTAAAGCGTATCGGGCTTGCGTCGCCCGCTGGCGAAGGTCATGTCGTTCATGGCGTCGATTCCATTGGAATATCAACTCCACTATATCGCGGCCAGGCAAAAAACAGAACAGTTTTAGAAAATCGAAAAAATGAGAGCACTCAGGGGTAACAGTTTAGCTAACAGCTGGGCTGTTTACTGCGCAGCTGAGGCCGCTACCGCAACCGGGCTGGCAGTCAGCGCGCCACTCGCGACGGCAGGGGCTGGTTTGCGGCTATCCAGAATCTGGAAAAACACTTCATCCTGGCGAACCATACCCAATTCATTTCGGGCACGCTCTTCTATGGCGGCCGTACCGGTTTTCAGATCGACCACATCGGCTTCGAGCGCGTCATTGCGTTCTTTTAGCTTTTCGTTTTTGGTGCGTTGATCCGCAAGTTGCGTATCAAGCTGCCAGACGCGCAGCCAGCTACCCTTGCCGATCCATAGGGGCCATTGCAGCAACAGAATCAGCAGCGCCAGAGCTATCGCGAGTGTTCGCATGTATTTGGGGGGAAGGTAAAAGAAAACCGGAGCTTTGCGCTCCGGTTTCGGATGTTACTACAGCGGCACTTGAAAACCTAATGACAGGTTCACAAGTGCGTCATTTCGCCGTATCGCTTATTTGCGGATTTGATAGAACGCGTCAATACCCGGGTAGTAAGCTGCATCGCCCAGTTCTTCTTCGATACGCAGAAGCTGATTGTACTTGGCGATACGGTCAGAACGGCTCAGCGAGCCAGTCTTGATTTGCATGCAGTTGGTAGCCACGGCCAGATCAGCAATGGTGCTGTCTTCGGTTTCGCCGGAGCGATGGCTCATCACCGAGGTATAACCAAAGCGCTTGGCCAGATCAACCGCAGCCAGGGTTTCAGACAACGAACCGATCTGGTTAACCTTGATCAGGATCGAGTTGCAAATGCCCTTCTTGATGCCTTCAGCCAGAATCTTGGTGTTGGTCACAAACAGGTCATCGCCAACCAGTTGAACGCGCTTGCCCAGACGGTCGGTCAGAACCTTCCAGCCGTCCCAATCGCGCTCGCCCATGCCGTCTTCGATCGAGATGATCGGGTACTTGTTGGCCAGGCTTTCCAGGTAATCAACCATTTGTTCAGAAGTCAGTTCACGCTTGTCGCTCTTCTTGAACACGTACTTGCCGGTAGCCTTGTCGAAGAATTCCGACGCAGCGCAATCCAGTGCAATGCAGATTTGCTCGCCAGCCTTGTAGCCAGCTTTTTCAATCGCGGCCAGGATCAGATCCAGTGCTTCTTCAGCGTTGGCAACATCAGGCGCAAAACCGCCTTCATCACCCACCTGAGTTGGCATGCCCTTGCCGTGCAGAATCTTCTTCAGGTTATGGAAGATTTCCGCGCCGTAACGCAGTGCTTCGCGGAAAGTCGGAGCGCCAACCGGCACAATCATCAGTTCCTGGAAGTCCAGGCTGTTGCTGGCGTGTTCGCCACCGTTCACTACGTTCATCATTGGCACTGGCAGTGCCATCGGGCCCGAACCGCCTACGTAGCGGTACAGCGGCAGACCAGCTTCGTCAGCGGCAGCCTTGGCTACAGCCAGCGACACAGCCAGGATCGCGTTGGCGCCCAGCTTGCTCTTGTCTTCAGTGCCATCCAGATCCAGCATGGCCTTGTCGATGAAGGCCTGGTCGGCAGCGTCCAGACCAATGATGGCTTCACAAATTTCGGTATTGATGTTTTCGACGGCAGTCAGCACGCCCTTGCCCATGTAGCGGCTCTTGTCACCGTCACGCAGTTCAAGTGCTTCGCGCTCGCCGGTGGATGCGCCAGACGGCACAGCCGCACGGCCCATGACACCCGATTCCAGCAACACGTCTGCTTCGACTGTCGGATTGCCGCGAGAATCCAGAATCTCGCGGGCGATGACTTCAACGATGGCACTCATTGGCATTACCTCTGTAGGTGGTTGATCTTAAAACTGCAACTTCTGACCCAGTGGTGACTGCGGCTATCAGCATAGCCCATTTGTATTACAGCGTTTGTTCGATGAACGGCTTGCCTTTTACTGCTGCATCAATGGTTTGCAGCGTAGTCAGCAATTCTTTCATGCGGCCCAATGGCCATGCATTCGGACCGTCGGACTTGGCCACGGCCGGGTTCGGATGTGTTTCAGCGAAGAGGCCAGAAATACCGACCGCAACTGCAGCGCGCGCCAATACCGGCACGAATTCGCGCTGACCGCCGGAGCTGGTGCCCTGACCGCCAGGCAACTGTACTGAGTGCGTGGCATCAAACACGACTGGGCAACCGGTTTCGCGCATGATCGACAAGCTGCGCATGTCGCTCACCAAGTTGTTATAGCCGAATGACACGCCGCGCTCGCAAGCCATGAAGACATCTTCCGGCAGACCGGCTTCCAGAGCGGCTTCGCGGGCTTTATCCATGACATTTTTCATGTCGCCAGGCGCCAGGAACTGACCCTTCTTGATATTGACCGGGCGGCCAGACTGGGCACAGGCACGGATAAAATCGGTCTGACGGCACAGGAAAGCGGGGGTTTGCAGAACATCGACCACGGCCGACACCGGTTTGATCTGGTCGATTTCATGGATGTCGGTCAACACCGGCACGCCAACCTGTTCTTTGACCTTGGCCAGAATGCGCAGGCCTTCGTCCATGCCGTAGCCGCGAAAGGTCTTGCCCGACGAACGATTGGCCTTGTCGAAGCTGGACTTGAAAATGAAGTTGATACCCAGTTCGGTGGTGATTTCTTTCAGTTGACCGGCAACATCAATGGAAAATTGCTCGCCTTCGATAACGCACGGGCCGGCAATCAGAAAAAAGGGCTGGTCCAGCCCGACTTCAAATCCGCAAAGCTTCATGGAATTGCTCCAGTGAGATGTGAGACGGCGGGTGGCCAGAATTGCCTGGCCTGCCCGCCCTCTTCACGGATGAATCAGCAACTTACGCCTTCACGGCCATGCTCACGAGCATAGGCGATGGCTGCTTCGATATAGGCTTTGAACAACGGGTGGCCATCACGCGGTGTAGAAGTGAATTCCGGGTGGAACTGGCAAGCAAAGAACCAGCGATGACCTGGTAGTTCGATGGTTTCTACCAGTTGTTCGGCGCCGGTGGATTTGCCGCTGATTTTCAGGCCCGCTGCAGCCAGGCGCGGCAGGTAGTAGTTATTCACTTCATAGCGATGACGATGGCGCTCGGTAATGGTTCCTTCGCCGTAAATCTTTGCGGCCAGCGAACCCTCTTCCAGACGGCATTCCTGTGCGCCCAGACGCATGGTGCCGCCCATATTGGAATTGGCATCACGTGTTTCGATCTTGCCGTCGTGATTAACCCATTCGTCAATCAGCGCCACGACCGGGTATTCAGTTTCGAGATCAAACTCAGTGGAATTGGCGCCCGGCATGCTGGCGATATCACGTGCGTATTCGATCAAGGCAATCTGCATGCCCAGACAAATACCCAGATACGGGATATTGTTTTCGCGAGCGTATTTCACTGCGCGAATCTTGCCTTCCACGCCACGCTTGCCAAAGCCGCCCGGTACCAGAATTGCGTCCACGTTCTTGAGCGCGTCCAGCGATTCGGTTTCCAGATTTTCGGAATCGATAAACTGAATCTTCACTTCACTACCGGTATGAATACCAGCGTGCTTGAGCGCTTCAATCAGCGATTTGTACGATTCGGTCAGATCGACATATTTGCCAACCATGGCGATATTGACGGTCTGCGTCGGATTCTGGATTGCATTGACGATTTTGTCCCACACGGCCAGATTGGCTGGTGGCAAAGTCAATTCCAGTTGCTTGCAGATAATGTCGTCGATGCCCTGATTACACAGCACGCGTGGAATCTGGTAAATCGACGGCACGTCCGGACACGACACAACCGCCTTGAGCGACACATTGGTGAACAAGGCAATTTTTTTGCGTTCTTCTTCCGGCACGACGCGATCAGCGCGGCAAATCAGCACATCTGGCTGAATACCGATTTCACGCAATTCTTTCACGCTGTGCTGGGTTGGCTTGGTTTTGATTTCACCGGCCGCGGCAATGTATGGCACGTAAGACAAGTGCACAAAGCAGGTGTTTTCTTTGCCCAGCGTCACGCCCATCTGGCGGATAGCTTCAAGGAACGGCAAAGACTCGATATCACCGACGGTGCCACCGACTTCAATCACGGCCAGTTCAGCATCGCCCGCACCTTGTTCGACGAAATGACGGATTTCATCGGTAATGTGAGGAATAACCTGAACGGTTTTGCCGAGGTAGTCGCCACGGCGTTCTTTTTTGATCACCGAGTCATAAATCTGACCGGTGGTGAAGTTATTGCGCTTGTTCATCTTCGAATGGATGAAGCGCTCGTAATGACCCAGGTCCAGGTCGGTTTCTGCACCGTCTTCGGTAACAAAAACTTCGCCGTGCTGCATGGGGCTCATGGTGCCCGGATCCACATTGATGTATGGATCGAGCTTCATCATGGTGACTTTAAGGCCGCGAGACTCAAGAATTGCGGCCAGTGACGCGGCGGCGATGCCCTTCCCCAAAGAGGAGACAACGCCACCGGTTACGAAGATGTACTTGGTCATGGCAGTGGGTACAGATTGGAATTCCGTATTCTATACGAACACCCCCTTCCCCTCAATTCTGGACAAGCACAACAACTTGTGATTTCAGCGCCAAATACCTGCCACCACAGGAATTATTTATTTTTCCGACCGTAGGCATACCCAGGTTCGTCTCCGCTGGCCTTCAATAGAATCCGGTCCAGCAAGGCTGTCGGCAGCAGGCGTTTGAGATGCCAGAATACCTTGGCCGGCACAGTTACCTGATAGCGAGCCAACGGGGAATCGGCAGCCAGCGCCTGTTCGACCACTGTCAGCACCGCTTCAGCTGGCAGCGTAAAC
The DNA here is from genome assembly GCF_031291215.1 of Silvimonas sp. Taxonomy (NCBI): domain Bacteria; kingdom Pseudomonadati; phylum Pseudomonadota; class Betaproteobacteria; order Neisseriales; family Chitinibacteraceae; genus Silvimonas; species Silvimonas sp. The sequence goes on from NZ_JARLJK010000063.1 coordinate 59,046, forward strand.
GGCGCCGCCGGGCCGGGTTTGGCCAGACGCTTTTGCATGGCCTCGTACGCCGGGCGATGAAAGCTGCCCGCTGCGTCTATCCAGCGCGTGAATTGCTGCTGGGCATTGGGGCGAAAACGACTGGTGATTGGCCCCGGCTGTACCAGCACCACTTGCACACCACTGCCTTGTAATTCCTGGCGCAAGGTATCGGCAAAACCTTCGAGCGCAAATTTGCTCGCGTTATAGGCGCCGCGATACGGCATGGCAGCGTACCCCAGGACCGAACTGTTAATAACGATTCGCCCGTTGCCTTGGCGGCGCATGGCGGGCAAAACCGCATTGGTCAGTTCAATGGTGCCAAAGACATTGGTTTCAAACTGATGTCTTAGCGCATCCCGACTCAGATCCTCCACTGCGCCCGGCACCGCAAAACCGGCATTATTGAACACCGCATCCAGCGTGCCGCCCGTGCGCAGCAAGACCTCCGCCACACAGTGACGAATGGATTCGCCATCTGCTATATCCAGCTGCAAAGCTTCCAGCCCCTCTTGCTCCAGCCGGGCCACGTCGTCGGCCTGGCGTGCGGTGGCAAACACCCGCCAACCCTTGCGAGCCAGCCCGTGTGCCACGGTGTAGCCAATGCCGGTTGAGGAGCCACTCACCAGAATCGTGCGAATTTTTTTAGACAATTCACTACCTTGGATCATTCAACATGTCCTTTGCGCCAAGAGGGTCTTATTATGAGATTGGTTGCCCGCGACAAACGAAGCAACCAGACCGGAACAGGATTGTGCCGGAATCCGCGAGGTGATTCCGAGCTTAAAACAATGAGGAGAACATCATTATGGCCAAAGTCGCACTGGTAACTGGCGGCATGGGCGGGATTGGCACCGCCATTTGCAAGGCACTCGCCGACGCCGATTTTACCGTGGTTACTACCTACTCACGCCCAGGAAAAGAACAGCAATGGCTGGAAGAAACGCGCGCGGCGGGCTATCAATTTCACGCTTTTGAGTGCGATGTCACCAGCTTTGACGCCAGCGTCCGGCTGGCGGCGCAAGTTCGCGATACCGTCGGCGAGGTTGATGTGCTGGTCAATAACGCCGGCATCACGCGCGACGCCAGCTTTCGCAAGCTGACTCAAGTGGATTGGGATGCCGTTATGTCGACCAATCTGGACTCGGTTTTCAATGTCACCAAACAGTTTGTCGATGGCATGAGCGAACGCAATTGGGGACGAGTCATCAATATCTCGTCGATCAACGGGCAGAAAGGTCAATTTGGCCAGACCAACTACTCTGCGGCCAAGGCCGGCATGCACGGCTTTACCATGGCTCTGGCGCAAGAAGTGGCCCGTAAAGGCGTAACCGTTAACACCATCAGCCCCGGTTATATCGCGACCGAAATGGTTATGGCGGTGCCGGAAGAAGTGCGCGGCAAGATCGTGGCGCAGATTCCGGTTGGGCGGCTGGGCAAGCCTGAAGAAGTGGCAGGATTGGTGACTTATCTGGCTTCTGATTTGGCCGGATTCGTCACCGGCGCCAACATCGCCATCAATGGTGGGCAGCACACGGGCTGAGGTCTGCCCGAGTCGTTCATCAAATGTAAAAAACGGCGTGATGATCTCACGCCGTTTTTTATTGGGTCATCAAAGTAACCGTTTCAAGCCAGATGCATTGCTCGCAGGAAGAAATCCACCACTTCGCTTACTGCCACACTCTCATTGGCGGGGTCGGGCGCATCGTCGCCAAACATCATGCCCAGACGCTCCTGACTGGCCAGTAAATCCAGCAACATGCTGGCCGTACGCAGCGGGTTTTCACGACGCAGCTCGCCACGTTGCATGGCTTGCTCCAGTTCTTGCGCCAACTGGCTGGCGCAGCGCTGGATGCAGTTTTGATAAAAGTGCCGGGCCAGCTCCGGAAAGCGCGGCGCTTCGCTGGTCAATACGCGATGCAGGCTCACCGATTCTGGCGTCAGTACGCGAGCGCGAAACCCGGTACCGAAGGCAACCAGTCGATCACGCAAGCTGGCATTGCCATCCTCCAGCACCGACAGCATCTCCGCCACTTTGGCCGATAGTGCCGACTCAAATAGCGTCTGTTTGCTGCCAAAGCGGTTGTACACCGTTTGCCGCGCCACGCCCGCCCGGCTGGCTACCAGATCAATACTGGCGCGATAGCCCGACTCGCAAAAGACCTGCATGGCAGCCTCGAGCACACGCTCGGCGCAATCGTGAGTGGGTGTTTCTGACGACATGAACAAGATGGGCGCTCGATACAAATAATTGCTTGTGGATTAGACGATCCAGTCCATTTTAGCCCGCTTATCTGTCCGCTTCACCTATTTTGATATACCAGGTTGATCAATTACGAGATTCACGACAAACCGCCCCGCAACATGGCCGATTACCCGTCAAACGGTTTGCGCCGCGTATTCACTTCCCACCATCAAGCGCACGATTTCTTCACCGTGGGTATCGCGAGTCAGTCGCTCACCCGCCGCCTCGCCCCGGCGCAAGACAAAAATGCGGTCAGCCACGGCAAAAATGTCGTGCAGATTATGCGAGATCAGCAATACCGCTACGCCCTGCGCTTTAAGTGTCTGGATCAACTCCATGACTTTGCGTTGCTCCGGCACGCCCAGCGCGGCGGTGGGTTCGTCCATGATCAAGACGCGGGCGTTCCAGTAAATGGCGCGGCCGATGGCGATGGCCTGGCGTTGTCCACCCGACAGCATCTGCACTGGCCCCGCCAGTTTGCGATCTGGAATCACGATATCCAGTCGATCCAGCACCTCGCGCGCCACTTTGCGCATGCGTTCGCGATCGATTACCGGCAAGCCCAGCTTGCGCCGCATGGGTTCGCGGCCCAGAAAAATATTGCCGCCCACATCAAGGTTGTCGGCCAGCGCCAGGTCCTGATAAATGGTTTCGATACCTTTGCTGCGCGCATCTTGCGGGTCTTGCATCGACAACGGCTTGCCATCAAAAAACAGCTCGCCTTCTTGCGCCCGGTAAACGCCTGAAATGATTTTGATCAGTGTTGATTTACCAGCGCCATTGTCGCCCGCCAAGGCCAGCACTTCGCCTGGGAACAAGGCCAGCGAGATGTTTTTAAGTGCCTGCACACCGCCAAAGCGGATGGAGATATCGCGTACTTCCAGAATCGGTACCAACGTCATCAACCCTCCCTCCCCAGCCGCTCTTTGTACTGGTCGATCAGCACCGAAAGAATGATGACCACGCCCACCGCGATAAACTGCCAGAACGCGTTCACATCGATAAAAATCAGCCCAAACTGGATGACCGCGATGATCAGCGCGCCAATCAACGTACCGATGACATTGCCTGTGCCGCCAAACAGGCTCGCTCCGCCAATGACTACCGCCGCAATCGAATCGAGCAGCATGGACTCGCCCGCGTTGGCGGCACCGGCAGCAAAACGGGCGGTATAGATGATTCCGCCAATCGCCGCAAACAGCGAAGCCAGCATGTACACCACGGTGAGATGGCGTTTGACGTTGATCCCCGCTCGCGCTGCCGACTGCAAGTTACCGCCGATGGCATAGGTGTATTGGCCAAACCGAGTGCTGGACAGTACAAAGTGCATGACCAACAGCAATACCACGGTGATGATCACCGGCACCCAACCTGTGCCGAGCCAGACCAGGCCGGCATGGTTAACCGAAACGGTCATGCCGCTGCCTGCCGCCAGAAACCCGGCGCCTCGCGCCACGCCGTACATGCCGAGCGTGCCAATAAATGCAGGCACGCCCATCCGCGCAATCAGCACACCATTTACATATCCAGGAATAAGACACACCAGCATCGACAGTGCCGACGCCCCCACCAGCGAGGCCACAGAACCGCCACCGAGCAAGGTGAATTGCGCCACGCACACCGCGGACAAACCCATTACAAAACCCACGGAGAGATCGATGCCCGCTGTGATGATGACAAAAGTCTGGCCAATGGCCAGCAACAACGGCGCACTGGCGGCCAGAGAAATCGACTGCAGATTGTAGGCATTGAACAAGAACGAGCGCTTGGCCACGATTTGCGCCCATATCTCAAAAAACACCAGCAACGCCCCCAGGAACAACCACGGCCAGACCTTGGTGATCAGGGCCAACCTATCCATTCGCTTGCCGGATTCATCCATTTACCGATTCCATCAGAGGTGAGTCGGGTGATCTGACGCAATCCGCCGTGGTTTGCCGCACCGGCACCAGGCAAATTGCGTCAGAAGAACAGCGGGCGGTGGCTTAGTTGGAATAGATGTACTGCTTGCCCTCGCCATCGATATTGCTCTTGTCCAGCACCACAAACCCGGTGCCTTTGATGGCCGGAATCTTCTTGCCACGTGCCGCATCAGCGCCGTATTTCACGCCGAAATAACCCATTTCTGCTGGCTTCTGGGCGATTGCAATATCTACCAGACCACTCTTGATGTCTTGATCAATACCCGGCACGGCATCAAACACCACTACTTTCACCTTGCCTTGCTTGCCCGCTTTTTTCACGCCCTCTGCGGCGCCTTTGCCTGAGAAAGTATTGGCGCCAAATACGCCGGCCAGATCGGGGTTACGCGCCAGAATGGCGGCAATATGCGCTGCGGCTTTATTGGCATCGTCCTCGTTGTATTGGGTATCCAGCACCTTGATGTTGGGGTGCTTTTTCATTTCATCCAGAAAACCCTCTACCCGCGCGTCGGTACTGGAAATGCCCGGCTTGTTGTCTTCGCAATAAACCTCGCCTTTGTCACCAATGGCTTTGGCCAGCGCCCGCGCAGCGATGCGGCCGCCTTCGGTGTTGTCCGAGGCAATATAAGACAGGGGGAAGTCGGCATCGCCTTTGCCTGTTTGATATTTGCCGTCACCGATATAGGTATCGACAGTAATCACTTTGATGCCGGCAGCAACTGCCTCTTTCAGTGGCTGGATCAACTGCTGTTTATCGACTGGGGAAATCAACAATACATCGGGTTTTTTGGCGATAAAGGCCTTCAGGATCGGTACTTGCTCGGTGGTATTCCAGGCTTTGGGCACCTGAAACAGCAACTCCACGCCCTCTTCTTTAGCGGCCTTCTCGGCTCCGCGGTGCATGGTGAAATAAAACGGATCAACCACGCCAGGCAACAAGGCAATCACCGGTTTATTGGCATCAGCCCACGCTTGCGCTGACAACATGCCCCCAAACAGCGCGGCCAAGGTTAATTTCAGAACAGTTCTACGCGTATTCATACCGATATCACTCCACAAATGGGTTAACCCGTGAGCGAACAAGGCATGGAAAAGCGGCATCAATACCGACAATGCAGTCGCGTGCTGACAGCAAGCCATAAGTGCGGATTGCCCATTTGTGCGCAGTGTCGTACACCGGATTTCCAGTGTCTTTTTATAAAGATGGCTTTTATTTTCAAGCGCATCCAATGCCGGCAAAAACGCTTCAAGCAACAAAGCATTTCGCCGGGCGTGTTCTTATCTATATGCAGTTAAATCAGGCAGGTCAATTCTGCAGTGCAATATCGCCAGCCCTTGGAAAACAGCGCAAGACAGCAACAGCGCTACCTGCGGCCACGTTGTAATCGTCGGGGAAAATAAAAATAAACTGCCGCCACTTAATAACAACCCGGCGCAAAGCAAAAACCGGCCGGATTCTCGAGGATTCCGGCCGGTCTCTGGTTGATGTAAATGAAACGAACAACTACACAGCAACTTACATCGGTTACTTCACGCCAGCCTACACTGCTACCGGCAGATATCGACTGCGGTAATGCCTGGCTACAGCGCTGAGTAACAAAATCAGCATCAGGCAAAACTCCGCACCCAGTCCGGCCAGCGTTGCGTCCAGATAGTGCCCGGAATAATGCAGTGTTTGCGCAAACACCGCGCCCAGCAGCGCCGAACCCAAGCCAAAGGACGCCTGTTGCAAAGTCGCCAGCATGGCGCTGCCCGCGCCTGCCTGTTCCGCTGGCACATCGGCCAGACCAATCCGGAAGAAACAGCTCACGATAAAAGCCTGGCCAAAACCCATCAGTAACGTGGCGGGGGCAAGATTGAGAATGCCGGGGTGTGGCCAGACCCGGTTAAAGGTGGCCATAACCAGTAGCAAACCACTCATCTGGATCAGACAACCGAGAATCAAGGTGGGAGTACGCCCCAGTTTGGCCACGACGCGAGTGCTCAGTAACGAACCGGCGAAATACGAAGCGCCCAACACGATAAAGGCGTTGCCGGAATGCACCGGCGACAGGCCGGCGCCCGATTGCAGGGCCAGCGCCACCACAAACATGAAACCGCTCCAGCAAGAGAAAAACAGAATGGCAATCAGCAAGCCAAACCGCACGCTGGGCAGACGCAGCAGCGACGGCGGCAACAGTGGAAAAGCACCCCGCTGCTCTTGCCGCAATTCAGCATTCCAAAGCATTCGCAACAACGGCACGGCTGCCGCCAGCAAGGCGAAGCACGGCCACGACCAGTGCAAGGATGGTCCGAGCGAAATCGGCAGCAGGATGCAAAGCACTACGGCGGTCAGCAGTAACGTACCGGGCCAGTCGATATGCGCGGCATGCTCCCGACGGGTATCGGGCACCCAACGGCGAGAACAAGCCAGGATGGCGGCACACACCGGCAGATTGATCAGAAACACGCTACGCCAGCCGGTACCCGCAATGTCTGCCGACACCAGGAATCCGCCCAGTACTTGCCCGACAATGAAGGCCAGCCCACCAATCGCCCCGTAGAAACCCAGCGCGCGGGAATGGGCGTGCCCGGTCAGGCTGACGTGAATCGTCGCCAGAATCTGCGGCACCAGCAACGCAGCCGCAATGCCTTGCAATGCGCGGGCGGCCAGCAAAAACCAGATTGATGTGGCCAATCCGCATAACAACGAAGCCACACCAAACAACAGCACGCCAAAATTGAATAACTTCAGTCGGCCAAAATTGTCGCCCAGACGTCCGCCCATCGCCAGGCACACCGCAAACGCCACACCATAAACCGCGACCAATAATTCCAGTTCGGTTTCTGTGGCATGCAGTGAATGTGCGATGGCATCCAGGGCGACGTTAACGATAGAGAAATCGATCTGCGGCAACAGTTGCCCGGCCAGAAGCACATAGAGCCCGAACTTGCCCAGACGTGAATGATTAACGGACGTTGTCATGACAAATCCTATCCATGAATAAACATAAAATATGCCAAACGGGAGGCAATGGAGGGGAGTATGCTGACACTTTTAGACTGGTACCAGCGTCTGTTTAGCCTGGTATAAAATGTGCCAGCCTATGAAGGAGAAGCGCCGTGACCACCAGTTCGAATACCGGCCAGAATCAGGAAACCAGCGGTAAAGAGTTTGCGGAAAGCAGTAGCGCCCACGCGTTAGGCACTTTTCTGCGCGTTCGGCGTGAAAGCCTTGATCCGACTCGTCTGGGCCTGCCTCGCACCGGTCGCCGCCGCACGCCTGGCCTGCGGCGGGATGACGTCGCCATGCTGGCAGATATCGGCATTACCTGGTACACCAAGCTGGAGCAAGGTCGACCGATTCGCGTGTCCGCCAAGGTATTGAGCGCGATTGCCGTCGCCTTGCAATGTAGCGACGCGGAAACACGCCACTTGTTTGCCCTGGCTGGCATCGCCAAACCTGCTGCGGACACTGTTGCCGCTGTCTATTGCGAAGCCCTTTCCGCCACCAGCCAGTTAATTCTGGACCAACTCGACCCGATTCCCGCGCTTATCCAGAACGCCCGCTTCGACATCATTGGCTTTAACCAGTCATTCTGCCGCCTGGTTGGCGTAGACCTGCAGCAGATTGCGCTGGAAGACCGCAATTGCATTTATCTCGCCATTACCAACCCGGCATGGCGCGCCAGTCTGGCGCAGAGCGTGGATTCGTTGCCGCGCATGGTGGCATTGTTCCGGGCCGCCATGGCCGAGCATTTGCATGAGCCGGTGTGGGAGCAAAAACTGCAGCGGTTTCTGTCCGCTTCGCCCGAATTTCGCGAGGCATGGCAGCGTTACGAAGTACGTGGCATCGAAAACCAGATCAAGCGCTTTTGCAATCCACTTGTTGGAACCATCGATTTACAGCAGACCAACTGGTGGTCTGCGCCCAAAAATGGCGACCGCTTGATGGTGTACGCGCCAGCAGACGAGCACGCCAAACAGGCGTTGCTGCGTCTGGCGGAGCAATAAACCCCGTTGCGACGGTTAGTGCACGTCGACCGTGCTGTCGCCAGTGGTGCTTTCTGCCTCGTGTTGCTGTATGGCCCACAGCCGCGCGTAGGCACCGTTGGCGGTCAGCAGGCTGCGATGATTGCCGCGCTCGATAATGCGTCCGCCTTCCATTACCAGAATCTCGTCAGCATCGGCGATGGTGGACAAGCGGTGAGCAATCACCAAAGTGGTGCGGTTGGCGGAAATTTCTTTCAATTCAGCCTGAATGCCGCGTTCGGTTCTGGAGTCCAGCGCCGAGGTGGCTTCGTCAAAAATCAGAATGGGCGGGTTCTTGAGAATGGTGCGAGCGATGGCTACGCGCTGTTTCTCGCCGCCGGACAACTTCAGGCCGCGCTCGCCCACTTTGGTATCAAAGCCGTCCGGCAAGCCCATGACGAAATCGTAAATGTGCGCTGACCGGGCGGCGTCGATCACTTCCTCGCGGCTGGCTTCCGGTCGACCGTAGGCGATGTTGTAGTAAATGCTGTCGTTAAACAGCACCGTATCCTGCGGCACGATGCCGATATGCTGGCGTAGCGAAGCCTGGGTGATTCCGCGCAAATCCTGGCCATTGATGGTGATCTTGCCCGCGTTCACGTCGTAGAACCGGTAAAGCAAACGCGACAAGGTCGATTTGCCCGCGCCCGAACTGCCTACTACCGCCACCGTATGGCCCGCAGGCACGGCAAAGCTCACGGAGTGCAAAATCTGCCGATTGCTTTCATAGCCGAAATCGACAGCTTCAAAGCGGATATCTGCGCGCTGGGTAATGAGCGGCACAGCGTCGTGCTGGTCTTTGATTTCCGCGTTCTGACCCAAGAGCTTGAACATTTTTTCCATGTCAGCCAGCGAGTTCTTGATTTCGCGGTAAACAAAACCCAGAAAGTTAAGCGGTGCATACAACTGCAGCAAAAAAGCGTTCACCAGCACCAGATCGCCCAAGGTCATTTTGCCGTCGACGACTTCTTGCGCGGCCAGTCCAACCAGCGCCGTGACGCCCAGTGCAATAATCCCTGCCTGCCCGGCATTCAGGAATGACAACGAAACCTGGTTTTTGACCGAGGCTTCTTCCCATTTCACCAGACTTTTGTCATAGCGCTCAGATTCCCAGCGCTCATTCCCAAAATATTTAACCGTCTCGTAGTTAAGCAAGCTGTCCACGGCGCGGGTGCTGGCTTCCGAATCCATATTGTTCATGGTGCGGCGAAACACCATGCGCCATTCGGTAATGCCCAGCGTAAAGCTGATGTAGATAACAATCGTGCCAAAGGTAATGGCGGCGAAATACCAGTCGTATTTCTTCAGCAAAATACCGGCGACCAGAACGATTTCCACCAGCGTTGGCAGGATATTGAACAGCGTAAAATTAAGTAGAAACGCAATGCCTTTAGAGCCGCGATCAATATCTCGACTCATCCCGCCGGTTTGCCGCTCCAGATGAAAGCGCAAAGACAAAGCGTGTAAATGATCAAACACTTGCAGCGCTACGCGACGAATTGCGCCTTGCGTCACTTTGGCAAACACGGCGTCGCGCATTTCCCCAAATACCGACGCACACAGTCGCAGCAAACCATACCCGGCAACCAGTGCCAGCGGCAATACCACCACACCTTTGTTGCCATCCAGATGATCGACAATGCCTTTGAGCACCAATGGCACGCCAACGTTGGCGACCTTGGCCGCAATCAGCAGTACCATGGCCAGGATTACGCGGTTTTTGTACTGCCACAGATAAGGCAGCAAGGTGCGCAGCGTTTGCAGGTCGTTGCGGCGGGCGGGCGTTGAGTCGGAGGGATTCATGAGTTGGGCACTTGTCTGGACTTGCCAATAATGAGGCCGCGGATGCAAATAACAAGCAACCGCAGCAAACATTGGATTGTAGGCGCTTTGCGCTTTGCCTACGTCGTTCCCATGCAATCCGGTTGATGGACGAATGGCATGGTCAAATAAAAACGACCCGCGATTTGCCGGGTCGTTTTTATTTCAAAGGATGCGCAAGAGCCAGAATTAGAAGTCCACGCTGGCGCTCACTGAGAACGTGCGTGGCATCCCGACCGTCAAGTAGCCATAACCAGGGTAACCGCCAACAGAAGACCAGTAGTCGCGGTTAAACACGTTATCAACACGGGCGCGTAGCGTGACCGGACGGTTATTGATGTCCACCAGGTAGCGTACGCCCAAGTCCAGCCGTGTCCAGCTTGGCACTTCCAGCGTGTTCAGATCATCGGCATAGCTGGACCCGGTGTAAACCACGCGGGCATTCAGGGCCAGACCTTCCAGTTGCTGGACTTCCCATTCCATGCCCAGGTTGCCCTGAAAGCGCGGCACACCGATCACGCGGTTGCCATTGGTCAAATCAGAGCCCGTGTTCTTCTGTGTGGCGTCCAGCCAGGTTACGCCGCCCAATACGCGCAGGCCGGGTGCGGCCAGACCAAAGAAATTCAGCTCCGCCCCACGATGCTGGTCTTCGCCGGAATCAGAGAAATGATTGTCTGAATCCACAACGCCGCGTGGTTTGTCGGTACTAAACAGCGCCAGACCCGCACCCAGACGGCCACCGTCATACTTCACGCCCACTTCTTTTTGCCTGGAAACATATGGGGCCAACATTTCGCCAGGGTTGGTTACGTTGGCTGGCGCGGTATCGCCCTGCGCCAGGCCTTCAATGTAATTGGCGTAAACCGAAACCTGTTTCACCGGCTTGTAGACAATGCCGACCGCCGGACTGGTACGACCCTTGGTGTAGGCCGCGCTCGCGATGCCGGTATCGTAGGCGTAGTTGGTAATGTCAAAGTGCTGGTAGCGAGCACCCACCGTCAGCAATAGTGACTTGTCGAACATCGACAGCGTATCGCCCACCGCCACGCTGGTCAGGCGGATAACGCCATTCAAGGCCGGGTTATCCAGGTCATTGCCAGTAAACGCTGTGGCGGAAATCGCCGGTTGGGCGTAGGACGTCGGGTGATACAGGTTGGTATCAAACGTGTTGAAGAAGTCCATCGCATAAGCATTGCTCTTCTTCAGTTCGAAGAAGTCGCCCGCCAAGACCCACTCGTGACCAACCGGGCCGGTTTGCAGCTTGCCGCGTACGCCGACTTCGCCGGTATCCACCTTGTCGTCACGCGTATTGTCAAAGCGATAGAAATTGCCATCGCCGTTGTCACTGGTTACCGTCAGGTTGGCCAGCGAGTTGGATTCATGACTGCGACGCAAGCCGTAGGCCGCCCAACCTGTGATGTCCTGGGTGAAGTCATATTCAGCGCGCAGCGTGCCAAACACATCGCGTTCGTTGGAATACGACCATGGTTGCGCAAAGTTTTTGCTGGCATCGGGTGCATCTGGAACGCGTGTTACGCCTGCGCCGAGCGTGACTTCCGGGCGCGTTGCATTGAGGCGGTTGTCTTGCGCGCCAATATCGGCCGAGACGCGGGCGTTTTCGCCGCGCCAGTCCAGTCCCACCGAACCCACGCTGGTCTGCGATTTTTCATCATCCACACCAGTGCCGCCATCGCGATAACCCGCATTCATACGCAGGCCAAAACTCTTGTCCGGACCAAACCGGCGCGATACGTCGGCAGATGCGTTGCCGCTGCCACCGCTATCCACTCCGACGGTGACGCGGTTCAGGTCTTCGTTGGTGGCGCGCTTGGGCACAAGATTGATCGAACCACCGATACCGCCGCCGTTAGGCGCCGCGCCCATCAAGAAGCCAGTCGCACCTTGTAGTACTTCGACGCGCTCGAACAGTTCGGTTGCAATGTACTGGCGTGGCAGCAAGCTATACAAGCCGTTGTAGGCAACATCGTCCGAGCTCAGCACAAAGCCGCGAATGAAGTACGATTCCTGAAAATTGCCGAAACCCTTGGCTACACGCACGCCGGAATCATTCTGCAATACGTCACCCACACCATGGGCTTGCTGATCCTGGATCAAATCGTTGGTGTAGCTGGTGATGCTGAACGGGGTATCCATATTGTTTTTGGTGCCCAAAATGCCGGCGCGACCGCCCTTCGCCACCTGGCCGCCCGCATAGGCTGGCTGCAGACCGTCTTTGGATGCATCGGCACTCGCAGTAACAGTTACGGTGCCCAGATCGGTAATTTGCGAATTTGCGGCGGATGGTGTGGAGGCGGCAACGGGAGGGGGCTCGGCGGCATAGGCCAGCGGCAAGGAGCAAGCCATGGCGATTGCCAGGGCCATCGGGGTCATTTTTTCATTTGAATTCCGGGCAGATAAAAATCTGCCACCGCGTCAACCTGCGGTGGCAAGCACTAAAGCGTTTTCTTATTGGTAATAAGAATTATACTCATTAACATGTAGAAAAAGTTGCTTTAACGTAAGATTCATCAAAAACGCCGGAAAACTGTGGCTAAACCCGGGAATTTCTTACTGAAATTCGCCTGATTTGCCGGAACATTCAGAAAATTCACCACCATCCGTTATTGATTCGTAAGTATTTACACCACAACACAAGACCAAAAAGTCAGTCAGCGCCATTTGGGATGGTTAACAAAAAGGCCCGCACCCGGATTTGTTGTCTGGGTGCGGGCCTTTTCAGGTCGCCATATCGGCGAATGGACCTGCCGGGCTAATTGACGCTTGCAGGCGCCTGTGTGGTGCTTTGAGCGTCGTCCACCTGGGGCTGTGTGGTGGATTGATCCTGGCGGATGATCACGTCATCGCTGTTGTCTTTGTTGTACGGTGTCATCGCCGACTGACTGGTGTCCCAAGTGTTCAGCCGTGGGGTATTATTATAAAGCCCGTTGCGATACCCGCGTTCACCCGTGGCACCTGCAGATGCCAGTGCCGAACCGGCAACAAGCGTAGTGGCAACAGTACAAAGTGTGATGAGTGCCTTTTTCATGACAGTCTCCTGTAGTGGTTAAGCATGAATATGGCCCTGAAGGTCATGCCTTCACTCTACCCAAGACTGATTTGCGCCTATGTCGGTCAGGCAAGCGGATTGACGTCAGTCGGGCACTACCGGGCTGTCGGTCTTCGCTGAGGGCGGCTTCCCACAAAAAAACCCGCCAGCAGGCGGGTTTTTGATGTTACAGGGCACGTAGGCCGCCATCTGTTAAAGACGTAGTTCGCGCCGCAAAAACTGGTGAAAGTGCTGCATGCCGTCTTCCATCGGCGACTGGTACGGCCCTACTTCATTGCGGCCAGCCGCGTGTAGCGCCTCGCGACCCAATTCCATGCGTCGGATGATTTCGCCATCTTCTACCGCGGTTTCCATATAAGCCGCTTGTTCGGCAGCGATGAATTCCGGCTCAAAATAAGCGATGTCTTCCGGGTAATAGAATTCGACCACGTTTTTGTAACTGCGCGGCCCGGTCGGAATCAGTGTGGAAATCACCAGCGTATGCGGATACCACTCCACCATAACGTTGGGATAGTAAGTCAGCCAGATCGCGCCATAAGGCGGCTGCTCGCCGCGATTGTACTCAAGCACCTGCTTGTGCCAGTGCTCATAGGTCTTTGAACCAGGCTTGGAAAGCGCGTTGTGTACGCCCACCGTCTGCACCGAATACCAGTCGGCGAACTCCCACTTCAGATCGTCGCAAGTCACAAACTTGCCCAAGCCTGGGTGGAATGGCTCGACGTGATAGTCCTCCAGATAAACCTCAATAAAGGTTTTCCAGTTGCCTTCGTATTCATCCACGCTAACGCTATGAAAGACGTAGTTGGAGAAATCGAGATCTTTGGCTACGCCGAGATTTTTGAGGTCACCTTCGATGTCGCGACCATTTTTCTCAAACAACAACCCGTTCCAGTTCTGCAGTTGGGTTTCTGGCAGATGCAGGCACGGGTTGTCGTCAAAATGCGGTGCGCCGAGCAAATGACCGTCATTGTTGTACGTCCAGCGATGCAATGGGCAAACGGTGTGTGAGCCATTGCCGCGCCCTTCCAGCATCAAAGCCTGGCGATGCCGGCAGACGTTGGAAAGCGCTTTGACGCCAGAGGCGGAACGTTTCAGGTAGCGAGCGCCGTTGGTGGCTTCAAGTACGTGGTAATCACCGACCTCTGGCACCATCAGTTCATGACCAATATATTTGGGGCCATGCTCGAACAGGAGTTCAAGTTCACGCTGATACAGGGCTTCGTCGAAGTATGCCGAAATCGGCAACTGGGTGGACATGTCCAGCTGCATGGACGCAGCCGTAGCCAGAATATTCATAGTATCCCACACCCCCTGGGCTAGAAGGTCTAAGACGTCTTGCCACTTTGCTGACGCAAAGTGCGCAGCGGATGGGTGGGCAAGCCATCAAGCATTAATCAAATTCGGAGCGCAAAACCCCGAGCCACGAGAGGCCGAATTCTGCCCGCAACGGGGGCTTTACGCAAGTGTCATGGGATTGGAAAGCTTCTAAAAATCAGGAATTTGATAACAGAAGTGAGTCTGCGCGCCTGCGAAAACAGGGGTTGGCGTGGCCGTTTTCAGTCTTCAGAGTGCAGGCTGACTGCAGGTCGGTTGGCCCAATTTCCAGTCAGAAAAGCAATGCCTGACGCCGCACTGTACAATGCTCTATTGAGTTGCACATTGCGCGCCCGGTTTTCCAGGGCAAAACAGTCCGCAGCACCCTATTCTTTGGTCGTGATCAGAACGGATATATCTATTTGTTTTGTCACGGCCTTTCCCGGCAACGCCGCGCAATGCCTTGCCGGGCAAGAACGACACAGGAACACACCATGATCAATAACGACGTAATGCGCAGCGTGCGCTACATGCTGGATCTGAGCGACAAGCGCATTGTCGACATCCTCAAGCTGGCCGACTTTGAGGCACAAAAAGAAGATGTAGCCGCATGGCTGAAGAAAGATGAAGAAGAAGGCTACGCGGAGTGCGACGACAAAACCATGGCGCACTTCCTGAATGGTCTGGTGATTTTCAAGCGTGGCAAAGACGACACCCGCGCGCCGCAGCCTACCGTCTGGCCAGTCACCAACAACACAGTTCTGAAAAAACTGCGTGTGGCTTTTGAGCTGAAAGAAGACGACATGCACACCATTCTGGCGGCATCGGGATTCGAGGTATCCAAGCCAGAATTGAGCGCACTGTTTCGCAAAGAGGGTCAGAAAAACTACCGCGCCTGTGGCGATCAGTTGCTGCGCAACTTTCTCAAGGGTTTGACACTGCGGGTGCGTGGTCCGAATTAAGTCGGGCCGCAGGCCATATGACTGTGTGCCAACTTGATGGTTGTGTTGGCACCAGCAAAAAAATAGCCCGCACATTGATGCGGGCTATTTTTTGCATGCATTCAGTGCAATGGCTGTCAGTCTTCCTGCTCGCGCATATTGCGACCCAGCGGACTGGGCTGATTGCGGGCCTTGGCCAGTTCAATCTGCTTTTGCCGCTCACGCGCACCGGCGCGGGTTTTCTCGCTGAGACTGTTCCAGCAATGCGGGCAGCTAATGCCGGGCACATAATGTGGCGATTTGCGTTCTTCTACCGACACCGGCTCGCGGCAAGCGTGGCATAACTCAAAATCGCCTTCGCTCAAATCGTGACGCACGGTGACGCGGTTATCGAACACAAAACAGTCGCCCTTCCAGCGTGACTCTTCCTGCGGCACGGTTTCCAGGTATTTCAGAATCCCGCCTTTCAGGTGGAAGACCTCTTCAAAACCTTCGCCCAACATATAACTGGAAGCCTTCTCGCAACGAATGCCGCCGGTGCAGAACATGGCGACTTTCTTGTGTTTGGCCGGGTCGAAATGTTCTTTGATGTACTCGGGAAACTCGCTGAAGCTGGTGGTTTGCGGGTCAACGGCGCGCTCGAAAGTACCAATCGCCACTTCATAATCGTTGCGGGTATCGATCACCAGCACTTCCGGGTCCGCAATCAGCGCATTCCAGTCTTGCGGCTCAACGTAAGTGCCAACTTTTTTGTTGGGGTCCACGCCGGGCACGCCCAAGGTGACAATCTCTTTTTTGAGTTTGACCTTGGTGCGATAGAAAGGCTGCTCGTCGCAATACGATTCTTTGTGATCGATATCGAGCATGCGCGGGTCGTTCTTGAGCCAGTTCAGCAAGCCATCAATCGCCTCACGCGTGCCGGACACGGTGCCATTGATGCCCTCTTGGGCCAGCAACAGCGTGCCCTTCACGCCCAGGTCTTTCATGCATTGCTGCAGCGGCTCACGCAGTTCAACGTAATCAGTCAGCGTGACGAACTTGTATAGCGCAGCCACCACGATGGGATGCGCGGTATTTTGAGTCATTCAGAAAATCTCCAGGTGGTCGTCCACGTAAAGGACGGACCCGATAAAAAGGCCGGCCAGCGCCGGAAGCCGGAATGTACCCGCGTCGCAAAATTGATTCAACCAACTTTCACGTAAAGCAAACATGAAATGCGATGCGCGGCTAATGGCAAATACGATTCGTCTATTCACCGCATTTACCTTGGTATCCCGTGAAAACTCCCCGACGATGCGTTTCTCGCAACGCAGGGAGTATTTCAATCATGAAAAAACATATTTCGTTGTCCGCCTTGGTTCTGTCTGCCGCCTTCACCATTCAAGCTGCTCCCGCTTTCAGTGCCGACGCTGCTTCTACCGTAATCGGCTCTGGTGCCATGTCGGTCGCTTATGCGCCTGTGCTATCTGTAACCGGACATCCATTTGAAGCTTCAGCAGCTGCGGGCGGAGGCAGTGCCATGATCGTTGCCGGTCTGGTTATCGGCACGGGCGACGTGATTGAAGTATCGGTGCAGAAAGTTGCCGATGGCAGCAAAGCAACCGTGGCTGTCTCTGCCGACGTCGTCAAAAAACTGGGGGTTGCGGTTGGCCAGACCGTGACCGCAGTTTCTGAGGCTACCGGTTATTCCTTGATCTATTCCGGTCAGATTCTGGCTTTTGTACCCAACGCCGCCGGCCAATCCTTGCTGGAACACAGCCGCGTTAGCGATGCGAGCGCCCCCGCTGCCGCGGCAGGTCACTAAAGATGGCGAATCGCAAATTCCCCCGCATTTGCGCACTGATTTGTGCAATGGTGCTTGGTATATCCAGTACGGCGTGGGCGGGTCAGACCTGCAGCGACGCACCCATTGACGGCACCGTTGTCCGCAACGCCCTGGAAGCGGGCTTGCAGGCCTCCCGGGCTCTTGATGAGCTGCAACCCAAAGTGGCCTTGATTGCACGCATTGGCTCGGACCTTTCCGAGTACGGCCTGCGTTATTCGCACCTCGGGTTCATCTCACGTGAAGCACCGGGACAGCCTTGGCGCATGACCCATTTGCTCAATGAGTGTGGCTCGGCCACGTCAGAGTTGTGGCATGAAGGTTTGGGTAATTTCTTCATGGATGACATGTTCTCGTTTGATTCCTTGATCATGATCCCTGATGCAAAAACCCAGGAGGCACTGTGGGGCTTGTTGCACAGTCCCGTTGCGCTGGAGCAGATGCATTCGACCAGCTATAGCGTTGTCGCCTACCCGTTTTCAACGCTGCACCAGAATTCAAACCAATGGGTGCTGGAAGTGCTGGCTGAAGCACAGGGCGGCAAGGTCATCAATGGCCGTGAGCGTGCTCAAGCCTGGCTCAAGGCTAATGGGTATCAGCCCAGCACGCTTAAGATCGGCATGTTCAAGCGCCTGGGTGGGCGAATGTTCAAGGCCAATGTTGTGTTCGATGGGCAACCCGGCAATCGGCGGGCTGCTGGCCTGATTGATGTGGTCACGGTGGATTCCATGCGCCAGTTCATGAAGTCGCTGGAGATCGAGCAATCCGAACGTGAGGTAATTGCCAAGGGTATTGTCGTTGCACCAGCAACAAAGGGCCGCTGATCTTCAGTGCCTTGCAGGCAAAGGGAATGAAAAAAGCCGACTGATCACAGTCGGCTTTTTTATTACCGCATCTCCATCCGGAATCAGACGGTCGCTTTATCCGCTTGCGCCTGGTAGGTATCGATCTCATTAAAGTTGAGGTAGCGATACACTTCCTTGCTCTTGGAAGCCAGCACGCCTACATCGGTCATATATTCCTCAACTGTCGGAATACGACCCAGGCGCGAAGCAATTGCGGCCAGTTCGGCGGAGCTCAGGAACACGTTGGTGTTCTTGCCCAGACGGTTCGGGAAGTTACGCGTGGAAGTCGAAACCACGGTCGCGCCTTCACGTACTTGCGCCTGGTTACCCATGCACAATGAGCAACCTGGCATTTCGGTACGAGCGCCAGCAGTGCCAAAGGTGCCGTAGTAGCCTTCTTCGGTCAGTTGCTGTGCATCCATCTTGGTCGGCGGTGCAATCCACAGTTTGACCGGGATATCGCGCTTGCCTTCCAGCAATTTGCCTGCGGCACGGAAGTGGCCGATGTTGGTCATGCATGAGCCGATGAACACTTCGTCGATCTTGGTGCCAGCAACTTCGCTCAACACTTTCACGTCATCCGGATCGTTCGGGCAAGCCAGGATCGGCTCTTTCACGTCAGCCAGATCAATCTCGATCACGGCAGCGTATTCTGCGTCGGCATCCGGTTCAATCAGGTTCGGGTTGGCCAACCAAGCTTCCATGGCCTTCACGCGACGAGCGATGGTCTTGGCATCGCCGTAACCGTTGGTGATCATGGACTTCAACAGCACGATGTTCGAATTGAGATATTCGATGATCGGGGCTTTATCCAGACGCACCGAACAACCGGCGGCCGAACGCTCGGCCGAAGCATCAGTCAGTTCAAATGCTTGCTCAACCTTCAGGTTAGGCAGGCCTTCGATTTCCAGAATGCGACCGGAGAAAATGTTCTTCTTGCCAGCCTTGGCGACGGTCAGCAAACCTGCCTTGATGGCGTACAGCGGAATGGCGTTAACCAGATCACGCAGGGTGATGCCAGGCTGCAGTTCGCCCTTGAAGCGCACCAGCACGGATTCCGGCATGTCCAGCGGCATTACGCCGGTGGCAGCACCGAACGCGACCAAGCCAGAGCCAGCCGGGAACGAAATACCGATCGGGAAACGGGTGTGGCTGTCGCCGCCGGTACCAACGGTATCGGGCAGCAGCATACGGTTCAGCCAGGAGTGGATCACGCCATCGCCAGGTTGCAGCGACACGCCGCCACGGTTGCGGATAAATTCTGGCAGTTCGTGGTGGGTTTTGACGTCCACTGGCTTCGGATAGGCCGCAGTGTGGCAGAACGATTGCATGACCAGATCAGCCGAGAAACCCAGGCAAGCCAGGTCTTTCAGTTCGTCGCGAGTCATCGGGCCGGTGGTATCTTGCGAGCCAACCGAAGTCATGCGTGGTTCGCAGTAGGTGCCCGGACGCACGCCCTGACCTTCCGGCAGGCCAACTGCGCGGCCAACCATTTTCTGTGCCTGGGTGAAACCCTTGGTCGAAACGACTGGAGCGGTCGGCAGGCGGAACAGTGTGGATGCGGGCAAGCCCAGCGATTCACGCGCCTTGGCAGTCAGGCCACGGCCAATAATCAGGTTGATACGACCACCGGCACGCACTTCATCAAACAGCACATCAGACTTGAGAGCGAACTCGGTCACGACTTCGCCGTTCTTCAATACTTTGCCTTCGTACGGGCGCAATTCAATCACGTCGCCCATGTTCAGACTGGATACGTCCACTTCAATTGGCAGCGCGCCGGAGTCTTCTTGCGTGTTGAAGAAGATCGGAGCGATCTTGCCGCCGAGGCAGTAGCCGCCAAAACGCTTGTTCGGCACGAACGGGATGTCATCGCCAGTCCACCACAGCACGGAGTTGGTTGCGGACTTGCGGCTGGAGCCGGTGCCGACCACATCGCCAACGTAGGCAATCAGATTGCCTTTTTTGGCCAGATCCTGAATGAACTGGATTGGGCCGCGCTTGCCGTCTTCTTCCGGCGTAATGCCAGGACGAGCGTTTTTGAGCATGGCCAATGCATGCAATGGGATGTCCGGGCGCGACCAGGCATCCGGCGCGGGCGACAGGTCATCGGTATTGGTTTCGCCAGTCACCTTGAATACGGTCAGTGTTACGGATTGCGGTACTTCCGGACGGCTGGTGAACCATTCAGCATCGGCCCAGCTCTGGATCACTTCTTTGGCGTTGGCATTGCCCGCGTCAGACAACTCCTTGACGTCATGGAAGTAATCAAACATCAACAGGGTTTTCTTCAGGCCGGCAGCGGCCACGGCGCCGACTTCGGCATCGCCCAGCAGATCAATCATCGGCTTGATATTGAAGCCACCCAGCATGGTGCCCAGCAACTCAACCGCTTTGGCGCGGGAGATCAGCGTACAGGTATCTTTGCCTTGCGCAACGGCAGCGAGGAACGCCGCTTTGACCTTGGCGGCATCGTCCACGCCAGGCGGTACGCGATGGGTGATCAGATCAAGCAGGAATGCCTCTTCGCCGGCGGGCGGGTTTTGCAGCAATGCGACCAGATCAGCAGTTTGCTGGGCGGTCAGAGGCAGCGGAGGAATGCCGAGAGCGGCGCGTTCTGCGACGTGCTGGCGATAGGCTTCAAGCATGAGAATTGTCCTGTATGGAAGCTGTAAAACAAAACCGACCTGATTGATCGTTCCTGACGGGGTGAAACGGGCCTGTGGCAGCACTTGCCGACCACAACGACCTGCCTTTCTGTAGCGCAGAATACGCGGATTACACAGCGTCTTCAAACGAGTAATTGCTACAGTAGCTGTGAGGTATACTCACAGAATGAGCCAGTCACTTCCACCACTGAACGCATTGCGCGCATTCGAGTCTGCCGCTCGTCTGGAGAGCTTTTCTGCCGCCGCACACGAACTTTTCGTGACGCATGGCGCTGTGAGTAAGCAGATCAAGCAGTTAGAAGAATGGCTTAACGTCAAACTGTTTGAACGCGCCGGTGGTCGGGTCAAGCTGACCGACGCCGGCTGGCGTTATCTGGTGCAGGTGCAAGACGGGCTGGATTTGATCTCGAGCGCCACGGCGCAACTACTGCAGCCAGATCGTCAGCGCCGCCTGGTGATCAACTCCACACCCACTTTGGCGTTGCATTGGCTACTGCCGCGACTGGCCGGTTTTCGTACGCAGCACCCGGATATTGATCTGCGCATCATGACGTCAGACCGCGACATCAGCCGGATTGATACGCCATTTGATCTCGCCATTCGCCGTGGCCCGGGCGACTGGCCCGGCCATGTTGCCAAGCCTTTTCTGGAAGAGCGCGAAGTTTTGTTGTGCAGCCCGGAGCTACTGCAACGTATTGCACTGGATAAACCGGCCGACCTGGCTCGGCACACGCTGCTGTATGCCGATACTCGCCCTACGGCGTGGCAGCGCTGGCTGACCCTGGCTGGCGTGCCCGACCTAAAACCAGCCGCCACACTGCAGTTTGACCACTTCCACTTCACCTTGCAGGCAGCCATGGACGGGCTTGGCGTCACGCTCGGGCCGCTGCCAATGATGCAAGGTGAACTGGATCGCGGCGGTCTGGTCATCGCCCTGCCAGCGCCTGTGGTTCCCGTGCGTGACTACTACTGGGTGGTGCCGCGATTATTAATGGATGATCCGGCGATTGGGGCATTTTGCCAGTGGCTGGAAAGCGCAGGCTGAACCTGCCCGAACCCGGTAACCGCCACAAATCATAAGGAAAAATGCGATGGGTAAAGTTAGTCGGGCTTTGCTCCTGCAGGCCATCAAAGCCATCGTTCTGGTTGGCGGGTTATGCCAGAGCTCTGTCGCCCATGCCGATTATCCCGAGCAAGTGATTGACGTAAAAACCCGCCCCGACGTGACCCAGCGCTTCTTGTATATCGAACCGCCATCACCCAAGGCCGTGGTTGTGCTCTATGCCGGAGGTAATGGCGGTCTGCGCATAGACACCAGCGGACACCTTGGCTCAGGCAACAATAATTTTCTGGTGCGTACTCGCCAGCAATTTGCGAGCTCGGGATTTGCAGTAGCCGTGATTGACGCCCCGAGTGACCGACAAAACCCGCCCTATCTGAACGGTTTCCGGCAAAGCGCCGAGCACGCCACTGACAGCGCGGCAGTGATTGCATGGATACGCGAACACACCCAGGCCTCGGTCTGGCTGATCGCCACCAGCAGAGGCACGCAATCGGTCGCCGCCGTGGCCATTCGCCTGGCTGGCAGTGGCGGGCCGGACGGCATCGTACTCACCTCAACCATTCTGACCGATGATCGCAGCACAGCCGTTCCGGCCATGGACCTGACCAGTCTGCGCATTCCGGTGCTGGTTGTGCATCACCAGCAAGACGGCTGCATGCATTGCCCGGCCAGCGCTTTGCCCGGCTTCATGGACAAGCTCGTCAACTCGCCGCGCAAAATGTTGATTATGGAAACTGGCGGCCAGGATAAGGGCGATGCCTGCGAGGCGCTGGCGCACCACGGTTTCAACGGCATTGAAGCCAAAGTTGTGCAAGATATTGCAGGCTGGATCAGTCCCCACTAGCTCGACAAGTGATGACGGCGCTCTGCCGCAAAACTCAATGCAGCTCTTGCGCCATCACTTCCATGATTTGCTCACGCAACCAACGCAGACCCGGGTCGGCCTGATTCCGCGGGTGCCAGCCCATCTCCATCGAAAACCGGGGCACTTCGCAGGGCGGCGCCAATATGGCCACGCGCCCCTGCCAGGTCGCTGCCATATGTGCAGGCACAGTGGCGATCAAATCACTCGCGGCCACCAATGACGGAACCAACAAAAAGCTGGGCACGGACACCAGCACCGTGCGCGAGCGCCCTAGCGCCGCGAGCGTCTCGTCGACAATGCCGTAGAAGCCTCCGCCCACCGGCGATGTCAGCAAGTGAAACATACTGCAGAACCGATCCAGGTCAAGTGGTTCACGCGCAGCCGGGTGATCCAGGCGCAATACGCAGACATAGTTTTCCCGGTACAGCTCGCGGGTTTTGAGTTGTTCCGGCATGGATGGATGCGAGGCGATAACCAGATCGATTTCACCGGTACTCGTCAATTCCGGCAAAGCCGCCAGCGGCGGCTGCAACAAAGACAACTGACAGCCCGGCGCTCGCTCGCGCAAACGGCGCAACAAACCCGGCACCACTACTGAGTGCATGGCATCCGACGCGCTGATCCGCCAGGTGCGCTGGGCGCTGAGTGGATCAAACCCCTGCTGTTCCGCCACCAGCGCCAGCAACTGCGCCAGATAGTCACGCAACGGTTCTTGCAGCGCCTGCGCTCGTGGCGTTGGTAGCATGCCGCGCGCGCCACCCGGAATCAGCAGCGGATCATCAAACAAGGCACGCAACTGCTTGAGCTGGCTGGACACCGCTGGCTGCGACAGATTCAGCCGCGCCGCAGCGCGGGTTACGTTGCGCTCGGCCAGTAGTACGTCCAGCGACTTCAGTAGATTCAAATCGAGCCGGTTCAGATTCATGACTATTCAACGGTTAAATACCTTTAATAAGGATAATCCATTTCACGAATAACTCAGCAAAACTTAAGCTGGCTTCACGTTTTCAACAACCCGAATCGTGGAGCACATCATGAAAAACCTGCAGCAACAACGCGTTCTGATTATTGGCGGCAACACCGGCATGGGTCTGGCCACTGCGCAACGGCTGGCTCTGGCTGGCGCAGAAGTCATCATTGCCGGGCGCTCGCAAGCCAAGCTTGATGCGGCACTGGCCACCATCAAAGGCATCGCCAGTGCCTATACCGTGGACTTTTCCAGCGAAGAATCGCTGCAAAACCTGTTTGCCCGAGTGGGTCATATCGATCACCTGGTGGTAACGGCCTCCAGCAGCGCCGCTTGGGGTTCGATCCGCGATATCGATGGCGCCGCATTGCTGAAGGCATTTGAGCAAAAGGCCGTCGGTTACTGGCGCTCGATTCGCGCCGCCCTGCCTACGCTACGCAAAGATGGCTCCATCACCCTGCTAAGTGGCGCCGCATCGCGCACGGCCATTGCCAATACGGCTGGGTTGGCGGCGGTTAATGGCGCAATCACCCAGATGGCGCAAACGCTGTCGCATGAGCTGGCACCGCTGCGCGTCAACGTCATTTCGCCGGGGCTGATCGACACCCCGGCCTACGACGATTTACCCGCCGATGCCAAAGCCGGGTTGTTTGCCGATATTGCAAAAAACCTCCTGGTTGGGCGCACGGGTCATTCTGATGAAGTGGTCGATGCCATTGAATTTGTGATCGGCAACGGCTTTACCACCAATGCGCTGATTGACGTTGATGGCGGTGCGCGCTGAAGCGGTGCTCGCCAACAGGAGAACCCATCATGAAAGTATTACTGGTCTACGCCCACCCTGAACCCAACAGCTTTAACGGCGCCCTGCGCGACATAACGGTACAGGCGCTGCTCGCCGCCGGGCACGAAGTCCGGGTGAGCGATCTTTACGCCATGCAGTTCGATCCGGTTTCTGATCGCCGCAACTTCAAGACCGTGAAGAACCCGGCGTTCCTGAAGCCGCAAGCGGAAGAAGTTTATGCCACCGAACAGGACGGCTTCGCTCCCGAGCTGGAGGCAGAAATCCAGAAGATATTGTGGTGCGATCTGATGATCTGGCAGTTCCCATTATGGTGGTTTGGCTTGCCCGCCATCCTCAAGGGCTGGGTGGATCGGGTTTTTGCCATGGGTCGCATTTATGAGTTATGGCCATGTTTATGAAACCGGCCTGCTGCGCGGCAAGCGGGCGTTGCTGTCGCTCACTACGGGCGGGCCGCAAGACAACTACATCGCCGGGGGTTTGAATGGCGATATGAACGGCATCCTGCGCCCCATTCATCGCGGCATGCTGCAGTTCACCGGCATGGAAGTGCTACGACCGGAAATCCACTACAGCGCAGCGCGCGTCGATGAAGACCAACGCCGTCGCTGGCTGGATGAATGGGCCGCTCGCCTGGCCGGCATCCACAGCGAAACTGCCATCGACCCCGGACAATACTGAACGACGGTGTACTTCACATGCAAGCAGACGGGCTGACCAATAATGGCGGCCCGTTACCCAATCCGCCCTTGGGTTTTTGGCGAGCATCGGCAAAGATGATGAGTAGCCATTGCAACCTGGCGCGAACCAGCATCCGCCAATGCGGTCGCACTCATACCTGCGCCAGCGCTTGCCGCCACCCCAAGGAGTTCATGATGTCGCACGACCTTTATCATTCACTCAAAACACTCAAGACGGCAGATGGCCGCCAGCTGCAGTACTACAGCCTGCCCGCTCTGGAAAGCGCCGGCATTGGCCGCATTAGTCGTTTGCCGGTATCGATCCGCATTGTGCTGGAATCGGTCCTGCGCAATTGCGACGGAAAAAAAGTGACCGAGGCGCACGTCAAACAACTGGCCAACTGGGGCGCCAATGCGTCGCGCACAGATGAGATTCCGTTTGTGGTGGCGCGGGTGGTACTGCAGGATTTTACCGGTGTGCCGCTGCTGGCCGATCTGGCCGCCATGCGTAATGTCGCCGACAAACTGGGCAAGAACCCAAAAGTGATCGAACCACTGGTGCCGGTTGATCTGGTGGTCGATCACTCGGTACAGGTTGATTACTACGGCACGCCCGACGCGCTGCGCAAAAACATGGAAATGGAATTCAAGCGCAATACCGAGCGCTACCAGTTCATGAAATGGGGCATGCAGGCGTTTGATACCTTCAAGGTGGTGCCGCCCGGCGTGGGCATCGTGCATCAGGTGAATCTGGAATATCTGTTCCGCGGCGTACAGGTGCGTGACGGCGTAGCTTTCCCCGATACGCTAGTTGGCACGGATAGTCACACCACCATGATCAATGGCGTTGGTGTGGTTGGCTGGGGCGTGGGCGGTATCGAGGCCGAAGCGGGCATGCTGGGTCAACCAGTGTACTTTCTCACGCCGGATGTCATTGGCGTGGAGCTCTCCGGCAAATTGCACGAAGGCATCACGGCCACTGATCTAGTCCTCACCGTGACCGAATTGCTGCGCAAAGAAAAAGTAGTCGGCAAGTTTGTTGAATTTTTTGGCGAAGGCGCGGCCAGCCTTTCGGTGGTAGATCGCGCCACCATTGGCAATATGGCGCCGGAATACGGTGCCACCATGGGCTTCTTCCCGGTTGACGAAAAAACCGTGGCTTATCTGAAGGGTACTGGCCGACAAGCCGATGAAATCGCCGCGTTTGAAGCTTACTTCAAAGCGCAAGGGCTGTTTGGTGTGCCCAGCGCGGGCGAGATCGACTACACCCGCGTGGTAAAGCTGGATTTGTGCAGCATCGTACCCAGTCTGGCCGGTCCCAAACGCCCACAAGACCGCATCACCTTGCCCGACATGCGCAAGAATTTTGAGGCGTTGTTCGTTGCGCCCGCAGCCGAAAATGGCTTCGCCAAAACTGCGGCAGACCTTGCGCGTCGGGTTGTAGTGAGCTTCGTTGCCAGTAGCCCGACCACCGAGATTCTGCAGGCGGAACATGGCGCAGCGCTGAACAAGGCGGAAATGGTCGATAACCGCCCGACGCCCGACCAGGTTTCGCCCGGCCATGCCAATGCCAGCCTGGGTAACGGCGACATTCTGATTGCCGCCATCACCAGTTGTACCAATACATCCAACCCGGGCGTACTGCTTGCCGCTGGCTTGCTGGCGAAAAAGGCGGTCGAAAAAGGCTTGTCGGTGAGCCCGCATATCAAAACCAGTCTGGCACCCGGCTCGCGCGTGGTAACTGAATATCTGACCAAAACAGGTCTGCTGGAACCGCTGGCACAACTGGGCTTTGCTTTGGCGGGCTACGGCTGCACCACCTGTATCGGCAATGCGGGCGATCTGGCACCCGAGTTCAACGAAGCCATCACCAAAAATGATCTGATTGCCGCTGCCGTACTCTCGGGCAACCGCAACTTTGAGGCGCGCATACACCCGAACATCCGCGCCAATTACCTCGCCAGCCCACCGCTGGTGGTCGCGTTTGCCATTGCTGGTCGCGCCAATATCGACCTCACCCAGGAGCCGCTGGGTAACGACCGGCATGGCCAGCCGGTTTTTCTCAAGGATATCTGGCCCGCCAGCGAAGAAATCAGTGCCCTTCTCAAATACGCCATGGACCCGGACACCTTCCGCCGCCTGTACAGCGATCTGACCAAAGATCTGGATTTGTGGAACGCCATTCCCGCGCCAGTCGGTCAGGTCTATAGCTGGCCGGACTCCACCTATATCGCCAAGCCGCCGTTTTTTGATGATTTCTCCATGCAGCCGGGCAGTATTGGCGAGGTCAAAGGCGCGAAGGCTCTGCTGATCATGGGTGATTCGGTCACTACCGATCACATCAGCCCAGCCGGTTCATTTGGCGAGAAAACGCCCGCCGGCCAGTATTTGCTGGCGCATAACGTGCAGCGACACAACTTCAATAGCTACGGCTCGCGTCGTGGCAATCATGACGTAATGATTCGCGGCACCTTTGCCAATGTGCGGGTCAAGAATCTGATGCTGCCCGCCAAAGCCGACGGCACACGCATTGAAGGTGGATTTACCTTGCTCGATGGCCAGCAAACCACCGTCTACGACGCGGCGCAGGCGTATATCCAGCGCGGCGTTCCGACGATTGTCTTTGCGGGTGAAGAGTATGGCACTGGCTCCAGTCGGGACTGGGCAGCCAAAGGCACCGCATTGCTGGGCGCCAAAGCTGTGGTCGCCCGCAGCTTTGAGCGGATACATCGCAGCAATCTGGTGGGCATGGGCGTGTTGCCGCTGCAGTTCAAAGGTAGCGACAGCGTAGTCAGCCTGGGGCTAAAGGGAGACGAAACATTTGATGTGCTGGGCGTAGATGAAAACCTGAAACCACAGCAGGATTTAACGCTGGTGATTACTCGCGCTGACGGCAGCAAGCAGAACGTAACAGTGCTGTGCCGGATCGACACGCCAATTGAGGTGGACTACTTCAAGCATGGCGGCATCTTGCCGTTTGTATTGCGCGGACTACTGCAGTAGCGGGTTCGGATTGCATATCCAAGGGAGAGAAATATCTGTAGCCTGGATGAAGCCCGCAGGGCGGGAATCCGGGATGCCGTGTTGGCCGGTTCAAATGCAAGCGGCGTATTGATATGTTGCGATCCCGGATTCCCGCTTCGCTTCATCCGGGTTACGAAGCCGCGATGAATATTTCGCGACTAGTCACAAAATGGGTGGTGTCACGAAAACATAACGCGCAGCAGTGCGACTAAAACCCTCTCAAATAACATCAAAAACAAGTTTTAACCACATGAATATTATGAAAAATAATAATGAAAATTCCAAAGGCACACTGAAAGGAAGCTGCCTGTGCCAGGCCGTTGTTTATGAGCTAACGCAACTGGATATGCCCATCTGGATTTGCCACTGCCAAACTTGCCGCAAAGCTAATGCCGCCAGTGAAGTCGCTACGGCCGGTGTGCAACGCAGTCATTTCCGTCTGTTGTGCGGCGAAGAAAAGCTCACGGCGTTTGAATCGTCTCCGGGCAAGCTCCGTTACTTTTGCTCCGTGTGTGGATCGCATTTGTTCTCCGCAAGAGACGGGCAAACCCACGTGATTTTGCGGGTCGCCACCCTCGATACTGATCCAGGTCTGCGCCCGCTTGGGCATATCTGGACCAGTCAAGATCAACCCTGGCTGGATGGCTCTACCCAACCCTGTTTTGCCGAGCGGTCGTCTTGAGATGTCGGGTCGAGCAAGCCGCTCAGCCAGCAAGGTAAATATGCCTCTGTCCTGCCATTGATATCGCCGCTAAGGTGGATTCAACTCACACACAGGAGCGCAACATGTTTCATCGCAAGTTGAAAGACTTTCCCGAAGGTTTCTTGTGGGGTGCTGCCTCGGCGGCTTACCAGGTAGAAGGCGCCTGGAATGTTGACGGCAAAGGTCCGTCGGTTTGGGATTCTTTTACCAAGATTCCTGGCAAGACATTTCAGGGTAGCAATGGCGATGTGGCGGTCGATCACTATCACCGCTTTGCTGAAGATGTCGCGCTCATGGCGCAAATGGGCATGAAGGCGTATCGCTTCTCGGTGAGCTGGCCACGCATTTATCCGCAAGGGCGCGGCGCGGTTAACGAGGCTGGCCTGGCCTTTTACGAACGCCTGATCGATGAGTTGATCGCTCACGGCATTGAACCCGTGCTGACGCTGTATCACTGGGATTTGCCGCAAGCCTTGCAGGACGAATACGGTGGCTGGGAAAGCCGCGAGATCATTGCGGATTTCGAACGCTATTGCGTCACCTTGTTTCAGCGCTTTGGCGGCAAGGTCAAATATTGGGTTTCGCTGAACGAGCAGAACTTCAACTTCACCAACGCTTTTCAATTGGGCACACATCCACCTGGCGTAGAAGAGCGCAAACGCTTCTTTGCCGCCAATCACGTGGCTTTTCTGGCTAATGCCACGGTCATTGCCGCATTCCGCGAGCACGTGCCCACCGGTCAGATTGGCCCGAGCTTTGCCTATTCACCCGCCTACCCGGCGTCCAGCGCACCTGCTGACATCCTGGCCTTTGAAAACGCCGATGAATTCACCAATTACTGGTGGCTCGACGTCTATTGCTTTGGTCGCTATCCGCAAGCGGCGCTGCATTATTTGCAGCAAACCGGCGAAGCACCGCAGATTGAGCCGGGCGATCTGGAAATCTTCCAGCGCGGCCTGCCTGATTTTGTGGGCGTGAACTACTACTACACCACCACCTTTACCGAAAACCCGCTGGATGGCGTGGGCATGAAACGCATCAACACCACCGGCCAGAAAGGCACTACGCCATCCAGTGGCGTGCCCGGCCTGTATCGCACCGCGGCCAATCCTAATCTGGAAACATCCAACTGGGACTGGGCAATCGATCCGACTGGTTTGCGCATCGCTTTGCGCCGCATCTCCAGTCGTTACGCGTTGCCGATGATGATCACCGAAAATGGTCTGGGCGAGTTCGATACGCTACAAGCAGACGACACCATTCACGATGCCTATCGCATTGCTTATCTGAAAGGTCACCTTGAGGCCTGCCAGCAAGCGATTAGCGACGGCGTGCAGCTGCTGGGGTATTGCGCCTGGTCGTTTACCGACATCTTGAGCTGGCTGAACGGTTATCAAAAACGCTATGGCTTTGTGTATGTCGATCGCGATGAAACGCACGAAAAAAATTTACGACGAATTCCGAAAGACAGTTTTTACTGGTATCGCGATGTCATTGCCAGTAATGGCAAAAAGCTTTAATAAAAACCAATAACATCATGATTTTTATAAACAAAATTCAAACATTGTTTTGCTGAGAAATACGTTTTTGGGGTGTCCAGTGGCTCGCTTTGGCGAGCCACTTTTTATTGCTTCGCCGCCGCAGTGGCAGATGCAGTGAAGTGCTGCAGACGTTGATGAATCGGCTCAAACATCGAGTTGCTGCGGCGAATCACCGGGTCTGGTGCGTTCAGTTTGATGGCGGTCCAATACACGTCAGGAACTTTGAAATGACCTAGCTCGTAATCCATGCCATCCCAGACATCTTCCCGGAAACTGTAAAACGCCCAGTGGATTTTTGCCTGATCCAGCGCGCTCAATACATCCTGCAAATACGCGATGCAACCCGACCACATGCGCATGCAGCCAAACTCACCCGCCACCATCCGTTGCGGCGGAATATTGTGTGCTTTGGCCCAGTCCAGCGGCACCTGCATCCAGCGCGCAACCTGCTGTGCATCCCAATGCAGGGTCTTGCCCGCCACCGGCACGTCGCCAGGATAGGTGTATTGCGGCTGACGTGTGAGATTGTCCGGGCTGGTGGCTTCATACGGCTCATACATGTGAAAGCTGTACAGCACGCGTGAATCGGCCAGCGCACCAGGCCAATAGCTAAACATATCGGCGGCGCCATACCAGCCTGAATCCACCATGATTGGCGTGAGCGGGTCGACCTCACGAATGGCCTTGATGACCGCGTTATAAAACGCGGGCAAATCACGCGGGCCGCCGCGTTGCTGTTGATACCAGGCTTGTTGGGCGGCAATGTCGGCATGCCCGGTCAGGCTACCGTTTTGTTCGGGAACCGGTTCGTTCAGCAGGTTGTAGGCAGCCACGGCGGGATGATCTTTCAATTCGCGCGCCAGATCGCGCCAGAAAGCCGCTGCTTGTTGCGCATATTTGGGATCGTGCCAAAGCCGGTCATCCAGCTGGCCACGATTGTTTTGTATCCAGCGAGCGCCCGGCAAAGACAGCGGCGCAATCACCACTTTCAAACCTGCAGACTGGGCTCGATCCAGCGTGGCTTTAAGTGTGGCCAGATCAGTTGGTTGCAGGCCGCGATAATCGCCAGCATTGCCGATCAGGAAGTCATGCTGCTGGCCCTGCCATTTGTCATAAGCTAGCCGCACCCACGTGGCGCCATAGGCATGCAGTGCGTCGAAGTAGGGCTTGGTGGGCGGCAGGCGATTAAAGCTGTTGCCTCCATATTGTGGCGTTTCCCAAAAGCTCATCAGATCCGCAGCATGGGTGAGTGGCGCGGCCGATAAATACACGGTAGTGGCAAGCAATAAACGGACAAATCGGCGCAGCATTGCGAATCCTTGAACGATGGCTTGTGAGCAACCGCGCTAGCTTATAGTGATCGCCCTCTTTTAGGCATGGTCAGCTTGTCCGCAGCAACCCCGGTGTGTTGTTTACAGCAACTGGGATATCTATCCGGCAGTTTCTTTCAGTACTTCCAGAAACTTTGCCGCCGCTGGCGACAGTGAGCGGTCCGGGCGGCGATACACCGAAACTTCCCGGCTTAATTGCGGGCCGGTGAGTTGCACGCAGCGCAAATTAAACGCTTGCGCCATCGGCGCGACATAAGCCGGCGCGATCACCGCACCCAAGCCAGCGCCAGCCATCCCGAGTCCGGTGCTGACAAAACCGACCGTATATGACGGAGTCAGCGTCAAAGTCGGGTCTTGCGTTTGTAGCTCGGGCAACACCCGTGTGCTGAAATCGCTTTCCATGATGATGATTGAATGCGCAGCCAGTTGTGACCACGCCACGCTTGCGCAACTGGCCAGCGGGTGATCCGACCGGCACCACAGCGCAAACGGACTCTGGAATAACGGCGTGCGCAAGAGATGAGCGTCATTTTTGCGATCGGGGCCGACGGCAAAATCCACCTCACCCGCCACTACCGCATCGAGCATATTCCCCAGAAGCGTATCCACCAGTTTGAGTTCCACTTTGGGGTGGTCGGCGTGATAACGCGCCATGGCTGGCGCAATCAGGGTGCAAGCCAGCATTTGCGGCGCACAGATGCGCACGCGCCCTTTTTCCAATGTCGCCAGGTCTGACGCGCTGCGCACCGCGCTTTGCAGGTCATCAAAAATCTGCCGCGCAGCAGGCAAAAACTCCGCGCCTGGCTGCGACAGAACTACCCGGCGGGTGGTGCGATCAAACAATCTGAAGCCGATTTCGGCTTCCAGGTCTTTGACCAGCAAACTCAGCGCCGATTGCGTCAGGTTGAGTTCACGTGCGGCCTCAGTAAAACCGCCGCCCCGCGCCACTGCCAGAAACGCCCGCAATTGCCGCAAAGTGATATTCATGAGTTTTTCTTGATAATTAATTGAAATTATTCGTTTGAATGATAGGCGCGAAAAGGTTGAAATGCGAAGCATCCACTGCTGGCCGATCAAATAAGGACAGCCGCCGCGAGCCACAAGCTTGCAGGCGCGCGCCCGGCCGGAGAACAGACCACCAAGGAGGCGTTTGCGATGTGGGACAACCCGCTGGGTACCGATGGTTTTGAGTTTGTTGAATATTCGTCTGCCAATCCGGCCGAACTGGCCGCCTTGTTTGAGCGCCTGGGGTTTGTGGCGATTGCCCGCCACCGCCGCAAAAACGTCACGTTGTATCGCCAGGGTGATATCAATTTCATTCTGAATGCCGAACCCAACAGCCAGGCCGCACAGTTCACCGCCACGCATGGCCCGAGCGCCAATGCCTTTGCCTTGCGCGTGAAAGATGCCGCGTTTGCCGTCGAAGAGCTGAAAAAGAAAGGCGCCAAACTGGTCGAATCTGGCGCGGGCCCGATGGAATTGCAAATCCCGGCCATCGAAGGCATTGGTGGCGCTTTGGTTTACCTGGTAGATCGCTACGGCCAGCAAAGTATTTACGATGTGGACTTCCGCCCTATTCCCGGCGTGGATCAGCACCCTGCGGGCGTGGGACTAAGTTATATCGATCACCTGACCCACAATGTTGAGCGCGGCCACATGGATTTGTGGGCGAATTTCTACACGGATTTCTTCAATTTCCGCGAGATTCGTTACTTCGATATCAAGGGCAAATCTACCCGTTTGTTCTCCCGGGCCATGACTAGCCCCTGTGGCAAAATCCGCATCCCCATCAATGAATCCGCCGACGACAAAAGCCAGATTGCCGAATACCTGCGCATTCATCACGGCGAAGGCATTCAGCACATCGCGCTGGCTACCGCGGACATTTACGGTGCCGTAGAGGCCTTGCGCCGCAACGAGATCCACTTTCTGGATACGCCCGACACCTATTACGAACAACTGCCAAAGCGCCTGCCCGATCACCATCAGGACATGGCGCGCCTGCAGCGTAACCGCATTCTGGTCGATGGCGAGCCACAAGATAAAACCGGCAAAGAAGACCTGCTGCTGCAAATCTTCACGGATACGGTCATCGGTCCGCTGTTCTTTGAAATCATCCAGCGCAAAGGTAACGAGGGCTTTGGCGAAGGTAATTTCAAGGCGCTATTTGATTCCATTGAAGAAGACCAGCGCCGACGCGGCGTGCTGTAACTACTCTGTAGCCCGGATGAAACGTAGTGAGAATCCGGGGTTGCATTGCGTGGCACGGACGTAGGGTGCGCACTGGCGCGCGCCCGCAAATGGCTTGAACGCGTTCGCACCTTCCGGGTGCAAACCCTACACGAGATCGCATCATGCATGCTGCTGGCAAATTGATTTATCAATCCGGCTTTGGCAATGAATTCGCCTCCGAGGCGCTTCCAGGCGCGTTGCCGCAAGGGCGCAATTCGCCGCAGCATTGCCCATACGACCTCTACGCCGAACAAATTTCCGGCACCGCTTTTACCGCGCCGCGGGCCAGTAATCGACGTAGCTGGTTGTATCGGCTGCGACCCACCGCCGGGCAAGTCACCAACCAGCGACTGGAGCACCCTGGTTTTCCGGCGCAACTGGAATCCGCCCCCGCGCCTGAACCCTTGCGCTGGAGCCCGCTCGGCGTGCCGGATGCACCCACCGACTTTATTGACGGTTTGCAGCTTTACGTAGGCAACGGCGACCCCGCTTTGCATGCTGGTTTTGGCATCTATCTCTATGCGGCCAACCGCAGCATGGTTGATCGAACTTTCTGCAATGCCGATGGCGAAATGCTGATCGTGCCGCAAGCAGGACGGCTGCAACTGGTCACCGAATTGGGCATTCTGGAAGTTGAACCGCAAGAGATAGTGGTGATAGCGCGTGGTGTGCGCTTTAGCGTGCAACTTCTGGATGAATCGGCACGTGGGTATGTGTGCGAGAACTTTGGCACGCCATTTCGCCTGCCTGATCTCGGAGTGATCGGCTCCAATGGGCTCGCTGCAGCACGAGACTTTCTCTACCCGCAGGCGTGGTTTGAAGATCGGGACGTTCCCACTCAGCTGGTCAGCAAATATCTGGGTCACTTGTGGGCTGGCGTGCTGGATCACTCGCCGTTTGATGTGGTGGCGTGGCATGGCAATTACGCACCGTATAAATACGACTTACGCCGCTTTAACACACTGGGATCAGTGAGTTTTGACCATCCGGATCCATCCATATTTCTGGTGCTGCAGTCGATCTCGGAAACGCCGGGCGTGGACAACCTGGACTTCGTGGTTTTTCCGCCGCGCGTACTGGTCATGCAAGACACTTTTCGCCCGCCGTGGTTTCACCGCAATGTCGCCAGTGAATTCATGGGTCTCATTCATGGCGCGTATGACGCCAAAGCCGATGGCTTTTTGCCTGGCGGCGCCAGCCTGCACCCGAGCATGACTGGCCACGGACCGGATGCCGCCACGGTGGAGCGCGCATTGCAGGCCGATACGCACAAAGCAGATTATCTACAGAACACCATGGCGTTCATGTTTGAAAGCCGTTTGCCCATGCGCCCCAGCGTAGCGGCGCTGCAAAGCCCAGAACGCCAGCGCGATTACGCGGATTGCTGGTCCAGCATTGCCAAGCGTTTCAAACCACAAGCATGAACCCGCCAGACCAAACGATTGAGGCTTTGCCATGTACGTATTGAATGAAACCCATGATCCGGCACTGCGCAGTTGGGTTGCCAGCGCCAACGACGGCGTAACGGATTTCCCGATTCAGAATCTGCCGTTTGCGGTATTCCGGCGTGCGGCGACGGCCGAAGTGCTGCGGATTGGTGTGGCGATTGGCGATCAAGTACTGGATTTATCCGCCGCGCTTGATCTGGTTTTACCTGCCGAAGAAAAAAACGCTCCAACGGCGTTACGTTCTGCCTGCCAATCGACCAATCTGAATGCGTTGATGGCGCTCGATCACACGGCGTGGTCTGCGTTGCGGCTGGTATTGTCGCGTGCACTGCGGGTTGGATCGCCCGTTGCGCAGCAACTTGCGGCAATGCTCATCCCACAACTTCAGGTTGAGTTCGCCCTGCCCGCGCGCATTGGCGATTACACCGACTTTTATACGTCGATTCATCACGCCACCAACGTCGGCAAGTTATTCCGGCCAGATCAGCCACTGATGCCCAATTACAACTGGGTGCCCATTGGCTATCACGGACGGGCATCGTCGATTGGCGTTTCCGGGCAGCGCTTTGCCCGGCCAACGGGTCAGACGCTGGCGCCGGGCGCGGTCGCACCGGATTTCGGCCCGGCGAAGCGCATGGATTTTGAACTGGAATTAGGCGTTTTTATTGGTACCGGTAACGGTTTGGGCCAACGCATTGCGCTGGATGAGGCCGAAAGTCAGGCATTTGGCCTGTGCCTGCTCAACGACTGGTCCGCGCGTGATCTGCAAGCGTGGGAATACCAGCCGTTGGGGCCGTTTCTGGCCAAGAACTTTGCCAGCACCATTTCGCCATGGGTTATCACCACGCAAGCGCTGGTGCCGTATCGCCAAGCCTGGTCGCGCCCGGTGGATGATCCGCAGCCGCTGCCTTATCTTGATTCGCCCGCTCACCGCGCTCAAGGTGCATATGATATCGCCATGGAAGCGTTGATTTGTACTCCTGCCATGCGTGATGCGGGCTCATCACCCGAGCGGCTGGGCCTGAGCAACTTTGGCTATGCCTACTGGAGCGTGGCGCAGATGATTGCGCATCACACCGTTAATGGTTGCAATCTGCAGTCGGGCGATTTGCTGGGTACGGGCACGCAGTCCGGGCCATCATCGCATGAAGCCGGATCGCTACTGGAAATGACCCAGGGTGGCAAAGCGCCAATTACGCTGGCTAACGGCGAAACGCGTACTTTTCTGCAAGACGGCGATGAAATCATTCTGCGCGCCTGGTGCGCCAAACCCGGCACGGTTCGCATCGGCTTTGGTGAATGCAGCGGACAAATCCTGCCTGCGCTGCCTCTGGGCTGATGTGTGGTTAGTACTGATCCAGCCAGCAAGGATCAACAAGGAGAAAACCATGTCCCGAGCCACACCACAGCCCTTGGTGCTTTACAGCTACTTTCGCAGCTCGGCGGCGTATCGCGTGCGCATTGCGCTCAATTTGAAAGGGCTGGATTACCGCACAGTTCCGATCCACCTGGTCAATAACGGTGGTGAACAGCATTCCCCCGGATACCTGGCCGTAAATCCGACCGGACTGGTGCCGGCGCTGGTGGCCGACCATGTGGTGCTGACCCAGTCGCTGGCGATTATCGAATATCTGGAAGAAACCGCCCCCAAACCTACGCTACTGCCCGGCACTGCGATGGATAGAGCCAAAATCAGGGCGCTGGCACTGACTATCGGCTGTGAGATTCATCCACTCAACAATCTGCGCGTATTGCAGTATCTAACCGGGCCACTTGGGCTCAGCGAACAAGCGCGGCAGGAGTGGTATCGGCATTGGGTTGACGCGGGATTAACAGCCGTCGAAGCCATGTTGGCGGATTCATCCAGTGACCTGTTTTGTCATGGCGAAACACCAACTCTGGCCGACTGCTTTTTGATCCCGCAAGTATTCAACGCCCTGCGTTTTGGTGGTTCACTGGCCAATCTGCCGCGCATTCAGGCCATTTACGAGCATTGCACAGAACTTGAAGCCTTCCGGCTGGCTGCGCCCGCAGCGCAGCCAGATGCGGCTTGAACTGGTGATATCAGACCACCAACGCTTCTTCTGCCTGCAGCACCAGCAGGTTTTGCCCTGCCGCCACTGCGGTGCCGGACTGGCATAGCACCTTCAGTATCCGGCCACTGGCTGGGGCTGTGACGCTGATCTCCATTTTCATGGATTCGACGACCACAATCACATCGCCCGCTTGCACCAGATCGCCCTCCGCCACCGGCACCTGCCAGACGTTCCCGGCCACCTGGCTGGGAACATGGCGCGCGCCTTCCGGCAGTTCTGCTGGCTCGTCGGCTGCGTCATGCGCTGCGCTTTGCTCAAGGCTGTAGACATTGGCGCCGGTTGCCTCCCAATGCGCCCGCTCTGCATCAAACGCGGCTTGCTGGACACCCTTGAATTGCGCAATGGATTCAGCGTGTTCTTGCAAAAAGCGGTTGTAGTCACCGAGCTTGAATGTGGTGTGTTCCACCTTGAGGGCAAAGCGCCCTTGCAAAAAGTCTTCGCGCATTTGCAGCAGCTCGGCTTCGCCAACCGGATAAAAACGGATCTGGTCGAAAAAGCGCAGTAACCACGGTCTGCCCGCGACAAAATCCTGCGTGGTTTTGTGGCGATTCCACATCTGGATGGTGCGGCCAACAAATTGATAGCCGCCCGGACCTTCCATGCCATAAACGCACATATAAGCGCCGCCGATGCCGACGGCGTTTTCCGGTGTCCAGGTGCGGGCGGGGTTGTATTTAGTGGTCACCAGCCGATGCCGTGGGTCCAGCGGCGTCGCCACCGGCGCACCGAGGTAAACGTCGCCCAGACCCATGACCAGATAGCTGGCGTCGAACACGATACGTTTTACTTCATCAATGTCTTCCAAGCCATTGATACGGCGGATGAATTCGATATTACTTGGGCACCACGGTGCATCCGGTCGTACCGACTGCATATACTTTTCAATCGCCAGCCGCGTGGCGGCATCGTCCCAGCTCAAGGGCAAATGCACGATGCGTGATGGCACTTCCATCTCGTCAATCGGCGGCAATTCGGTTTCGGCTTGTTCCAGTAGCGCCAGCAACCGCGCCAGCGGCAACACGCGGCTTTCGTAGTGGAACTGTAGCGAGCGAATGCCCGGCGTCAGATCAATCATCCCCGGCACTTGCGCGGCTTCGAACCAGTTGTACAGCGCCTGCACCCGGAAGCGCAGATTCAAATCCAGTTCCAGCGGGCCGTATTCGGCCAGCAGATATTTGTCGCCAGCCTGGCGGCACACAATCGGCGGGCAATCGGCGCGAGCGGCAATGCGATGCACCACCGGCGATGTATCAAAGGTTCCCGACAGTGCTACCGGCAACGGTGCGGCCATGGTGGCGATCAACTGTTCGGTGGCAACTTCCAGTGCAGCAGCATCGGCCTGGCTTACGCGTTTGAAGCGCACGGTATTGCCGGGGCGCAGCTGGCCCATTTTCCATAACTCGGCATTGACGATCACCGCCGGGCAAACGAAACCG
This sequence comes from Silvimonas sp., assembly GCF_031291215.1. Lineage (NCBI taxonomy): Bacteria > Pseudomonadati > Pseudomonadota > Betaproteobacteria > Neisseriales > Chitinibacteraceae > Silvimonas > Silvimonas sp. The sequence goes on from NZ_JARLJK010000063.1 coordinate 97,909, forward strand.
CCAAGACTTGGACCATCTGGGCCAAGAATCACCGGCATGTCGCCAGTAAAATCAATCGCGCCAATGGCGTAGGCGTTGTCGTGGATGTTGGATGGGTGCAGGCCCGCCTCGCCGCCATCGGTACGGGCCCACTCTGGTTTGGGGCCGATCAAGCGCACACCGGTGCGGCTGGAGTTGTAATGCACCTCCCAATCGGTGGCGAAGAACATTTCGACATCCGCGTCGGTAAAGAAATCAGGTGCGCCGTGCGGGCCGTATAGCACGGCGATTTCCCATTGCTGCGGATATTGGGGAATGGCTTCGGCTGCCAGCCGCAAGGGCGCGCCATGGGTTGCCCCGAGATGCAGCACATCGCCTGCCCGCAAGGTACGCCCGCCATGACCGCCGAATTGGCCCAAGGTAAACGTGGCTTTGCTGCCCAGGTAATCGGGCACATCGAAACCGCCAGCGATGGCCAGATAACTGCGGCAGCCCGCGCCATCAATCACGCCGATTTGCAGGATGCTGCCTGCAGCTACTTCCACCGCTTGCCACAGTGGCAGCTTTTCACCATCCAGCGTCGCCCGCATGGCCGCGCCGGTCAGCGCGATCGTTGTGGCGCAATTGAACTTGAGCGTCGGCCCGGCGATGGTCAATTCCAGCGCAGCGGCAGAGGCTACGTTACCGACCAGTTGATTGGCCAGACGCATCGCCAGGCTATCCATCGGCCCAGACGGCGGTACGCCGATGCCCCAGTAGCCGGTGCGGCCAGGGAAGTCCTGAATGCTGCTTTGCACGCCTGCTTCCAGCACATCCACCGTGGCAGGTGCGTAAACAAAGCTAGCCAGATAACGGGTGATTTGCCGACCTTGGGCAAAAACGTCGTCAGCCAGAATCTGCCGCAAATAATCCAGATTGGTTTCAATGCCGTCCAGCCGCGTGGCGGCCAGCGCGCTTTGCATTTGGCCCAAAGCCGCAGCGCGATCCGCGCCGTGGGTGAGTATCTTGGCGACCAGTGGATCATAAAACGCCGGGACATCTGTGCCCCGCTCCACCCAGCTGTCAACGCGGGCCTGGGTGGGGAAAACCACCTCAGTCAGCAAGCCGGATGAAGGCTGGAATTGCTTGTTGGCATCCTCGGCGTACACGCGTACCTGCATCGCCGCGCCTTGTGGCTGATGGCGATACGCGGCCAGATCCGGGCCTTCGCCAGCGGCGGCGAGCAGCATCCACTCGACCAGATCGACGCCAGTAACCAGTTCGGTAACGCCGTGCTCTACCTGCAGCCGGGTGTTGACCTCCAGAAAATAAAACTGGCCCGATTGCGTGTCGTAAACAAACTCGACTGTTCCCGCAGATTGATAGCCCACTGCACCCACCAGTTGCACGGCGGTGTCGCACAGGTTTTGCCGTTGCGCATCGCTCAGATGCGGCGCGGGCGTTTCTTCGATGACTTTCTGATTGCGGCGCTGGGTGGAGCAATCGCGCTCACCCAAGTGGATGACATTGCCAGCGCTGTCGCCAAAGATTTGCACTTCAATATGGCGAGCATGTTCAACAAACTTCTCCAGATAAATGCCGCCATCTTTGAAGTTGTTTTTAGAAAGCCGTTCCACCGTTTGCCAGGCATCCGCCAGTTGCGTTTCGTCGCGACACAACTGCATGCCAATGCCGCCGCCACCGGCTGTACTTTTGAGCATGACTGGATAACCAATCTCTAGCGCGCGCCGGATTGCTTCATCTGCACCAGACAACAGGCCAGTACCCGGTAGCAGTGGCACGCCATTTTGTTCGGCCAGTTCGCGGGCGGTGTGCTTCAGCCCGAAGGCGCGCATGTGTTCGGGCTTGGGGCCAATGAAGACGATGCCAGCGACGGCGCAGGCTTCAGCAAATGCGGCGTTTTCAGACAAGAAACCATAGCCAGGATGGATGGCCTCGGCGCCGCATTGTTTGGCGGCAGCCAGAATGGTATCGACCAGCAAATAACTCTGCGCGGCCGGGGCCGGGCCGACACAAATCGCTTCGTCGGCCATTTGCACATGTTGCGCATGGCGATCGGCTTCGGAATACACCGCGACGGAGGCGATACCGAGTTTTTTTAGGGTGCGGATTACGCGGCAGGCGATTTCTCCGCGATTGGCGATCAAGACTTTCTTGAACATATGGGTGGCCTTTTACGGCGTGCGGGTCGTCCCGCTTTTGTTCTGGGCAGCGTCAGGTCGTCCTGACGTGCTATGCACAATTTTGCAGAGCGTAGGGTTTGCACGCATCGCGTGCGAACGCGTTCAGATCAGTTCCACACCAGCAATCGCACCGGCGTCGGGTTGTAGGCGTTGCAGGGATTGTTCAGTTGCGGGCAATTGGAGATCAGCACCCAAACATCCATTTCGGCGCGCAGTTCTACGTATTTGCCCGGAGCGGACACGCCATCGGCAAAGCTCAGGCCGCCGTCGGCGGTGACCGGCACGTTCATGAAGAAGTTGATGTTGGGCACCAGATCACGCTTGGTGATGCCGACATCGGCATGCTGAATGGCCAGCAAATAATTATCGCGGCAGGAGTGCATGAACTTCTTTTGCAGCGCATAACGCACGGTGTTGCTTTCCGCCGCGCAAGCACCGCCCAAAGTGTCATGGCGACCGCAGGTATCGGCGACGATGGTCAGCATGGCATTGCCATCGTTGGAGTACAGCACCGTGCCAGTGGTCAGGTAGATGCCGCCCTGTTGCAGCATAGTGTTGCTGGCGCTGTAGTGCTCGCTCACATCCTGGCTGTTGTAGAAGATAACATCGGCGGCCTGGTTGCCTTCCAGATCAACAATGCGCAGGGTCTGGCCTTTTTTGACTTCATGCAGCCACGGCTCGCCAGCGGGCTGGTAGTGATCCAGCGTGGCGGCAGCGGGTTGTAGCGAGCTTTCAAAAATGCGGATGGCGGCAGCGGTCATCTTGGGTTTCCTCGATCAAGCCAGGTATTGCATGTCGGCGTTATGCAGCGCACGGGCGTTTTCCGGGCGGAACTGGCGGCAGAAATCGTCTTTGGCGGCGACGCCGGAGCGCCATGCAGCCAGACCAATTTTCCTGGGCGCATATTCGGGATTCGGGTCTAGCGGATGCGGCGCGCTGGAGTACGCAATCAGCGTGTCCATATCAAAGCGCAACTCGACGAAATCCCCGGCAGCACTATGGTTAGCGGCGAAGGCAAAGCGCCCTTCTTCATCCACGGCGACTTTGCTGAACAAATTGACCGGCGCGATCAGGTCGCGTTTGGTCAGGCCGTATTTACCAATCTCAATCAACAAGCCGTCTTTGCCGTTGCGGTACATGGCGTTGCGGGCCGCTTCAAAATTGCGCTGACCATATTTGCGCGCGCAAGTGGCGGCATCCAGTAATGCACCCATCGGGTCATGCCAGCCGACCGAATCTGCGGTGAAAGACGCCAGCGAACGGCCCATATCGCTCATCAGTACATGGCCACGACTGTAATGCGCGGTGTGCTGGGCTTTGAGCGAATCGGGCATGCTGTAGCGTTCCAGTTTCTCGCGGGCGCTGTACAACACCAGCGACAGATTGGCGCCGCCTTCCAGATCCACAATGCGCAGGCTGCTGCCGCGCGGCATGATGCAAGACCAATGCGCACCACCGGGCATGATCTCTGACCACAACACTTGATCGGCGGGCAAATCCGGTGCGAAACGCGCCCAGAAAGCAGGGGCATCGACCGGATCAGTCGCGGGCGGGTTGGCTGGCGTATCCAGAAAGTGTTCCATGCAGGCGCTCCTTCTTACTGCAAATCAATCATCAAAAATCAGAAGCTCAGGCAACCAGACCCGACAGCTTTTGCAGCTGTTCCAGGTCGGTTTTCATGCCGGAGGTATCACGAATCCGGTTGAGGATTTCGCGCTTGAGCTGCGTGAATTCCGGCGCGAGTTTCATGTCCTGATTGCGCGCAGCGGGCAACGGCACGTCGTAAACGGTGTCGATACGGCCGGGGCGCGGCGCCATCAGCACTACGCGGTCACCCAGATAAATGGCTTCTTCCACGTCGTGCGTCACAAACACGATGGTGACGTCTTCCAGTCGCCGGACGTGGCAGATCAGGTCATGCATCACTTCACGGGTCTGTGCATCCAGCGCGCCAAACGGTTCATCCATCAGCAGAATGCGTGGTTTGCTCATCAAGGCGCGGGCGATGGCCACACGTTGCTGCATGCCGCCGGACAATTGCGCCGGATATTTCTTCGCAGCGGCGGTCAGGCCCATCAGGCTCAACAAGGCATCGGCGCGGCCACTGGCTTGTTCCACATCCGCCGAGGTGCGATCCCGGTGGTTGATGCTGAGCTGGCGGCTAAACTTGATGTTGTCGACCACGTTCAGCCACGGATACAGGCTGTAGTGCTGAAACACCATGGCCCGATCCGCTCCGGGGCCGTCAATACTGGCGCCATCGACCAGGATGTCACCGCTGGTTTGCGTTTCCAGTCCACCCAGCATGCGCAATAGCGTGGATTTGCCACAGCCCGACGCCCCCACAAAGGTGATGAACTCGTTACTGGCGATATCCAGATTGGCATTTTGCAAGGCTTGCACCGCGTGGGTGCCCTCGCCAAACACCTTGCTCACTCCGCGAATTGCGATTTTTTCAGTCATGGCAAATTACCTCTTGGCCAGCCACGGAAAGGCTTTGCGGTGTAACAGGCGAAAGGCTTGGTCAATCACCAGCCCCATCGCGCCAATCAACAAAATCCCGGCAAAAATCTTGTCGGTTTGCAAAAAGCGCTGCGCTTTCAGAATGGAGAAACCCACGCCGGAGTTGGCCGCAACCAGTTCAGCCACTACCAGATACGTCCACGCCCAGCCCATGGTGATGCGCAGGGTATCCAGCAAAGCCGGTTTGGCCGAAGGCACGATCACCAGTTTGATGATCTCGCCACGAGTGGCGCCCATGGTTTGGGCGGCCTCGATCTGGGTATCTGGCACGCGGCGGACGTCTTCGGCCACCATCAGTACCATCTGGAAAAACGTACCGATAAAGATCACCGCCACTTTGGCGCCTTCATCAATCCCCACCCACAGCATCACCAGCGGCACAAACGCCACGGCAGGCATGTAGCGGATAAAGTCGGTAAGCGGCTCCAGCAAGGCTTGTACCGGGCGGAACGTGCCAATCAGCAAGCCAATTGGCAGCGCAAACACCAGCGACAGCGCCCAGCCGCCGATGACCCGCCACGCGCTGATGCTCATGTCTGCGGCCAGATCGTCTTCTGTCCACCATTGCACCAGCCGTTGCAATACCTTGAGCGGCGTCGGCAAAAACACGGGAGAGACCAGCTCTGCGGCCGACATTCCCCACCAGACCAGCAGCGGCAACAGCAGGCCAATCAAGGCAATGGCGGCGTATTCATGGCGGTTTAGCTGGCCGCGAATGACCCAGAAGCGACTGCGGCGGCGCAATGGTGTGGCAAGTTTGCCGGGCGGTATGGTTTCAGGGGCAGACATGAAATTTCCTTGTTTGCTGAAGTGCAGTTCGACTCGCTCGGGTTCGGGCGTCACCGCCGACCAGCCTTAGCCAGTCGGCACAAGATGGCACCGGCTTAGCGAGTTGCCTCTTTCACCAGCGAGCCATCCAGACCTTTGGCAAAGTCTGGCTTGCCATCAACCAGCTTGTTTTCCAGCAAGAACTTGTTGATGGTTGGTGCAACGGCCATCAGGGAAGTCGGGCTGGCCGGGTTGAACGCATCGGCATTGTCTTTGGCGTTAAAGAAACGCGTACCAGGCAGGAAGGATTTGTATTCAGCCGGTTTCATGCTGACGACTTTGGACATGATCTTGGCCGACTCATCCGGATGTGCCGCGATATAGGCCTGCGCGTCGTACCAGGCCTTGATCATGCCCACCAGGTCTTTGCGCTTGCTGGCAATGGCTTTGTCTTGCGCCACCAGCAAATCGGGGATCAAACCAGGCATGTCTCTGGAAGTGAACAGTGCATGGCCGGTGCCGGAGGTTTCGATGCTGTTAACCCACGGATTCCACACCACGGCGGCGTCAACGCGGCCTGCCATAAAGGCGGCGGCGGCATCACCGGCAGCCAGGTTGGTGATCTTCACATCTTTGAGCGACATGCCGTGTTTTTCCAGTGCAGTCACCAGCACAAAGTGCGAGATGCTGAACTGTTCCAGCGCGATGGTTTTGCCCTTCAGATCAGCAAACGTCTTGATCTTGGCGTTGACCATCAAGGCGTCGTTGCCAAACGAGTTGTCGTTAACCAGCACGGCTTTGACTGGCACGCCCTTGGCTAGTGGCGCCATGGTGTCGGACCAGGTTTGCGAGTTGGCATCGAGCTGCCCGCTCGACAACGCAGAGATGGAATCGGTGTAGTTGGCAAACCAGACTAGCTTGACGTCGGCGCCATATTTCTTGAAGTAGCCGTTTTGCTCGGCCACATACCATGCCACCCAGCCCGGCCAGTCGGAAACACCGACTTTGACTTCGGCGCGTGCCAGCGGTGACCACGCAGAAAACAGCGTGAACGAAACAGCAGCGATGCTACAGAGGATGCGACGAGATACGTGACGTACTGACATGGCAAGGCTCCTGGTGGACAAATTTTGCGCACGAGAGGCGGGCAGACACCGTTCAACAGAACAGCTGTATCTGTCGCGACCTCCCGGGCTTTTGTCCCGCCGTGGAGCCCCCAAACGATGGAAGCCGGAACGCTCTCGGACCAGTTGGAACTACCAACAGCCTTGCGACATATGCGCCGCAGTATGGGTTGGCAATTCTTGTTCATCCCGTAAACGGGACCGGAACCCTAGCTTTCCTGTAAGACGATGCGAACGTGTCGCACCTCTCGTGCTGTTATCTATGCAAAGGGCATGCCTGACCGAGCCTGCCAGATGTCGGACTCTAAAAATAACCATCCAACCTGCTGTTTTTGTTTCTATTTTTTAATGATCCGACCTGCCGTTCACGAAGAAAACCTCATGCAAGCCACAAATTTGACTAGCGTTATTTTGGTGCGGTAGATCATGTCCATGTCATTTATTGGTGCACGTGCCAATCCCGAATGACGGATATCTTTCCAGTCCTTTCCAATCAGGAGATTCAATATGTCTGCGGTCAAACCCATCCCCGATGGCTATCAAGCCATTACGCCTTACCTCATCAGCGGTGATGCCTCTGCGGCAATCGAGTTTTATAAAAATGCATTTGGCGCAGTTGAACGCCTGCGCGTGCATGGCAAAGACGGCAAGATCATGCATGCGGAAATAGAAATCGACGGTGCGGTGTTCATGTTGACCAGTGAAAACCCGCAATGGAATGCGCGCAGCCCGAAAACCATCGGCGGCTCACCGGTGAGCATGGTGCTGTATGTGACGGATGTGGATGCCAGGGTGGCTCAGGCGACGCAGGCCGGGGCCAAATTACAGCGCGCGGTGGCCAACCAGTTTTACGGCGACCGCTCTGGCTCGGTGGAAGATCCGGATGGCTATTCCTGGCATATATCCACGCATGTGGAAGATGTTTCGCCGGAAGAACTGGCTCGCCGCTCCGCCGAGATGTGCTGATTAGCAGGGCTGGCGGCACACTTTGGGGTGGAAGGCTATTTTGGTGCCCCCTGCGTCGGGAGCGGTGAGTTGCGTGCAGAAATCCCGCAACATCATCAATATTTACTATTGATGACGCGCAAGAATTTACAGAAAAATCAAGGAGAAAGCTCCGATAATTGACGTTACACAACCGGAGCGCTCCCATGATCGAACTACGTGGCAGCGGTATCGCGGCTGCCATCGTGGGCTCGGCAGCTGTTCACGCCAAAACCAACACACCGCAAGCGCGACTGAATTCGTCGGGCTCTAAAGCAAACTATGCCCGCAGTAGTGACGCGGCCAATGCAGAGGATCCAGCCAATGGTCTGCCTGCAGCAGCGCCTGAACCTTTGCTGCTGGCGCTGCCCGAGCGCTCCACCCAAGACTGGCTGCGGCAAATGAAGGTGGAAAACCGCATTGCCAATCGTTCTGGCGGTGGCGCACAGGGTTCACCTGTTGCCTCTCCGTCCAGCGTTTACGGGCAAGTGGCGCACTCGACGCCAGCCAACAGCGAAGGCTTTCGCGAGCTTGGCTAATCCGCCGCCCGATTAAGGCGCGCGATTAGTTGCCGTAACGGTCGCCAATCTGGGCCGTGGCATACCAGGCCATCAGCGCCACTACGCCAGGCTCGCCTTCGGCTGGCGACCAAGACGTATAGTCCTGCTCAGCAATGGCTTGATACGGGCCGTGCTTGACCTCAAAGATCACCCCGCCCTCATCCAGCGACAACACCGCATGCCACTGCCCGGCTGGCGTTTCCAGAATGGCAGCGCCTTCGCCCAGGATGGCGCGATCAATCACCTTTCCCGCTTCATCAAAATGCAGCACCAGAAAACGCCCTTGCAGCGGAAACAATAATTCCCAGGTGTGCGGATGGCGATGCGGGCGCACGTAGGTGCCCGGTTCCATGGCAATGGCCAGACGCTGAATCGGATCAGCAAGTTCTGGGTGCAGATTGAAATTGGCACGCAGGCGCGGTGAGGCCGCGGCGGTGGATGCCAGTTCGCTGAGTTTTTTCCGATCAATTTGCTTCATGTTGTGGCTGCTGCCCTTCTGGCTGTTTTGTGGCCTTCCGCTGGCGGAGCGTGACTGCGCATCTCCACCAGGCTCTGGCCTTTATGGTTTGGTTTACTTATTGCCGGACCCGTGCTTTCCGCTTTCACGCGGCTCTTTATAGTGTTGCTGCTGGCTCGTCCCGTGATGCTTGTTGGGGTTGCCGCTTTCGGGTGAGCCTGGCGCAAAATACGGCTCGCCTGGATGCCATTTTCCATGCTGGAGCCGTGACTGCATGGCGGACTCGGGCGCTGCCTGGCGCCCGGCGGATTGCAGCAGGCCACGACGCGCGGCCTCATCCGGATGGCGATCAAGATAACGTTGGACCTGGTCACGACCACGATTGAGTTTTTGCAGATTCAGCGTGTAGCCGCCGTTGATGCGCTGATGCAGGTCATCGAGCACACCGGAAATCTTCTCTTTAAAATCGAAGTTGCCAATGTCGGTCCAGACGCTGCGCTGGCGGGCCTGCATGCGGCGCGGGTGGGGAGAGCCGCTACCGGTAAATACATCCTGACTCGGCTTGACGTTGATGGACTGGCCATCCTGGCCTTTGAACACCGTGCCGCCGGCATGTACCGTGTGATAGGTGCCGGGCGCAAAGCCTTCGCTATTGCCGGCCGGAACGACGTCAACATCGTAATCGGTGCCCCGTATTCCGATAGTGGCCGTAGGGGTGGTGAGTTGGTAGCTGGCGTGATTGAGCTTGCCGATCGCCCCGGTCACTGAGCGCAATGCGCCTTGCAACAAGGTGAGCCAGCTGCGACCGTTTTGAGGATTGTCCGGGTCATACACATAATCAACGATGCGCAGCTTGGCCTTGGGGCGCAAAGTCAGGCTCGCGCCGTCTTCCATACTCAAGACCACCCAGCTGTTGGCGTCAGTGGTAATGACATCCCCTTTATTGACCGAGTCCCCCTTGTGTAAAACAACGGTCTGGCCGCTACTGCCGGCGGCTGTAACCAGCCCGCCCATGGCGGCAACTTGACCCGATGCTGCAAACGCAGCCAGTGGCAGGCAGGTGAGCAGAATGGTGGTGAATAACAGTTTAGCGATAGACATAAATGGCCTCCTCCGGCGCGGGCACCGGAACTCCTTATTCTGGATAGTCTGGCAGAGGTCGTGCCAGCCGTATGTAACAAGCAAATGCGTATCGTTGCAGTTCGCTGCGCAACGTGCGGGTTGTTGGTGTGCTCTAAATCGGCGCTAATACCGGGTTTGGCGACTACTTGCGGTACCGCACATCATCAACCAGGCGTCAATGAGCGATCGATTTTGAAAACACGTTAATGACCACCACACCCGCAATAATCAAAGTCAGGCCCAATATTGCAGGCCAATCCAGACTTTGCCGATAAGCGAAATACCCAACCACCGAGATCAGCACGATGCCCACGCCTGACCAGATGGCGTAGACCAGACCGACCGGAATACTGCGCAAAGTGAGCGACAGGCAATAAAACGCGATCACGTAGCCGATCACCACAATGATGGACGGCCATAGCCGGGTGAATCCCTCTGCCGCCTTCAGCGCGGAGGTGGCAATCACTTCGGCCGCAATGGCAATGGCAAGCCAGCCCCAATTCATCGCGTTATTTCCTTGTCATGCGGTGCGACCGGCCATTCCAGCAAGCCGGCTCCTGTCCGTCAAGTTTTGTGGTTGTCAGCTTTTGGCTTGACGTATATCAAATACAAGCACCGCCAAGGTGCGCAACAAGGTCATCTGGATGGCCTGCTACAATGGCCTGATTGCCTTGCCTCTGACTGAATATGATCAAAGATTTACTCAACGCCACCACCGACGTCGCTTTCTTGCGTGATTTGATCATCTCGCTAGTATTGATTGCCGCGCTGTTCCTGGCACACTCCATGATCCGCCGCGCCATTCTGGGCCGCGACAAACTGCGCCCCGAAGACAAGCGCCGATTGATGGTTTACTCCCGCAATGCGGCGCTGGTGCTGTTTGTGTTGGGTACGGTGGTGATCTGGGGGCACGAGATCGAAGCCTTTGCCGTTTCGCTGGTCGCCATTGCGGCAGCCATTGTGATCGGCACCAAAGAAATCATCATGTGTATCCTGGGCTCGATCTACCGCACCACCAGCCGCGCCTTCGAAGTGGGTGACCGCATCGAGATCGGCGGCATTCGCGGCCGGGTAATAGATATGAATCTGCTGAACACCACGGTGATTGAGTCTAGCGCCGCTGTTCCGCACAAAGGCACAGTTGGTCGTGGCGTGGTCATTCCCAATTCGCTGTTTTTGTCGCAGGCCGTTTACAACGAAACCATGCTGGGCGCCTATGTGCTGCAAACCGTGCATGTCGCCATCAACCGCGAACAAGACTGGGCGCAGGCGGAGGCGGCCTTGTTGCAAGCTGGCGCGCACGCCATTGCCGACTACGCGCCCGATCTGGCTAACCATGTCCGCGAACTGGAACGCAACTACGCCGTCGACACGCCGCCTACTGAACCACGCGTGCGCGTGTCGCTGGATGACCGCGAGGCAATCAACCTGCAATTGCAATTGCCGGTGCCATTGGGGCAGCGCGCCCGTATTGAACAAGCAATTTTGCGAGACTTTTTACGGCATATGTCGCCTTTACCCATCACTCCCGATGAAAGTCTGCCAACCCGCAAAAGCGCAGACAAACCCAGAGTCAACAAGGCCTGAAGAACAACGGGCGTATTGACATGTCTGGTGCACATTTCACCCATTTATAAGATTTTTCCCAATTTACCTTGCATCATCAGTCGTTTATAGGTATATTCCGGCCCTTCGCCCAGGGATGGCACGGCCAGCCCTTTGAAATATTTCATCGCCCCCTGACCTGTTTGCCGCCCTGCGTTCGATTTTGATTGCGGTTGTCTCTTTGGTTAGGTCGATGCCCGCCAGCACAGTTTTGTAGCTGGCCAACCGTAACCAGGAAATAATCATGTCGCACGCAGCCCATGATCCGGCTCAGGATCAGGACCTCTCTTTCTCGTCGCTCGGACTCGCCACTGAAATCGTTCAGGAACTGACCGCTCAAGGCCTGACCGCACCGACTCCAGTTCAAGCTTCCGCCATTCCTGTTTTGCTGGAAGGCCACGATCTGATGGCATCCGCCCAGACTGGTACCGGCAAGACCGCAGCTTTCTTGCTGCCAGCATTGAATCGTCTGGCACGTCCGCCAAAACATCACGGTAAAGGCCCACGCGTTCTGGTGCTGACCCCTACTCGTGAACTGGCAGAACAAGTTTCCAAAGTTGCTACCGCTTTTGCTCGCCGCATTCCGCGTTGCAAAGTGGTTAGCCTGGTGGGTGGTGTTCCTTACCCGCTGCAACACAAACAACTGGCTCAGCCGGTTGAAATCGTCGTGGCCACCCCAGGTCGCCTGATGGATCTGATGCGCAGTGGTCGTATCGACTTCCGTCGCCTGGAAATGCTGGTACTGGACGAAGCCGACCGTATGCTGGACATGGGCTTCATTGACGATATCGAAACCATCGTTGCTGAACTGCCTCCAGAACGTCAGACCGCCCTGTTCTCCGCTACTTTGTCGGAAACAGTGCAAGACTTCGCTCGTCCAATGCTGCGTGACCCACGCAAGATTGAACTGGCACCGCAAGGTCTGCCGACTGCCAACGTCGAACAATCCGTGCATTACGCTGACGGCTACGAGCACAAGCTCAAGCTGACCGCTGCACTGGCTGAATCGCTGGCTGGTTCGCAATCCATTGTCTTTACTGCTACCAAAGCAGACGCCGATGGCATCGCTGACTGGTTGCGCGTTGCTGGTCTGCGCGCTGATGCAATGCACGGCGATCTGCCGCAACGCAGCCGTCGTAAAGTGCTGGATCGTCTGCACCGCGGCGAAATTGACCTGCTGGTTGCCACCGACGTTGCCGCTCGCGGTATTGACGTTGCCGGTATCGGCCAGGTGATCAACTTTGATCTGCCACGTTTCTCGGAAGACTACATCCACCGCATTGGCCGTACCGGTCGTGCCGGTCGTAGTGGCCGCGCTGTGTCGCTGGTTACCCGTAACGACTTCGTTCTGCTGACTCGCATCAAAAAGCGTTATCAGATCGATTTCGGCACCATGGTCATGGAAGGCCTGGAAGCTCGCTTCCAGCCGGGCGCTCGTCGCACTGATGAGCGTCGTCCTGCTGGTGGTGGTGCTGGTCGTCCGCACGGTGATCGTCCACGCCACGGCGGCGGTGATCGCCCAGGTTACGCTGGCAACAAGCCACGCGAAGCCGGCGCCCGTTTCGGTGATGCTCGCGAACATGCTCCGCGTGACAACAGCTTTGCTCCACGCCCGGATCGTGGCGGTTACGAAGGTCGTCCACGCAGTGCTGAAGGCGGCTATCGTGGCAACTCGAATGCCCCGCGTGAAGGTGGTTTCAACCGTGATTCCGCACCGCGCGAAGGCGGTTTCAACCGTGACTCCGCTCCGCGTGAGGGTGGCTACAACCGCGACAACAATCGTGGTGGTTATGCTGGTCAGAAACGTGAAGGCGGTTTCTCTGGCGAAAAGCGTGAGTTCAACAATGCACCACGCCCAGCTGGCGCTGCTCCACGTGATGGCGCTCGCAAGGAAGGCGGCTTCGGTGGCCAACGTCGTGACGACCGTTTCGGTAGCGAACCACGTCGTCCGCGTAGCAACTTCGCTCCGCGTGGTGATCGTTCGGGCGAATAAACCAACACTGGTTTACGTCTCGTAAAAATGCCTCCCTCGGGAGGCATTTTTTATGGGTAAACCTCGGCAAACAATTCAAACAGCTAGAGCAAGCGGCAATATTGCGGCTTGTTTGCCTGCTGCCAAACTGTCAGCCTGATTGACCGGATGGCCGCCCGTTGTCGCCAGACCAGGCCTCGCATCAAACCGCTCGCACCAGACCCGCACTCAACAACCCAATAACAATCACCCATGTTCAAGCATCCGACGACTGCGGCCCAGCTGCATATTCGCCCGATTCGGCACTCCGACTTGCCCGCAATTGATCGCATCCAGCGCGCTTGCTATGCGCCGGATTTGCACGAGTCACTCGAAGCCTTTGCCGCCAAATTGCACCTTTCACCGGACTCGAGCTGGCTGGCCGAGCATGAAAATGAGGTGGTCGGCTATTTCTTCACGCATCCGTGGGCAGGCGATGAACCACCACCGTTGGGCGAGCCATTGCAACAGATCCCTGATGTGGCAGATACCCACTTTTTGCATGACCTGGCGGTGCACCCTCAAGCTCGCGGCGCAGGTGTAGCGCCCCGACTCATCGAAACCGCCCTGAACTGGGGTCGTCGACATGGACTCAAGTGCAGCCGACTGGTGGCGATCTCTGGTGCCGCGCCCTTCTGGCAGCGCTGGGGTTTTCATCCAGTGGCCACCGCGCCTGGTTATGGCGATAGCGCAGCAATAATGGTCTTGCACAATTTTCCAGCCAAATAATGCCCAAGGCTGGTTCATGTCGGCCACCTATACTGAGGCGACGGTTAGCAAACAACCGACTTCACATATATTCAAGCAAAGCCAGGTGCAAATCTGGCTTTGCTACTTTTGCTTTTGCCCGGAGCTCACCATGTCCAATTCGCCGAACATTGTTTTGTCTCATCTTGATCTGGCTCGCCTGGAAAAATTGATCGAACGCAGCGATGCCGATCTGTCCGCGCTAGAGGGCGAACTGGCCCGCGCCGACGTAGTTGACGCCGCTCAGGTGCCAGCCAATGTGATCACCATGAATAGCACAGCGCGGTTTGTAGACGAAGCCAGCGGCACGGAGCACCAGTACACGCTGGTTTATCCGCAGGATGCTGACATTGGCGCCGGTAAAGTTTCGATCCTGGCGCCAGTCGGCTCGGCGCTGTTGGGGTTAACGCCCGGGCAAGCCATCGACTGGCCCGGGCCAGGTGGTCGCCAATTAAGACTGCGAGTACTTGAGGTGATTCAGCAACCCCTGGCGTAAGGGCATCACCGGGTTTGAGACAAAGCGCTAGAATGGCCGATACGCCCTCCCGGAGTCTTTTCTGAATGATGAAGCGCAATCGCCCCTCCCGCCGTGGCCGCAGCCCGGCCGATGAAGTTGAACTGATACGTCTGGCTGAGGGCATGGCCGCATCTACCAGTCGGCTGGAAGACCTGTTCTGGCAGCAGCGGCTGTTCACGCTGGTCGAAAAGCTGTTGCAGGATCGCGACGAAGACACCGTCAATAGCGCACTCGATCAGCTCAGCGAGAGCGACGTAGAAGCCTACAACGCTCTCGCCGACAGTATCGAGAGCAACTGTGAGTCATTCACCCTGGAAGTGGATGGCAAGCGCTGGGACACCCTGTTGTTCATTGCGCCGCTACTCACATGGTCACGCTGGCACATTGCCTCCGGCAACATCCCGGCCGAAACCTTGCGCAACACTCAAACGCAACTCAAAGCGCATGTCTTTGCCAAGCACGCCAAGATGGGCCTGGCTGACTTTCTGTTCAGTCCGGACCAGTTGCCGCGTGGTTTTGTGCCGACACTCGAATTGCTGCAAGAGTTAACCCAGGCAGCTTTCGGCAACGGCGTGTTGAAAGTGGATGCGCAAGCCTTGCCGGAAACCCGCGCATTTTTATCCGACACACGCTACGTCATTGGGGCGGTTGCCATTCCGACCGGACACGCCGTCTTTCGCTGGCAAGAAGATGATGGCGATCGCGAAGAGGCGACTACGCAGTGGCAACGACAAGGCGGCGCGGCATTGCATCCGCTGCTACCAGGCGCTGCGTCCGAGGCACTGCTGCCTGGCGCATATCACGCCACTTGGCGTGAGGCGGATCGTGCCTCGCGCGCCTACGCATTGCGAGCCACTGTCTCTTTCCTTCTCCTCACCCTCAATATCACCGCGCGTGACCTGCAAGCAGTGATTGGCCCTTTCCAGGGCAAACGACTCGAAGAATACCGGGTTGGCTTTTTGCGTCGCGGCGGCGACAAAATCATTCAAGGTGTCGTCTGGCCGCTACTGGATGGCGAGGATGAGCACGCCGACAGCGTGGCAGAAATGGAAGCCGTGCTTAAAGATATCGGGATCGTCGACATCCTGGTGCATGAGCATGACTTCCCGCTCGACTACTGTGACGACTGCGGCGCCCCGCTCTATCCAACGCCAGATAGCGAGCTATTGCACGCCGAGCCACCCGAAGAAGAAACCCAAGCTGAAGTGCCACGACATCTGCACTAAGCAGCGGCGCGGCACCGCTCTCAGAGTCGTGCCGCTTACTGCTCTTCTTTGCCCGAAACCCAGATCGAGAAAATCAGCCACAAAGTGTTGAAAAACGCGATCAGAAAACCCAGAAAACCAAATGCCGGTAAGCCGAACAACATCGGTCCAGCCTTTACGGTCATCACAATCGACGAACCAATAATCAAACAGCCGGTGACGATGCCCATCGTAAGCCGATTGGCGCTGCGGGCCAGTTGTGTGCCAAAGCGATCCAGCCGCTTGAGATCCAGATCCACCCGGAAATTGCCACGCCGCGCCTGGCGCACCAGTTTGGCAATGTCCCGCGGCAAGCCGGAGATCAGGTCAAACGCGTCGGCCAGCCCTTCTTTGCCGCGCTTGAACACCGCCTGCGGCTTGTAGCGCTGCACCAGCACCTCACGCACAAACGGCGTCAGCTGCTCGATCATCTGAAAATCCGGATTCAACTGCCGCCCCAAGCCTTCCAGTGTGATCAATGCCTTGAATAGCAGGGTCAGATCGGCAGGTAGCGTAATTTCGTGCTCGCGCATGATCACCGCCACCTCGCTGAGCAAAGTGCCGAACTGAATGTCTTTGAGCGGCAGGTTTTCGTAGTTGAAGATGAATCCGGCAATGTCACTGGATAGCGCTTCTTCATCCACTACCGTTTCGCCGGTCCACTCCATTAGCACATCCATGATGCCGTGTTCATCACGGCGAGCCAGCGCGGCCAGCAAATCCACAATCTGGTCACGGCGCTGATGCGGCAGGCGGCCGACCATGCCGAAGTCGAGAAAGGCTATGCGGTTACCTGGCAGATATTTAACGTTGCCCGGATGTGGGTCTGCATGAAAATAGCCATCAATCAACACCATCTTCAGCACTGCATCCGCACCACGCGCCGCCAGGATTTTCCGGTCGTAACCGCCTTCACTTAACGCGTTCAGATCATTGCCAGCAATGCCCCCAACCCAGCTCTGCACGTTGATGAATTCGTTGGTGTGTTCCCAATGAATCTTCGGAATTTCAATTTCGGCGTGATCAACAAAGTTCTGGGTAAAACGTTCCAGGTTGCGCGCTTCCGCCGATAAATTCAGTTCGCGGCGCAATGATTTGGAAAATTCTTCAACAATTTTGACGGGCTGATAGCGGCGCGATTCCGGAAACTCAAACTCCATCAGCACGCCAATCTGCCGCAAGATGCGCAGATCAGAGTCAATTTTGGCCGCAATCCCGGGGCGGCGAATTTTCAGCACCACTTCTTCGCCCGTCACCAACCTGGCGCGATGGACCTGAGCAATCGATGCCGAACCCACAGGCATCGGATCAAGCTCAAGGAACACCTCGTGCGGATCACGCCCTAGAATCAAAGTGAGTTCAGGCAGCAAGTCTTCGAACGGCACAGGTGGCACGTGCGACTGCAGCTTTTCAAACTCGGTAATCCACTCCGGCGGAAATACGTCTACCCGCGTCGCCAGCACCTGGCCGAGCTTGATAAACGTTGGCCCCAATTCTTCCAGCGCACGCCGCACCCGTACCGGTGGATCGAGTTGCTCAATGCCGTGATCGCCCGGCAGGCGCAGCAAATCACTAGCCCTCTCCAGCCCCTTGGCTAAGCCGAGCCGCTGGACCAGATTACCCAACCCATGCCGCATCAAGACGGCGATGATTTCGCGCACGCGCGGCAGGTCGCGCATTACGGTAAAGGTTTCCTTGAGCATACTTGGCCTGATGTTCTCGCTGTTCTGGATGCACCGTGCAAGATAACCCATTTCACGCCCGGATTCAGCGTTTGTACGCGGCCTGGTTTACCCGAATGTAATATTTTCATATGCGCAGGAACCAATTGACCCTGCCAGCCTCGAACCGCGTCCCGTGTGTGTTTCCTGACTGTTTTTCCAGTGATTCGTACGATTTCGTCAACCCTGTGTGAGCCAGTTGCAAACGTTGTCAAAGCTACCGCTTTCGGGCGAAGTTTTGGCTTTACAGCATCAGGACTCATCGTTACAGTTTGCCCCCATGAAATGTGAACGGTTGATTCTTGCCCTCCTGGTGGGCTTTACGATGTACGGGGCGCAGGCGGACGACCTTCCCAATGCTGGTACCAACGCGGCCTCGGCGCCAGCGAGTTCCAGCTGGTTTTCCGGTGGTTCCAGCAGCAAAAGCGCCAAGCCAGCGCGCGCGTCCAGTACAGATCGCACTACGAAGACACCTGCCGACCAGTCAACTGAGGCTGATCCCGGCCCTGACCCGGCTCAGCCTGCCCAGCAATTGCTGCTACAGGCCATGAGCCTGATTGGTGTTAAATACAAATGGGGCGGCAAAACCCCTGAATCCGGTCTGGATTGCAGTGGCTTCGTGCGTTACGTATTCCAGAATTCGCTCAACATCACCCTGCCCCACAACGCACTGGCCATGAGCCAGGCGGGGCAAGACGTCGACAAGAGCGAATTGAAACCCGGCGATCTGGTGTTCTTCAACACGCTGCGCCGGCGCTTTTCGCACGTCGGTATTTATCTGGGCGATAACCGTTTTGTACATGCGCCACGAACCGGACGCGATATTGAAGTCGCCAACATGTCGCAAAGCTACTGGACCAGCCGCTTTGATGGCGCTCGTCGGGTCACCGAAGTTGGTGATCAGGCGCCCAATATTGCCAGCCTGCTGGCAATGGCAGGTTCATCCCGCGAAAACAATAAAGCTGAATCTGCAGCCGCTTCGGGCCAAAATGACTCGGGCGATGCGCAACAAGGTGCCGGAAGCTGCCGTAAGGTGACCAAAGGCAAGGGCCGCCATAAACACGTAGAAACCGTGTGCAGCAAACCCAAAACGACCAAAACGAAAGCGGACAGCAAGACTTCTGCCAAAACTGCGACCAAAAGCAGTGCCAAAAAGGCCCCGGCGAAGACCACCAAAAAGAAAACAACTCACTAGTCAGTCGTTTTAATCGCACTATAAGCAACGCCCGCGTGTGCGGGCGTTGTCGTTTCTGCTGGTTCTGGCCGGGCTTTTGGTCGTTGCGATCAGTCAACCTCACGGCGCCAGTTTGACGGCACGTACGCTATCCCCGTCGGCAATCTCCAGTCGCTGCAGTACGGCAGCACTTAGCGGCAAGCTGCCTTCCAGTGGGTGAGTCATTGCCAAGGTACAACGGAAATCGGCCAGCTTGCGATTGCTGATCAACCACGATTCGCCATCTTGTACTTCCGCAGCAACCGCCAGAGCATTAAACACGCGGCTATCCCGAACGGCGCGGATATCAGTCAACGCGCATTCCAGGCTCGGTCCAGCGTCGAAAATGTCAACGTAGCCTCGATAGCGAAAACCTTCAGCCTCCAGCAACTTGCGCGCAGGTCGCGTCGCCGGATGAACCTCGGCGACTGCGGCTTGCGCCTCTTCCGACAATAAACAGGTGTAGATCGGGTAACTGGGCATCAGCTCGGCAATAAACGACTTGTTGCCGACATATGAAAGAAAGTCGGCCCGCGCAAAATCCATTTTAAAGAAATGCCGCCCCAGGCTTTCCCAGAATGGCGAGCGTCCATTCTCATCCGAAACGCCACGCATCTCGGCAATAACCTTTTCGGAAAAACGCTGCGGAAACTCCGCCATAAACAAAAACCGCGACCTCGACAGCAAACCACCGTTGCCTGAGCCGCGCTGATCGGGTAGCAAGAAAAGCGAACACAATTCTGATGATCCGGTTAGATCCGAACTTAAAAACAGCGTGGTGAGTTTTTTATAGATATCCAGCTCACGCGACGTATGCACAGCCAGCCCCACCCGATAGTTGTACCAGGTATCGTTCATGCCCACCGCAGCCTCAATGCCAGACGTCCCTACCAGTTGCCCTGTCGTATCATCTTCCAGTACAAAGAAATAACTGGCATCCCCCAGCTCCCGCTCTCTGGAAACCGCCGCCACACTGGAGGTAATGCGCGCCTGCAAGCGTTCGGCATTGGGCTGCAAAGTGGTCACCCCCACACCGGCCTTGTTGGCCAAATCCAGCAGAGCATGAAAGTCACTGTGCCGCAGAAAGCGGATACGCATGGATGGATTCCTTTTCGATTTTTCGATGAACCAGGCCGGTTATAGAAGATCTTTCCAGGTCATCATTCATTGGCGCCACAGGCATGACAGCCAAGGCAGCCCGAGTACGGGTGGGGTGTTCAGATGCAAATGTAGATAGTAAAGCCAAAAGCAAGCCCCCGGATGTGAGCGACAAATTTCAATTTATTTGCCAAAAACAAAAGGGCAAGCCTCGCTTGCCCTTTCCGTAAGCCAATCTGGCGGTATTTTCGCGCGAATTATTTCATCTGCATGGTCAATCCATCGTGCTCACCCCAGTGCATTAGCACTTCTGCAGGCGCAGCCCCATTTGCTACCTGCCATTGCAGCAATGATTGCGAAACCACCGGCAGAATTTGCTGATTCAGCAAATGATCGATATTACGGGCGCCCGTATCAGGCAAAAGGCAGCTTTGTGCAATGAAATCAGAGAGTGACTCATCAAACGACAGCGCCGAGCGATAATGCTGTGCCATCCGCTGAGCAACCTTGGTCAGCTTCATCTGCACGATGGTACGGATGGCGGTGATGTCCAAGGGGCGGTAAATCACCGTTTGAAAGCGAGCCAGTAGTGCTGGCTGGAAATGTTCGACCAACAGAGGGCGGATCGCTTCGTGGGCCGCAGCAAGCTCACAATCGGCATTGATGTCATGCAACGCCATGAGTTCAGCACTACCCAGATTCGAAGTCATCAAAATCACGGTATTGCGAAAATCAATTTCCCGCCCTTCTCCATCGCGCATAAAACCGCGATCAAATACTTGATAGAACAGATTGAGCACATCCCGATGTGCTTTTTCGACCTCATCCAGCAGGACAATAGAGTACGGGCGTTGCCGCACAGCCTCGGTCAACACACCACCCTGGCCGTAGCCCACATATCCGGGCGGCGATCCTTTGAGCTGAGAAACCGTATGAGCTTCCTGGTACTCAGACAGGTTAATGGTGACCACCGCACGCTCGCCCCCGAACAACGCATCAGACAGCGCCAGGGCTGTCTCAGTTTTGCCAATGCCGGACGGACCAACCAGCAGAAATACGCCCAGCGGGCCGTCACTGGTTTTCATGCCCGTTTTTGCAGCCCGCAGACTGCTGGCAATACTCGATAGCGCATCCGGTTGCCCAACTACACGGCAAGACAATTGGTTTTCCAAAGCCAACAGGCTGGCTTGTTCATTTTTGAGCAAGCTGGCCAATGGGATACCAGTCCAGTCTGCAATCACCGCAGCGACGACAGCAGCATCGACCTCGGTATGGACTAGCACGGATTGGTTCTGCTGCAAGGCACTTAGTTGTGTGCGAAGCGTCTGTACAAGCTTGGCGGTTTCGGTATCTGGGGCTTTTACATCCGACTTTAAGGCCTCATGCAATTGCCTGACCAGGGACAGTGCTTGCTCGTGCGTTTGCCGTAACGCCATGAGCTGGCGATCTGCTTCGGATATCTCATGCTCTAGCTCCACCAAGCGAGCAGTGCCATCAGCATGGCCAGCGTGGGCATCCTCTTGCAGTGCGTGCATCTCGGTTTGCAAAGCGGTCAGCCGCGCCATCAGACGTTCCAGCTCAGCCGGTGTAGCGTCAAGACTCATGCGCACCCGTGCAGCCGCGGTGTCAATCAGATCGACAGCTTTGTCGGGCAACTGGCGGCCGGTGAGATATCGGCGAGATAACTGGACGGCGGCGGTCACTGCTTCATCCCTGATATGCACGCCGTGGTGGACGGCATAGCGAGACTGCAAGCCGCGCAGCATCAGGCAAGCGGCGGCATCATCAGGTTCGTCTACCTTGACCATCTGGAAGCGCCGCTCCAGCGCTGCATCACGCTCAAAGTATTGCTTGTATTCAGACCAGGTGGTGGCGGCAATGGTACGCAACTCTCCGCGGGCAAGTGCAGGCTTGAGCAAGTTGGCGGCATCAGCCTCACCGGCGCTATTCCCCGCGCCAATCAGGGTGTGCGCCTCGTCGATGAACAGCAGGATGGGTGCAGGGGACGACTGCACCGCATCGATCACATTTTTAAGGCGCTGCTCAAACTCGCCTTTTACCCCTGCCCCCGCCTGCAGCAACCCGAGATCAAGTACCAGAACCAGCACCGGCTTCAAGTTCTCCGGTACGTCGCCTTCGGCTATTTTCAGCGCCAGCCCTTCTGCCAACGCCGTTTTACCAACGCCCGGATCGCCAACCAGAATGGGATTGTTCTTGCGGCGACGCGCCAGGATGTCAATCATCTGGCGAATTTCAATATCGCGCCCAAAAACCGGGTCGATCTGGCCAGCCCGGGCTTTTTCAGTCAGATCAATGGTAAAGCGCTGTAGTGCTTCAGGCCGGGCTTGCAGCTGCGGCGAGACGGCCTTTGTAACCGTGCTTTGAGGTGCTCCGGAGGTATCAGCCTCTTTTGCGCTAAATACTGGACTTGTCGATGCAGCAGGAGCGGGAGCTTCTGCGGAAACGGGATCAAGCTCTGGCAACAACCGCCGAATTTGTGATGCCGAAAGACTCAACAGCGGCCAGGCTTCGTGAGCACGCAATAAATGGGGGTTGTCCTGCAGCGCCTGCAATAAGTGAGCCGAACGTATTTGCTCGCTGTTTTGTTCCAGCGAGGCGATCAGCCACGCACTTTCCAGCCACTCCCCCAGCGAGCGGGATAGACCAGGTTTGCCCCGTAAATCGTGCGGGCTTCGCTCAAGTGCGGTTAGCAGACCCTGCCAGATGACATCCATATCCAGCTCGTAACGACGGACAATTACCGGAATATCTCCGTCCCCGGGCTCCAGCAATTTCACGAGCCAATGCTCGGGAGTAATGTCAGTGTGGGCGCGTGTTTGGGCAAGACCGGCAGCGGCCTCCAGCGCACGGGTGCAATAATCATTGAGGCGGCGCAGCAATTGGGCAGGATCGCGAAGTGACATGGTGGCGTGGCCTGGTAGCAAAAAGCAGGGGGAGAGATAAAACATGAACCGGCCCGCCGGACGACGGGCCGAGCAATAGCAGACTTGGTTAAAACCGCCTTAGCGGCCTTCAGTCCAGCTATCGGAGTGGATGATGTTGCCATCTTTGTACGCCCACGTGATTTTCTCGTAGCGCATTTCGACCTTTTCCAGATGGTTGTATTTCTCTTTGCCCGGCTCTTTGATGTTATGCATTACCGGGGAAACGCCTACGACCTTGACGTTATCCAGTTTGGTATTGAAGTACTCCACTTCGTTACCGGCATCATCAATCTTGTACCACTTGATTTCGACGCTTTTCAGGGTCTGACCGCTGGTCACAGCCTTGTACAGGTACGGCGAAGATGCATCGGTTTCCTTGAAGAACACCAGCGGCTCATGCACGCGAGTGCCGGTCAGTTTGCCGGTATTGCCGTCGGTAGGAATACGCACGCCGTGCGTGAACTCGACGACTTCAACGCTGCCTTCACGCCCTTGTACAGTCACGGAGCCCTTGATGTCGGCGCCGCCGTCATCCTTTAGCCACATATATGCTGGAATTGCCATGAGTCATTTCTCCTTGGGGTAGTTGATGCTGCCTTGCAGGCAGCGCGGGTTACATCAATGCGCCGGGATATCCGGCACAAGCGTAATTTCGACGCGCCGGTTGCGTGCCTTGTTGGCGACGCTGTCATTTGGCGCAAGCGGCGTGCTGCCACCAAAACCTTTAACGGCAAAGTGCGAAGGTGGCAGGCTGGACATATTGATGAACCAGTCCCGTACGGCAATGGCGCGGGCCTCGGATAGTTTCTGGTTGATAGCAGGGTTGCCGGTGTTATCGGTATGCCCTGCAATCAGGGCTTGTTTTTCCGGATTGGCGGTGATGCTCATCAGGGCGGTCATCAAAACGCGGTTTGCGTCCGGCTTAAGGGTTGCCTTGCCGCTGTCAAATAACGACAAGCTATCCAGGCTAATCATGGCTGGTGGAGGTGGAGGCGGCGCGTATCCGCGGATTTCGCGCTCAAGCAAAGGCAAAAGGCCCTCACCGCGATACATTCCCCAGCTCAGACGCCAAGGGACGCCTGTACGAGCAAATGACAGCAACTGATCGCGGTCAGCTTGAAGTTGCCTCAGCGCGCCAAGCTTGGCGCCCGGCATCTGATAACCTGTCAACCGATAGCTGCCAATGTCGTCACGAATCTGCTGGATCAGGCGTTCGTTACCCAAGTACGATGCCGCCATGGCTGCGGCGACCGCTAACGCCGTGAAGCTCATCGCATCCAACAGCCCACGCAACCAGCCTGCGCAACGCCAGGAGTGAGGCAAATGTGGCACGATGGGCAACGGCAGAGGAGCGCCTGCCGGCAGGCCAGCGTGCGAGGCTGGCACCAGTGCGGCACGATCTTTGAGCCATTGCGCCCACAGATGTTGCGGTACGCTGGCCTCCAAAGTGTTGCTCACCAATACACCCTGCAGTTTCAAGGGCGCTAATCCATTGACGGTTGTACCCAGCATTGGCAGTGCCTGCTCTTGTGTCCATGCCAGGAGAGCCTGGGTTCGCGCGTTGTAACGGTGCACCAGCGAAGGCGCTCCGCAGACACTGTCCAGCGAGCAGGTATCCAGTCGCTGCAGGAGTGCCGGGATTTGAGTCGCCGCAGGTTGCGGCCGGCCCAGCGCGGAAATCAGAGTGCCGCGCCAATCCAGCTGGGTGCCAGTTCCTTCATCCAACCGTGCAAATAAGGTGAGATAAGCCGGAATGCGTTGCGCAACGCGGCGTTGCAATCCGGCTATGGCATAACGCCAGCCCACGAGATCGCCTTGCAACCTGGCAAGATCAGTACTTTGCTCCGGGGCCACACCAAGTACGACCGCATCGGGTGCTCGCGAACGCCAGTACTGCAACCGTTGGGAGACGGGAAGCAACATTGACGATTCCGGCACATCAATCCAGACCGCGTTGCCATCATGTACGGTAGTTGGCTGATGTCCCCGGTTGCCACCGGCTCGGCATACCAGAATTACCGGTGTGTCGTCACGCAGATCTCGAGGTAAATCCTGCAAGACCGGGCCAGATGCAAACTGGATTTGCTGGGTCTGTTGTTGCCGGCAGCGGCGCTGCCGATAAACCAGGACAATGCAAATCCCGACAAGAACCGCGGCACTGGTACCCCATTTCCAAGCGGGACTGAACGGCAAGCTGAACTGGCACAATGCGAGTAACAGGTAACCCAGCCAGAGGGTCACAGGAATAAAAGGATAGCGACGAAACACGATGGCTAGCCTTTGACCGAAGTCGTTAGCGCGGCTACCTGGGCATCAAGCAGATGCATCAACATCAGGCCCAATATCACGGTCAGCGCACTAATCAACAACAACCACATCAAGGGCGAGAGACCACGCCAGTTACTTAGCCACGCCCCCTGCCCGGCCTTGACCAACAGAGACGGGGTTGGCTGGTTGCTCTGATCCAGGCTTTTCAACGCGTTAAAGGTATTCATACGCGCTGGATCAGTTTCGCTGGGGTAACGCCCGCAAAAGCCAAGGCCAAGCACGATCACATAGGTTTCGATCAGGGTAGTATCTGGAACACTCTGCCTGAGCAAGGCATTAATCTGCTCATAAACCGTCTCGCCAGCGTTATAACTATTGAAAAAGCGGACTTGTAGCGGTTCCGCTTCCCATTCGCTGCGCATTTCTTCCGGCAATGAGCGCAATGCACTTTCATCCAGCAGTGCGCACTGGGCGTGGCTAATCTCTTCTATAACTGCGGATGAAAACCCAGCATCCTGCAGCTGCAACCGCATGGTTTGCGCAAGTTCAATGCAACGGACACGCCAACGACCAGGATCGGGAATGTCTGGCTTCTCGGCGAGCAAAGATACCTGTAAAGCAGTATCGCGAAACAAAGGACGGATCAGAGAGGCTGAGGGAGTGGGCATCATGTACGCAGGACTGCAAAGAGTTCGACATTGACTTCAGGAATGGAAGCCGGGATGTAAATACTGCAAGAACGCGTCTGCAACATCCGGGCAAATGCGGGATCGCGGCCATCCAGCGAGAAATATTGGTTTTCCAGCCGCAACGGTACGGCAGACGGCACCCGCTGCAGCGCCGTGAGTGGCACCCCGGCAACTGCAGAGTTAAGGATGCGTTCCACTTCTTCCGGTGCGCCCAACTTGCAAACCATCGGCAGTTGCTGCTGCAACTGATGGCCGGGGATGGTGGCGTGGATGGACAGAAAGAAATCAGCATCCGCCAGCAGGCGCTCGTCGTTAAGATGCGCGCGCCACAATGTGGGTCGCACACGTTCAAGTGCAATTGGAATAACTGGCGACGGAATAACTGTATCCAGCAAATCCCGAATCAATTGCTCAAGTTGCCCGAACACCAGTTGTAACTGGTCATGCCGATAGGCCGGGATACGGTCCAGATCGTTTTCCAGCGAGAATGAACTTAGCGAGCCCGCAAGTCGCGCCAGCGCCAGCCATAGTTGCTCAGGATGCTGATCGGGATGGGTACTCAGGTGCATCAACTCGGGCCACGTCGTGTTAATACAATTCAGTAGCCAGAACAGAGAGACATCAGAGACTGAATAATCCGCTACGTTCTGGTTACGCTCACCGCGGCGGGCAGCCAGTTGGCCGCCGCGTGCCCGCAAGATATCGGTCAAACGTTCAACTAGTCCTGTCAGGCAGGGACTGGCACTTAAAGTCAGGCACGGTGGAATCCAGTCAGCATCCAGGCGAAAGCGCCCTCCCGTATCTCGTTTGAGACGGGCGACTGGGCAACTAATTAGATCTGAGTGAATTTCAAAATCAAAGACCAAAAATAAATTAAGTCGCTCCACGCCCATTTCAGCAACAGCATCACCAAACAAATCATTCACTTGAGCATATTCAGTGCGAAACCTTCTGGCACGTGCATTTTGTCGCGATTCATTAACGCAATTACTGCCATTTACATCGTAAAGCGGCAATGCAACCGAAACCACTATCAGCTGGATATCGGCGGGGATATCGGTCAAATCCCGAGCAGCGGGCAGCCATTCACCCAGTCTGGCGTCAATAATCGTTCCATCCGCCAAACGCATATCAATTTCTCGTAATTTTATTTTATTTAAATCGAGAATTGATTCATCCCATGCGATGCGTTGAATGCCCCAGTTATGGATAGTGGCGAGTTTGGCGGCAGCAGCGGTCTGAGCTTGATGAAACAGCCCTTGCTGCTGGAAGTGCTGAGGCAGCAGCAATGCGCCCTCTGACCATAAAGGCTTGAAGATTTTCATGCGTTATATACAGACCGGTTAACTTGCCATCCAGCAAAAGCCATGCATTGAGCAATTCAAAAGACTGGCAAGAATTATGATAATTACAAGAATTGGCGCTTCCAACTTGTTCCGTAGCAGAATTGCCATGCTGGTGTTGCGCAGTTCAAAAATATTACAGTACTATTCAGCGCAACTCAATCCACAAATAATCGTCATTCAATTTCTCATTATTAGAATAATAAGTAATTGATATCTGGATATTTGGCTTTAAGAGTTTTCCTACGGAAAATACAGAAATTACACACAGTTCAATCGGTACGGAGCAAGAAACCTGGTTTTATGCAAAACGGAAATTGCAATTCCGTTAATCTCAAGGAGCAATTAAAAGTGGCAGACAGTTTTCAGAACGAAGTCCCGGCGGCCCGGATCAACATCAAGCTTGACCTGCACACAGGGGGCGCACAGAAGAAGGTAGAGCTACCGCTCAAGCTGATGGTGATGGGCGATTTCAGCAATGGCCAAGACACCCGCCCAGTAGCAGAACGCCCCAAGGTATCCATCAACAAGAACAACTTTGATTCCGTTCTGGCTGAACTCAATCCGTCGGCCCGCATCGCGGCCCCGAATTTGCTCGGAGGTGACGCGGAAGAGGTGCTGGTTGATCTTGACTTCAAATCCATGAAGGACTTTCACCCCGAACAGGTGGCCAAGAATATCCCGCAACTACGCGCACTGCTGGCCATGCGCAATTTGTTGCGCGACCTCAAATCAAATTTGCTCGACAACGCTTCATTCCGTCGTGAGCTCGAAAAAATCCTCAAAGACCCGTCGCTGTCCGCCAACTTGCGCACAGAACTGGAAAAAGTTGCCCCCGTAGATAGCGACGCTGTCTGAACCCGGAGAAGTGAATATGTCGATGCAAGAAACCCAGGCTAGCAATGCAACACAGACCCGCACAGTGGACGCGCCAGACGGGCCGTCAAATGTGTACGAGACATTGTGCGCCAAGATCAAACTGACACCGGTTACTCACACGCAACCGTTTGAAATTTTCCAGAGCAACGATGCCTTGTCCGAGTCATCAATTGATGAACGCGTTGCGGTTGCAGTAAACGTGTTCCTGAAGATGATCCAGGCCTCGTCACAGCAAGTTGACCGGCTCGACAAAAGCCTGCTGGATTTTCACATCGCTGCCATTGATGAAAAAATCAGCCGTCAACTGGATGCAGTCATGCACCACGAAACCTTCCAGCAAATTGAAGGCGCATGGCGTGGCCTGAAATTCCTGGTAGACCGCACCGATTTTCGCAAAAACGTGAAAATTGAAATTCTGGACGTAGCCAAAGACGCACTACGCCAGGATTTCGAAGACACACCCGAAGTCATTCAGAGTGGTTTGTACCGCCATACTTATATCCAGGAATACGACACTCCTGGCGGCGAGCCAATCGGCTCCATCATCTCCAACTACGAGTTCGACCGCAGCGCCCAGGATATTGCCCTGCTGCGCAACATATCCAAAGTCTCCGCTGCCGCTCACATGCCTTTCGTGGGGGCTATTGGAGCGGCTTTCTTTGGCAAAGATTCGATGGAAGAAGTCGCCGCCATCCAGGATATCGGAAACTATTTTGACCGCGCCGAATACATCAAATGGAAGAGCTTCCGGGACACCGATGATGCGCGTTATATCGGCCTGACACTGCCACGCTTTCTGGCCCGTCTGCCGTATGGGCCAGACACCACCCCGGTACGTGCTTTCAACTATACGGAGCAGGTCAAAGGCCCGGACCACGAACGTTACCTGTGGGCCAATGCCTCGTTCGCGTTTGCTGCCAACATGGTGCAAAGCTTTATCAAGAACGGCTGGTGCGTGCAGATTCGTGGCCCGCAAGCAGGTGGCGCGGTCAAAGACCTGCCGATCCACCTTTACGATCTGGGCACTGGCAATCAGGTAAAGATTCCGACCGAAGTGCTCATTCCGGAAACGCGCGAGTTCGAATTTGCCAATCTGGGTTTTGTACCGCTTTCGTTCTACAAAAATCGCGACTACGCCTGCTTCTTCTCGGCCAACTCGGCACAGAAGCCATCGCTGTATGAGACCAAAGAAGCCACGGCCAACAGCCGTATCAATGCCCGCTTGCCATATATCTTCTTGTTGTCGCGCCTGGCGCATTACCTCAAGTTGATCCAGCGCGAAAACATCGGCACCACCAAAGACCGTCGCGTGCTGGAGCTTGAACTCAACACCTGGATCAAGACTTTGGTTACCGAAATGACCGACCCGGGCGACGAGCTACAGGCGTCGCACCCGTTGCGCGAAGCCCGCGTAATGGTGGAAGACATTGAGGACAACCCCGGCTTCTTCCGCGTCAAGTTGTTCGTGGTGCCGCACTTCCAGATCGAAGGGTTGGATATCAACCTGTCGCTGGTTTCACAAATGCCCAAAGCCAAAAACTGATGCACCCGCCGGCCCGGTCCATGCCGGGTCGGCTTGATCATGTCTGGCATTTCCCGGTACGCCTGTAACCCACTCAGGCGCATGTTTTCCTGTCACTGCGTGCCAACAGCGGCTCTGGTTAAGGTTATTTAAAGGTTAAAGATGTCTACGCCCTTCTTGCCCTCTGCAGCAACATGGTCTGGCCCGGCCTCGATGGACACTGACTTAAGGTGGATAATGCCCACCCAGGAGTTGTGTTCATGACCAAGACCAGACGTACTTACCCCGAATCCTTCAAACGTGATGCAGTAAACCAGGTGCTGGCCGGCACCCC
>NZ_JARLJK010000064.1:0-347487 GCF_031291215.1 Silvimonas sp.
CGGGGTGCCGGCCAGCACCTGGTTTACTGCATCACGTTTGAAGGATTCGGGGTAAGTACGTCTGGTCTTGGTCATGAACACAACTCCTGGGTGGGCATTATCCACCTTAAGTCAGTGTCCATCGAGGCCGGGCCAGACCAGTTTGCCCACCGCTTCGTACGCCGTGCCAAGTTAGAAAAACAGAAAAGCCAGCTCCATGTGGCTTTTCTGTTTTCTGGGCTAGACTGGCTTCTGATATTGGTGGGAGGTGCTCATGAAAGAGTTAGACGTTATTGCCTGCTTGGACGACTTTCCTGAAGAGGGGCTCATCCGAGGTCAAGTTGGAACAATCGTTCATGAGCATGTTGGTGGCACACACTTTGAAGTCGAATTTGTTGACCGGACCGGCCATACCTACGCGCTCGCTACTCTTCCCGCTGCCTCTTTAGTCCAATTGCACTTCGAGAAGGTTTCAACCAAGGGCAACAGCAACGTGGGCCGTCGCGACTAATCACGGGCCAGTGAGCGTCGGCAACCGGCCAGAAGCAGACTCTTTATCAAACTACTTAAATCCGAATTTTCGCAGACTAATATGGCCTCTAGCGACGGATATGATTGCTTTCGCAAACTCGCAGAAGAGCTCTCACGACTTGGGCGAGAGGACGAAGCCCACCAAGTTCATGACGCAATGACAGCTGGGGCCACAGGGATGGAATGTCTTGGCGAGCTTGGAGTGGTCTTGGCGAGGCTACGAAAAAATCCCACGAATCTGCCAGCGAAATCCACAGCACTCATCACGTCCTGTATTTGTGCCGTCCAGCTTGCTTGGCCAAATTACAATTAGATTGTCGCGTTGCTTCCGCAATCGGCCAGAAACAGAAAAATCAACAATCATGGCACTCACAAATTCAACTTGGCGCAAACATTCGTTTAAAGTCGGCAATGTATATACCGCTTTAGAGGAGATAAAAGGAGTGCCAATAAATTTCTCTCTTGGCTTAACCTACGTCTTGGACAGCATTTCCTATAGCCATTATGATTCCTCCACTGTGTTGACGTTTAGAGATAGCGTAAGTGATATGCCAATTCAATGGTGGTGGCACGATGATGAGACTGAAACAGCAGCGGAGAAGCTATTCGTAAGTAAAGATTGATTTGAAATGGATGACTGCAATCGGCCAAGAGTAGTCTCTTAGGAAATCGCCACTTAGCGGACATTGCTTCGGTTCGCATGATTTTTGAATGAAAAGCAGGCTGGCATTGGATAATTTCCATGCCATCGATGAGCTTACAGGCGTTGCAATTATGTCCGTACTATTTGCAATAGTGCCGACATTTTCTAGGCCTGCATAACTATTAGGCTTCGTATTTCCGTGCTCATTAATTTCTCCCTTGTACCAGTCGAGAAAATCCGCCCGTGGGGGACACCGGGGGCCTATCGCCTTCATTGGTTTGGATTAACAGACGGCGAATATTGGATACAAGCGGGCGAAGCCGCACTCTTTGAGCACAGCGATGATGCACAGACTGCAGGCGCCGGTCGCTACTGCGATTATCAGGTCGTTCGCCTCTACGAAGACTTGATGGAAATGCTCCCCTATATCCTAGAACCAATTCCCAAGTCGCTTACCCAATACATATGTGGCGAAACCGCAAATGCTTGGCAGAAGACCTGCAACACCTGGTGCGATAAGAGCTACGACGTTCTTGAAAGCTCGCGATTCGACGAGACCTATAATGCAGCAGTCGCGTGGACCGGAAAGCGATGGCTGGATAGTGCCTACCTATCTCCATCTGCGAATATCGCAATCTGGTCGGATGAAGAATACGTCCATATCGAATGGGATAACCGCGACAGGCGATTCAATGGAAAGCCAGCATGGTCGGCTATCCTTGGCTCGTACAAGATGCCTCGAAACGAATTCATCAAAGAAATGAAATCGTTTCATTTGCGCCTGATGGAACAAATGGCAACTCGAGTCATACAAGCTGAGAAAGGCGCTCTGGCACCGGGAATTGAAATTGACTTACCTTGCTTGGTTAAGGAACAAGAGCGGCGTATACGCACGCTCGACACATCCCTTAACCTTTGTCCGAAAACCGACTGGAAAGAAGTTGAAAAGGCTATCCGTGAAATCCGCGAGGCCTAGCCATGCTTGCAGGAGACGCGGCGCCTAGCGTCGGCGCGTCCCTGAACGTCTGCTTCTTCGAGCCGGCAATTACCGCTAAGGGTCGGTTGCGGCCATTGACGGTGAGAGCTACCAACATCTGCTTCGGCCGAATATTCGTCATTGACATGGTGCCTGGGCAGCATAAGCTGCGAAGGGAGTGAAGCAGGGGTTTGTCTACTGAAGCCCGGCCGATTCAGCGCAACTTGGCAAGCTCTTTGCTAAATGGTTGCACTAATCAAAAAAACTGGAGATATCTTCATGCTCAAGCCCGAATTTCGTCACTTCGAGAGGGCCGCTCTCGGAGTATCCAAGCACGGAGACAACGACACGCTACCGTTCGATATGGATGTGAGATTCTGTGGTGATAAAGCTAAAGAGCTGGCGACCATTGCGTATGGTTTTTTTCGGAGCTAAGGGACTGCCCGGTAAAGGAAAATCACGAGCGTATTGTGAGGTTAAACGTTCATAGTGAGCGACTCCTTGCTCCTTCCGGACCGGCGGGCTTTCGGGTTGTGACAAAAATCCAAGTGTTCTGGAACATTTATCTCAATGGCTTAGCAATTGCCATTGCGGGAGTCCTCGAGCAACAACGATACCCCACAGCCCATTCATATCGTTTTGTTCCGGGAGAAGGTGAACAGTTATTTGATGAGGCCAGATCGTGGCGCGCCTTCAAACATGCAAACAAAAGGTCGATTCAGGGTAAGAAAGCTGCCTGTCAATCTATACACCCTGATTGATCGCGCTACGGCCCCGCTTCCTGTTCCGTCTGCCACAATTACGAGCTGAAAAGCCCGAATCTAGTCCTTGGTATACGGGAGAAATGGCTAACATTTTACTGTGGATAACCCTGTGGAAAACCCCGTTTTCAAGGAAGTTATCCACGCTTAAACACTCATGGATTTTTACCCTGTGGAAAACTCACTTATCATTTTGATCGATAAAAGTAATTCGGAAATATCTGAGTGTTTATGCGCACGCTTAAACACTCAGACGACTACGCTTAAACACTCATAAATACACCCACGCTTAAACACTCATAAGCCAATATTGATGCGGCCTGCAGAGGATTTAACAAAAGTCCCCAATTAGTTATACAAGTATTTAAAAGCAATTATAAGAGCAAAAATTTCTGTGGATAATCACCACAACATTCTTCAGATCCAAACATTCCAACGACGCAACCGATCCAATCGAACAGGAAATGACGGAAACGCAATTTGAGCGTTCGGCATGAATGTCATGACCTCCGCAAAATGCCCAAATCCACTGGAAACGCCCATCAATACCAAGGCGACTTCTGCCGTTCATCAGTTAGAAAACCGCGACTCCAAAAAAGCACGCAAATCCTCAAGAAATCATTCTCTCATATCGGTTGATTAAGACCGGATGTAGCCGTATCAACACTTTGGACAAGTTAGAAAAATCAATTTTCGCGATAGCGTTTTTTTTATTCCGGTTATTTGTCCTTTGCCACAAACCCCAAATACTGCCTTGTTTTTAAATATGTTTTTGCGAAATTCATCTCTATCACCAACCTTGTGCCATAGCCTCTTTTCTCGCCAACTGGGGAGTTGACCCAAAGCTCAAAAACGCGAAAATAGAGCCAGGGAAATTTGCGGCGCGCGGCAAGAGCAGACAGTTCGAGGCCTCACCCGGATTTGGGTGAGGCCTCCATCTGGGGGCTCTGCCACGCAAATCAACGCCGGCTGACAGGGGTACAGGGACATGGGAACATCGATGAACACAGCTTTTGCGTTAATGGCGGTGCACGGAAAAGCACTGCTTCCGCTGGAGGACGTTGGCGCCCAATACTTGGGAATCAGCGAAAAAGAAGCGCGCCGCCGTGCCGGCCTGAACAACTTACCATTTCCGACCATGCGATTGATTGACAGTCAGAAAGCGCCGCTATTTGTGCGGCTTGAGGATTTGGCGCAATATATTGACGACCTTGCAGAAAAAGCACGGTCCAGTTGGGAACGCAGTGTCGTGTAGCTTGCGCCCAGATCCTCGCCCATACGATTACAACATTTGGGGAGAAGTGGCCAATTAGCGCCGGTCAGTTCGTCCTTCAACGGGCGGCGTTTGAGTTGGCAAAAGCGGGTCTCGATGCAAGTCATGGGCATGCAGGTTGGTATAGCGCTTCAGGCTCTTCCAGTCTTTGTGGCCACTGACAATCGCAACCTCCTGAATCTGGTAGCCCAGCTCAAACAATCGGCTGATCCCTTCATGGCGAAGGTCGTGAAACCGCAGGTCCTGAATCTCCGCTTCAAGCACAGTCAATCGAAACGCATTCCCAATACTGTCTTCGTGATACGGAAAAATCCTCGGCTCGTTGACTGGCTCCTCTGACAACCGCTGTTCAACAATTTTCCAAGCCTCTCCCAACAAAGGAACACGCTGGTTATTCCCGAACTTGTTTTTCGGATCTTTGCGGTCCCGGATCAACACCGTCCTTTTACTTCGGTCGACATCAGACTTGAGGATGCTGGTGATCTCACCGGCACGCATCGTGGTTGCAATGGCAAAACGGACAAGTTCGCGAATCGGCACAAATGCATTTGGCATGGCCTCGCGTTTGGCACCAAACACCATCAGCCGCTCGAATTCGCCAGGCATTAAGCGGCGTTCGCGCTCACTGGACTTGCGAACCAGATTGTTTGCCCACAGCAGTGGCAACGCTTCATCGACGGCTTTTCTCGTCACTGGCAGACCAAGTAACGCAGAGCCCGCCCCCAAGGCAACGCCAAGGTAAATAATGTCCTGCATTACGGTTTGTGGTTTTGCACCTAGCCGGCCACGCTCCTGGCAGTGCTTGATGATATGGGCTGGCGTCAGCTCCATCACCGGGACATCGCTGATCGGCGAATCGCACAAAATCCGGTACACGCTGCGCTTGGTGGCACCCATTGGCTTGAGTTCGTTTGACCGCTGCACATACAGCCCAATGTAATCGCCAATCGAGCGGTTGCCGATTTTCCGTTTTTCGACTCCGTCATCCAGAGCGAGCTGCTTTTCCAGTCGTGAGGCCCAATCCTCCGCGAGCTTCAATTGTGGGAACGTACGAGCCTCCGCATGTACCAGTCGGCCGCCCCGTTTGACCCGGACTTGCGCGCGATAGGACAATGCACCGCTCTTGTTTTTAATCTTGGTAATGGTTGCCATAAATTGCCGGTGCTACACGAGTAATCAGACAGGGTATTTTGTAGCACCTCTGTAGCACAATGGCAAAATAAATCCCACCAAACCTAACAAAATAGCACCAAATGCCGCACAAAAACCCGAATCAAAATCGCCCTGAAAACTCCAAAAATACAGAGAATAAGCCATCTCGACGCTATTCCATAGCCCCGATGCTGGACTGGACTGACCGTTACTATCGCCATTTCGCCCGCACCTTATCGCAGCACGCCTGGCTTTATACCGAGATGGTGAACACCGGGGCGATTTTGCATGGCGACAAGATGCGCCATTTGCGCTTTCACGAGATCGAGAATCCGCTGGCCCTGCAACTGGGCGGTTCAGATCCGTCCGATCTGGCGCGTGCAGCGAAGATTGCCGAAGACTGGGGTTACGATGAGGTCAATCTGAATGTCGGTTGCCCGTCCGAGCGCGTGCAATCGGGCAGTTTTGGCGCGTGTTTGATGGCCGAGCCGCAACTGGTCGCCGATTGCGTCAAAGCCATGCGTGATGCGGTGAGCGGCATCGATATCACGGTCAAGCACCGTATCGGGATCGATCAAGTTGAAACCTACGACTACGTGCGCGATTTTGTCGGGCAAGTGGCGCAGGCCGGCTGCCAGACGTTTATCGTGCATGCGCGCAATGCCATTCTCAAAGGCTTGTCGCCCAAAGAAAACCGCGATATTCCGCCACTCAAATATGATTACGTGTACCAGCTCAAGCGTGATTTCCCGCAACTGGAAATCATCATCAACGGCGGCATTACGGATCACGCCACCGCGCTGCAGCACCTGCAACATGTCGATGGCGTAATGGTGGGGCGCGAGGCTTATCACAACCCGTTTGCGCTGACTGAAGTGGATCATCTGTTTTACGGTGAGCCGCTGACAGAAATCAGCCGTGAAGAGGCAATTCGTGCCTTGCGCCCGTTTATTGAGGCCGAGTTAAAGGCCGGTACGCCGCTGCGCTTTATCGCCCGCCATATTCTGGGCTTGTTCCAGGGGCAGCATGGCGCACGTAACTGGCGGCGGATGCTGTCTGATTCCAAATTACTGAAAGATGCCAACTGGTCGCTGATCGAGTTGGCGCTGGAACAAACCCAAAGCCGTCCTCAACAAGTAGAGACCCAATGATTGCTCCCCTTGCGCGCTGGTTATTGGTGGGCGTGTGCAGCTTGTGGCTGGCGCTCAATGCCAATGCGCAATCGCTGACCTTTATGGCGGCGATGGGTAACAAAGCCATGCTGACGATAGATGGGCAACGGGTACTGTTGGCGGTGGGGCAAACCACGCAGAATGTGCGGCTGGTGCAGTTAACTGAAGACAGCGCCACCGTGCAGATCAATGGCAAAACCCGCCAGCTGAAGCTGGGGGAAGGCTACCAGGCGGCCGATCGGGGTAACACCACATTGATCTTGCGACCGGACGAGCGCGGCCAGTATTACACCACTGTGCATGTCGGTGCGGTAAGCGTGCGCGCCATTGTCGATACCGGCGCCAGCCATCTGACGTTGTCCCGCACGATGGCAGACCAGATGAAGATCAACTACCGCTCGGGCCAGATGACCACCTCCATGACAGCCAATGGCAATGCGCACACCTGGCTGGTTACGGTGCCGGAAATCACGCTAGATAACATTACACTAAACAACGTGCCCGCTGCCGTGCTAGATGGTGACGATCCAAAATTTGCGCTGATTGGTATGTCCGTGATGTCGCAGTTCGATGTGAAGCGGGAAAACTCGCTCATGGTCCTCACCCGCACGCACTAAAGCGCAGGCTGTGCACCACAGCTTGCTAGAATAGCGTTATCGCACTTTCTACCGTGCCAGCTTCAACAGGTTTTTCTCAATGAAACGCATCGTCCTGGCCAGCAACAATGCTGGCAAAGTCCGTGAATTCCAGCGCTTGTTTGCCCCGCTCGAGATAGAAATCGTGCCGCAGGGCGAACTGGGCGTGCCCGAAGCCGAAGAACCGTATTTCACGTTTATTGAAAACGCACTGACCAAAGCCCGGCATGCGGCAAAGATAACCGGACTGCCCGCGCTTGCCGATGACTCGGGCATTTGTGTGGCCGCGCTGGGCGGCGCGCCGGGGGTGTTCTCGGCGCGGTTTGCCGGTGAGCCCAAATCTGATGCGCGCAATAATGAAAAACTGCTGACGGAGCTGGCTGGCCAAGAAGATCGCCGCGCCTGGTATTACGCCGCGCTGGTGCTGGTGCGCCATGCTGATGATCCGCAACCGCTGATCGCCGACGGCACCTGCCACGGTTATGTGCTGGAAGCCGCGCATGGCGATGGCGGCTTTGGTTACGACCCGCTGTTTTTGATTCCTCATTACAATCGCACCGCCGCGCAGTTGACGTCTGAGGAGAAAGGCCTCATTTCCCACAGAGGAAAAGCGCTCGCCGCGCTGATCGCCAAACTGCGGGAAGAAGGTTTGTAAACATGGCAGATGAAAAGCGCTGGGCAGTATTTGTACGTGACGACGGCAGTGTGGTGTCGTGCACCGAGAAAGTAAAAGTCATGAACGAGAACCTGGACGAGATCGTGCAGCTAATGCAAGACGCGTTCGAAGATGGCTTGTTGATGGAAGTGGCACCGGCCCAGATGCGTGAAGTGCTGCATCGCATGGTCGATGCGCTGGAAAATCCCTGGCAGAAAGGCTGATGGCCTTCAGGTAGGTACAGCATGAGATTTGCACTGGTTTCCGATATACACGGCAATTTGCCAGCGCTGGAAGCGGTTTTGATCGACGCTCATAGTCGCGGCGTCGGCACCATTGTGAACCTGGGCGACAGTTTGTCCGGCCCGTTATGGCCGCGCGAAACGGCAGAGTTCCTGATGCGCCAGCGCTGGATTCAACTGGCTGGCAATCACGAACGGCAATTGCTGGATTTCGACCCGGTCAAACGCAGCGCGTCGGATATCTATGCGCATAGCCAGCTCACTCCGGAAATCCTCGCGTGGCTGCATAAACTGCCGGGTACCGCATGGTTGGGGCCAGCGGTGTTTTTGTGCCACGGCACGCCAACCAGTGATCTGACGTATTTTCTGGAAACCGTTGAACCAGACGGTATTCGTTTGGCCTCGGCGGAAGAAATTGAAGAGCGTCTGGGTGATATCGACGCTGATCTGATTGCCTGCGGCCATACGCACTATCCGCGTATCGTCAGTACACGCACCGGCAAGCTGATTGTGAACCCGGGCAGTGTGGGTTTACCGGCCTATGACGATGCTCATCCGTGGCCGCATGCGATTGAAAACGGTTCACCGCATGCCCGTTATGCCATTTGCGAACAATGCGATGGCAACTGGCATGCCGAGTTACTTGCTGTACCGTACGACTTCCTCTCCTCTGCCCAAGCCGCCGCAGCGCGTGGCTTTGCCGACTGGGAGCGGGCGTTAACGACGGGATATGTCCGGTAACGGGGTCAGTCACAACTGGCCCGCATTCATCAAACACCCTTGACCGCAGCGCGGTCCCATCGTGATCCCATTGATTGCGTCTAATTAATTTGAAGGAAGTCTCACTTGTCGCAGGATTTTGTATTTGATTTTGAAGTTTCCGGGGTGTTTTATTCCCGGCCTAAAGCAGGCGCAATCTGGTCCCGCTGGAAAGAAACGGCCCCAAAACTGGTCACCAACCAATGGCTGGCACAACCGGAATTTCTGGAGCAATCGCAAGCGGCCAATCTCAAGCTGCACTGGACCACCCAGCGCAAACTGGCCGAGCGCGAGCAAGATGGTTTCGAGATGCTGTTTGAACTGGATCGCCTGAACCGCGTACGCCGCAAACTGATTTTGTACGATGGCAGCATGCTGCTGGCCAAAGAGGCCGACGCGCCCGCTGCGGTTGTCGACATTGAGCCCGCAGGTGAATAACCCAACCTGCTGAACGCGTTCGCACGCATGGCGTGCAAACCCTACGTAGGGTGCGCATTTGTGCTGTGCAACAGCGTAATGCGCACCGCACTGCCGGACTTAAATCAATCATGCCAACCATTCTGCAACCTGCTTCCGCTGCCACTTGGGGCCTCACGGCGCTGCCGCCGTTGTCGCTGTATATCCATTTCCCATGGTGCGTAAAGAAGTGCCCGTATTGCGACTTCAATAGTCATTCCGTGCGCGAGGGTGTGCCAGAAAAACAGTATGTCGACCTGCTGCTGCGCGATCTGGAATCCTGTTTGCCGCTGATGTGGGGCCGTCAGGTCAACACCATCTTCATGGGTGGCGGCACGCCGAGCTTGTTCTCGGCCGAAGCCATGGAAGAGCTGCTGGCTGGCATTCGCGCCCGCGTGCGCTTGCAACCCGATGCCGAAATCACCATGGAAGCCAATCCGGGGACGTTTGAAGCGGACAAGTTCGCCGGGTATCGCGCAGCGGGCATCAATCGCCTGTCGATTGGTATCCAGAGCTTTAACGCTGATCACCTCAAGGCACTGGGTCGCATTCATAACGATGAAGAAGCCCACAAGGCCATCGAGATTGCTCGCAAGCATTTTGACAACTTCAATCTCGACATCATGTACGCCTTGCCCAAGCAAACGCTGGAGCAAGCCATGAGCGATATCGACAGTGCCATCGCCGCCAAGCCAACGCATTTGTCGGCTTACCATCTGACGCTGGAACCGAACACGCTGTTCCACCGCTACCCGCCCGCGCTGCCGGATGACGATGCCGCTGCCGACATGCAAGACGCCATTGAACAGCATCTGGCCAAGGCTGGCTTCGAGCATTACGAGACCAGCGCGTTTGCCTTGCCGGGCCGTCGTGCTAAACACAATCTCAATTACTGGACCTTTGGTGACTATCTGGGCATTGGGGCGGGCGCGCATGCCAAGATCAGTTTTCCGGACAAGATCATCCGGCAAATGCGCTACAAACAGCCGTCCGAATACCTGGCGCAAATGGCCGCTGGCAACGCGGTGCAGACCGAAGAAAAAGTCACGCTGGAGCAACTGCCGTTCGAATTCATGCTCAACGCACTGCGGTTGATTGACGGGTTTGATATCGACCTGTTTACCCAACGCACTGGCCTGCCGCTGACCAAAGTCATCCATGAGGTCGAACGCGCCGTGACTGATGGCCTGATCACCCGCGACCTGCACCACATTCAACCCAGCGAGCGTGGCCGACGCTTTTTGAACACCTTGCTGGAGCGGTTCCTGCCCGAGCAGTGAGCAGGTACACTGAAACCCTCTTTTTCCAAGTTACCGCTGGAGTTCCCATGAGCAAAGCCATCATTCATAGCGACAAAGCCCCTAAAGCCGTCGGCCCGTATTCTCAGGCAGTGAAAGTGGGCGATACCGTGTATCTGTCTGGCCAGATTGGTCTGGACCCGGTCAGCGGCAATCTGGTGGAAGGTTTCGATGCCCAAGCGCATCAGGTGTTCACCAATCTGCGCGCCGTGGCCCAAGCGGCGGGTGGCGATTTGTCTGATATCGTCAAACTGGGCGTGTTCGTTACTGACCTGGGCAACTTCGCCCGTCTGAACGAAATCATGACCGAATACTTTGTCGAACCCTACCCGGCTCGCGCGGCAATCCAGGCTGCGGCATTGCCTAAAGGCGCGGTGGTAGAAGCAGATGGCGTACTGGTTTTGTCCAAGTAAACGCAACGCCATTTCACGCCGGAGCCTGCATGTTCCAGAACCCTTCTGACGACGAAATCCGCGATCTGCTCAAACGCGTCAAGCGCATTGCCGTGGTCGGTTTATCGCCCAAGCCGGATCGGCCCAGCTTTGGGGTTTCGCAAATCATGCAGCGCGCCGGTTACCAGATTGTGCCGGTACGGCCATTGGTGACCGAAGTTCTGGGCGAACAAGCCTATCCCGACCTGGCCCATGTGCCCGGCCCGGTTGATCTGGTAAACGTATTTCGCCGCGCCGAGGAAATTGATGCCATTGTCGATGAAGCCATCGCCATTGGCGCACCGGCCATCTGGATTCAACTCGGCATTGTGAACAACGAGGCCGCGCAAAAAGCCAAAGATGCCGGGCTGGTTGTGGTTATGGATAAGTGCATCAAGATTGAATACATGCGGCTGTGCTTGTGAGCTTCAAGACCGACGTACCGGGAACTTAGTCCCCCTCTTTTACAAAGAGGGGTTAGGGGAGATTGGTTTTGGGCCGGATCGCGCTGCAATGATTAACCCAGCATTGCGGCCATCTCCCCCGGCCCCTCTTCCAAAAGAGGGGAGACAAGGCTGTTTTAGTCCAGACAAAGCAGGCTTCTTGCGAGAAGCCGAGGTTTGCAACACTGAAGTGGCGAGACAACCGAAATGACCACAGCAATACCAACGTCATCTTGCAACGAACCCCGCTCACGTTTAGCCTGAACAAACTGAACAAAAACCGCAGCCAGCAGGAACCATGAATCTCACCTTTACCAAGATGCAGGGCTTGGGCAACGATTTCATCGTGCTCGATGGCGTGCGCCAGCAACTGCAGCTTTCCAGCGAAACGATCCGCAAACTGGGCGATCGTCATTTCGGCATTGGCTTTGACCAACTGTTGCTGGTTGAGCCTGCCGACCGCGAAGGCATCGATTTTCGCTATCGCATTTTCAATTCGGATGGTGGTGAAGTTGAGCAATGCGGTAACGGCGCGCGCTGTTTTGTGCGTTACGTGCACGACCAGGGACTGACCGACAAAACCGAAATCGTCGTCGATACCGCCAAAGGCATGATCCGGCCACGACTGGAAGACAACGGCTTGGTAACAGTTGATATGGGCGTGCCAGGATTGTTGCCCGCGCAAATCCCGTTTGTGGCCGCGGGTGATGCCGTTGTGCATCCGCTGGTGGTGGGCGATGTCACTGTCGATGTCACTGTGGTGTCGATGGGCAACCCGCATGCCGTACAAGTCGTGGCCAATGTCGATAGCGGCGTAGTGGCGCAACAAGGTCCGACCATCGAGGTTCATCCACGCTTCCCGGAACGGGTGAATGCCGGTTTCATGCAGATTATCGACCGTGGCGCCATCAAACTGCGCGTGCACGAACGCGGCGCGGGCGAAACCCTCGCGTGCGGCACCGGCGCGTGCGCAGCGGTTGTTGCAGGTATTCGCCGTGGTCTGCTTGATGAAACCGTACGCGTTACCACTCGCGGTGGTGATCTCACCATTCGTTGGGGGGGCCCCGGCCAGCCCGTGTTCATGACCGGCCCGGCCGTGAGCGTATTCACCGGCCAGATTGAAATCTGAGCCAGTTCAATCCAGTTCCAATCCAGTTCATTCATATCCAGAAATCAGCCAAGAGCGAGTAGCGCGATGCAAGCCCAGGAAGTGATGCAGTGGTTGCAGGAAAACCCCGGTTTTTTTGAAGACTACGCAGACGAGATTGCCGATATTTTTGTGCCGCACAGCCACAACGGCCAGGCCGTTTCGCTCGCGGAACGTCAGTTGCTGACCTTGCGCGACAAAAATCGCGCCATGGAGCGGCGCATGGGCGAGTTGCTGCAGTTTGGCGAAGAAAACGATGTGATCTCCGACTTGCTGCAAAAGCTCACCGTCGGACTGATGCAGGCCAACGATCTGCCCGGCATTATCGGCACGCTGGAATACCACCTGAAAGAACGCTTCCTGGTGCCGCATGTGGCGCTGCGTCTGTGGCTGGCCGCCGATGTGCAACTGCGTGAATTCACACCAGTGGGCGACGTGGTACACAAACTGGCTGCCAATCTGGTCTCGCCTTACTGTGGCCCGTACGTGACTGAAGAAGTCACCGAATGGTTTGAAGGCAGCGGCAGCAGCCTGAAGTCCTTCGCGCTGTTCGCTCTGAAAACCGCGGATGAGCCATTTGGCATCATG
Organism: Silvimonas sp.; assembly: GCF_031291215.1. Taxonomy (NCBI): domain Bacteria; kingdom Pseudomonadati; phylum Pseudomonadota; class Betaproteobacteria; order Neisseriales; family Chitinibacteraceae; genus Silvimonas; species Silvimonas sp. The sequence goes on from NZ_JARLJK010000064.1 coordinate 13,142, forward strand.
GTGCTGGCCAGCGACGATGCGGACCGCTTCTTCCCGGACATGGGCACACTGTATCTGCAACGCCTGTCCGAACTGCTGGCCGCTGCGATCAAGCGCGTGGTGGTCTCGGGCCCGCCACTGCTGTTGGCCGAAGTCGCTGAAACCCCTGCGCTGAGCGATGAACTGCAATAAGTGCATCTGGCGCATGCCATCATGAACGAGGCCTTGCTGGCGCGGTTTTCGCAATATCTGGAAGGCGAAAAACACGCCAGCCCGGAAACCCGCAAGGCCTATCTGCGCGACCTGCATGATCTGGTCGCGCTGGCACAAAACACGCCGCTCAATGAACTCACCGCACTGGATGTGCGCGGTTTCGTGCGGCAGCTGGCTTCGCGTGGATTATCGGCCTACACCATCGCCCGCATGCTCTCCGCGTGGCGCACCTTCTATCGCCTGATGGCGCGGGATCTGGGTTGGCAGCTAGACCCTGCCGCCAGCGTCAAACCACCCAAAAAACGCCAGCGCCTGCCCAAGGCCATGGATGTCGATGCCACCATTGGCTTGCTCGACAACATGCCCGACGATGAAATGATTTCTTGCCGCGACAAAGCCATATTTGAACTGGCGTACTCATCGGGCTTGCGGGTATCCGAACTGGTGGGGCTGCAACTGGCCGACGTTGATCTGGGCGGCGGACTGGCGCGGGTTACCGGCAAAGGCAACAAAACCCGCATGGTGCCCATTGGCACGGCGGCGCTGGATGAACTGCGCCACTGGCTCAAAATGCGGGCGATGTGGGCCAAGCCAGATTGCACCACCGTGTTTGTGGGCAAACAGGGTGCACAACTGACTACCCGCGCCGTGCAATTGCGCTTCAAGGCGTGGGAAGCACGTTTGGGCGTGACTGAACCGCTGCACCCGCACAAGTTGCGCCACAGTTGCGCCACTCACTTGCTGCAAAGCTCAGGCGATCTGCGGGCGGTGCAGGAATTGCTGGGCCACGCCAACCTATCGACCACGCAGGTATATACCCATCTGGACTGGCAAGCCCTGGCCAAGGGTTACGATGCGTTCCATCCGCGCGCCAAGCGCAAGGATGACGAAGAGACCTGACCGATAACCTGCGAACGCCCTAACGCAATGGCTGCGGTGATGGCGGGGCAGCAGATCGGGATGGCACTGCATCTGCCACGACTGCATCAGGCAAACGGTATTCAAACAGATCAAACCCCGCTTGCTGTTCTACCAGCCGCACTGCGGTCAGCAACAACGTCTCGCTGCCGGTCGTTACCGCGAACTGCCCACCATGCACAAAGGTGCCGCGTGGCGCGAGTATGCGGGCAGGCTGGCGCAAGATCGACATCATTGGCAGCAACAAAACGGCCTGCGGGGGCGATCCTGGTGCCGCACCAGCCACCTGGAGCAAGCCCAGTTCGGCACGTGCTGAAAAAATCTGCACGCCGATTTCCAATGCGCCATCCACACTTTGCTGAATCCAGCGCACGGCAGCGTACATCCAGTTAGCACCGGCATCTTGGGGTTTGACCGACACCAGTTCGCCCACGCGTAAACGCTCGGGCGGCGCTTCGCGCTTGCTTAGCGCATAACCACCCGGGCTTTCGTCCTGTACTTCCCACGCCTGCGGGCTTGGCTCAATGCTAATACCGGCCTGTTCGAGCTGGGACGGCGGCAGTGGTACCTCCATGTCATGAGCGCAGGCCGCCACGTTGCGCAGGCCAACGCACAGATGCACCGTAGCCGCTTTGGGAATACGCTGGAACATCCGTCGGGGCGCGATGCTCCACTGCTTGAGCAAGCGGCGCAGGATATCCATCCAGAACTGAATCTTGACGCGATCGGGCACGCCAGGCGCTTTGGTTTCCAGCCCTTGCAGCATGCGATGCAGCTTTTTGCCCAACTCGATGGTATCGATCAACATGGCCGGGCCAGTATGATCACCCGGCAAGTTGGCACCGTAATAAGACGGCGGCTCGTCAGTATCCAGCCGCGTCAGGAAGAACCCACCGGAACCGGCATGCTGTGCCACAGGCTGAAAGTGCGCGGCGGGCGCATAGTTATCGATAATCTCGATGACTTTTTCCAGCTCGATCGTGGAAAAGCGCAGCGGATCGGCCAGCGACAGCAACACAATGCGCTTGTACAAAACGCCCACCGGCGGGCCGAGTTCTTCTTCCTTGGGTTCGTCCAGTTGCCGCGATTGCGCTACCAGCTGAAATAGCTGATGCAGTTCACGCCACATTCCCGTTGCCGGGGGCATGGCCATACGGCAATCGAGCTGAAACGCCCGATAAAACAGCAGCATGATCAACTGCACCAGTTGCGGCACTTGCCTGGTCGTGGTGCCACCAAAGAACGAGCGTTTTTCCACGCGTTCGACCAGCGCCAGCTTGTAGCCACCCGCCAGTTCCAGCCACAAATTGCGCATCAGCAGCATGGCCTGGCGTGGTTTGTCGCGCATCGGCATGCCCTGCGAGACCGCTTGGGCAGCAAAATCGCCGGACATCACGTCCAGCACGCGCCGGTATTCATCAAGCAGCTTGATCCGGGTATCGGCATCAATGACGGTACGATTACACGATGCCAGCGAGTCAAAAATCTGCCGTCCTGTTTCCAGCACCTGGCCGCTGGGCAAGCCGATCAGCCACATCCGCAATGCACGCGGATCGGTCTCGACTATCGCGGCCAGCCGGGCATCCGGTTGCGGCAGATCAAGCGATAGCTGCATCGTCCTGCTCCTCCTGACCACCCAGCGCGACTTCCAGCGCGCGGGCAGTGCCCTGTACCAGCCAATCGGCTTCGTCGTCTTGCATCACATAAGGCGGCATGAAATACACCGTGTTTCCAATTGGCCGCAGCAATAATCCCTCGGCCAGCGCCGCGCGATACATGCGCTGGGCAAAGCCCGGGCGCTCGTCGGCGACGTCAAAAGCCCAGATCATGCCGGTATTACGATAATGGCTTACCCGTGGATGCTGGGCGAAAGTGGCAAAGCGAGTCGACCAGCGGGCAGCGCGCTCGGCATTGGCGGCGATCACGTTGTCGCTGGCAAAGATGTCCAGCACCGCCAGCGCCGCGGCGCAGGCGAGCGGATTACCGGTGTAGGAATGCGAATGCAGAAAGCCGCGAGTGACGTCTTCGTCATAAAAGGCGGCATAAATCTCATTTGTGGTCAGCACTGCCGCCAGCGGCAAAAAGCCGCCGGTAATTCCTTTGGAGACACACAGCAGGTCGGGCTTGATGGCGGCTTGTTCGCAGGCGAACAGCGTACCTGTACGGCCAAAACCCACGGCGATTTCGTCAGCAATCAAATGAATCTGGTAGCGATCGCACAATTCGCGCACGCGCACCAGATAATGCGGGTCGTACATCGCCATCCCGGCCGCGCCCTGCACCAGCGGCTCCAGAATAATGGCGGCGATTTCGGTGTGGTGGGCCGCAAAAATGGCAGCCAGGCCATTGGCGGCGGCTTCGACCACGTCTTTGGCGGTCTCGCCCGGGCCCGCCAGACGGCTATCGGGCGATGGCGCAATAAAGTTGTCGCGCACCAGGCTGGAATACGCACTGCGGAACACCGGCACGTCGGTGACCGACAAGGCACCGACGGTTTCGCCGTGATAGCTGCCCGCCAGATAAACAAAGCGGTTTTTGTCGGCGCGGCCACTGTTCTTCCAGTAATGCGCCGACATCTTGAGTGCGATTTCGGTGGCGGAAGCGCCATCCGAACCATAAAAGGCGTGGCCCAAGCCAGTGAGCTCGCCCAGACGCTCCGACAACTCGACCACCGGGCGATGCGTGAACCCGGCCAGCATCACGTGTTCAAGCTTGTCTAGCTGGGTTTTGATGGCGGCTTTGATCCGCGGCTCGCCGTGGCCAAACAGGTTAACCCACCAGCTGGAAACGGAATCCAGATAACGCTTACCGTCGCAATCGTACAGCCAGACCCCTTCGCCGCGCTCGATCGGTACCAGCGGCAAAGTCTCAAGGCGCTTCATTTGCGTGCACGGATGCCACACCGCCGCGCGGCTACGCGCGAGCAGGTTGTCATTATTTGTGGCATGTTCGGCCGGACTCATCTTGCTTTCCAGTTTCTTCTCCTGCATACAGACCTTGGATATTTCCATGTTGCACCCGATCCAGACAGTGCCAATCGTCACCCGTTCAGAACCGACTGAGCGGCAGATTATACGATTCAGGTAGTGGCTGTTAAGCACCTAATGCGAATTACGCAAATAATTTCACAAAGCTTTCTGTTTTCATTCAATTACGTTAAATTCGCAGTGACAATTTTCGGCACAAGTGACATAAATCGCCTACAAAAAATGGCAGTTTCCGATCCATGCGGTCAGCCCGAAAGAGGTCATAATCATTGAAACAAACAATAAAATGAGTGTTTGCCATGGTCAACTTGCGACCGTTTTTTAGTCAGAGCTCCATGCGGTTGGGTGATCGCGAGATCATTACACACGGCTTGCAAAAGCAATTCTGGAGTGACCTCTATCACCGCTGCATGACGGTCACATGGCCAGTTTTCTTTCTACTGATAGGTCTGGCCTTTCTGGTTTTGAACGCCTTTTTTGCCGGGCTTTATCAGTTGGGCCAGCACCCGATTGCCAACCAGTTACCGCCGGATTTTCGCGGTGCGTTCTTCTTCAGCGTAGAGACCATCGCCACGGTCGGTTACGGTGATATGCATCCACAAACGCTCTATGGTCACCTGGTGGCTACCGTAGAAATTTTCTGGGGCATGATGAGCATTGCGCTGATCACCGGCGTGATGTTCGCCCGCTTCTCTCGCCCGCATGCCCGCATCGTGTTTTCCAGGCATCCGGTGGTGCGCCAGGTGGACGGGCAAACCGTGCTGATGATGCGCGCCGCTAACGCCCGGCAGAATGTGATTGTCGATGCCAACGCCCGTTTACGGTTGTTACGCCAGGAAACCAGCCGCGAGGGTTTTCGCATTCGCCGCATTTACGACTTGCAGCTGGTGCGTGATGAGCATCCCATGTTTGTACTGAGCTGGACCGTGATGCACGTGATTGACGAATCCAGCCCTTTGCATGGCATGACGCCAGAAACGCTGGCGACGTACCAGAGTTCGTTGATCCTGAGCCTGGATGGCACCGATGAGACCACGACGCAGACCATGCGTTCACGCCACAATTTTGATCACAGTCTGATCCGCTGGCAGCATGCTTATGCCGACTTGCTGTACACCGACGAGAACGGCCAGCAGCACGTTGATTACGCCCAACTGGACGAAATCTACCCGCTCGCCGAGAGCGAACAAGCCACCGGCTAGGGGCCGCGCCCGGCACTTACACCAAATACTGTAACAATGCAGCGGTCGGTTGCTAATGACGATTGCGCCATACGAGCTTATGATTGCCGGTTTGGCGCGACAGAACGTCCGTTCACCTTGCGCCGGTAACAAAGCACAGATCCAGACATGACCCAAGGCCAACCGCAGCGCACGCCGCGCCCGACCCCCAGCCGGCCTCGCGGCAACAACCGCACCTCCGCGTTTTCAACACATTTGGGGCGTTCGCTCGCCCTTACCCTGGCGACCGCAGCCAGCCTCATTTTCCAGGTTACGCACTTGCCGCAATGGTGGCATGCAGGACTTGGCATCGGCGGCTGGTGGGTGGCGGGCGCCTGTGCCATCGCCGCCTGGCAGTCGTTCCGCCATCAACCGGTCCGGGTAATCCAGCCGGGCTGGCGTAGTCCGCTGGGTTTCGTATTATTGCTGGCCAGCGGATCACTGGGCACCTGGCTGGTTGGCCCGTGGCAAAACCCGCTTGCGGGCCTGGTGGTACTTGCGGCAGGCGTTGCTGCAGGTCTGCCGCTTTGGCTGCAACAGAGCTGGAACGGGCTGACGGAAAATGTCGGTGCCCGCATTGAAAACACCTTGCGCCGCATTGGCAAAGACTCGCCCTTCCTTAAAGCCGCGCCGCCAGCAACGCCAGCCGATGACGCAGCTGATGAAGAGGAAGAATCCGTCACGGCAATGCCAGCTGCCGCGCCCGTCTTCGCCAAAGCGCAGACAACGACCGAAGTTGCGCACGACCCAGTGGCCGACTACGCCGCCCAAGTCGAACGCGAACGGCTTGCGGCATTGGCAGCAGCGGCGGCCAAACTGGATACGCGCAACAAGAACGTCTGGGCACCCAGCAAGCCACGTCCTGCCGAGCCTTTGCCGCTGGTCACGCTGATCAAACCGGCAGCGGCACAGCCAGCACCGCCGCCCAAACCATTGCCCGTACTGGGACGAGAACAGGTATTGCAACCACCTCCACGAGTGGCAACGCGTTCCAACCGGTTGGCGCAAGCGACACCAGCTCCCAATTTGCCGCGCATTGAGGCCGATGAAATTCGCGAACGCCTGCAAGCACTGCATAGTCATCGTGGCACCCAGCGCATCGAAACGCCGGTGCAACGGCCAGCCCCTCTGCTGGAACCCGCCAAACCAGCGGTATCGCGCGCGCCGATTGTGGTGCGGTCCCGCCGCACAGTGAGCAATGCCGATGGTGCCGTATTCATTACGGCGCGGCATAACCAGTCATCAACACAGGAACCGGTTCCCACAACCGCCGAAATTCCGGCCATAGCCGAGCCGCACATTGCAACGCCGTTGCAACCTGTAGCTGTAGTGCCGACGCCATCCCCGGCAGAAACAACAATCACACCGCCGCCCACTGCCCGCGCACTGGGCTGGCAAGCCCCACGTCCGGTCGAGCCGGAAGCGCCTGCCGCACCAATAGAGCTGCCCGCGCTGGAGTTCACCCCGACGGTCGCGGTGCCCAATACGGCAGTGAGCGCAAACGCAAGACCACCGGTTGCCACACCTGCACTGCACACGCCACCCAGTTGGCGCACTGCTGCGCCGATCCCGTCGCGTATCGACCCTATTGCGCCAGACCTGGTACTGCCAGAATTAGCCGCAGCTGATTCCTTGGCGCACGGGCCGTTGGAAACCACTCCAGTCCATCTCGAAGTCACCCAGCCAGGCACTCCATTCACAACGTTCACATCCGCCGTCTCCGCACCGATACCAGCCTTTGTGCCGGAAGCACCAATCGCCAGCAGCGTGCCAGTGACGGCCCATGCGACTCAATTCGCCGCTGTTGCCCCGGTTGCAGCAAGTTTTGTTGCCGATTCAGCATGGACAGACGCCGCGGATGACGAAGATGCAGCAGAGGCCAACCCACCGTGGCTGCCCGGCCCGTTCTCCGGCGTTGCGCATCAAGTCACTGATCCGATCGCGGCGTCCAGCGCGTTCAGCACCTTTGACAGCGACGAAGTGGTGCAGCCGGAGCAGGCGAGCTATCAACCGTCAGCATGGGCCGCCGCCATTGTGGATCGCCCCCCGCCCGCGTCAGTACCTCCGCCCCGCCCGCTTTACGACGACAGTTGCCTGCCCGCACTGGAATTGCTGACACCACCGGCTGCGCAGATTGACCCGATCAGCCAGGACGACCTGATTGATCGCGGCATTGTGATCGAAGAAAAACTGGCCGAGTTCAAGGTGAAGGTCAACGTGCTGGATGCATACGCTGGCCCGGTCATTACCCGTTACGAAGTCGAGCCCGCCGTTGGCGTACGCGGCGCGCAGATCGTCAATTTGATGAAGGATCTGTCCCGCGCGTTGGGGTTGGTCTCGATTCGCGTGGTGGAAACCATTCCGGGCAAGACCTGCATGGGTCTGGAACTACCCAACCCGACCCGGCAGATGATTCGCTTGTCCGAGATTCTGGCGGCGGAAGAATTTACCAGCACTGGCTCCAAACTCACCATGGCGCTCGGTAAAGACATCACCGGCAAGCCGGTGGTGACCGATCTGGCCAAGGCGCCGCACATGCTGGTGGCCGGGACGACCGGCTCGGGCAAGTCGGTGGGCGTGAACGCGATGATCCTGTCGTTGCTGTACAAAGCCACGCCCGACGAAGTGCGCTTCATCATGGTCGACCCGAAGATGCTGGAACTATCCGTCTACGACGGCATTCCACACTTGCTGGCCCCGGTGGTCACCGACATGAAGCTGGCCGCCAACGCGCTGAACTGGTGTGTGGCGGAGATGGAAAAGCGCTACCGCCTGATGAGTGCGATGGGCGTGCGTAACCTGGCCGGTTTCAACCAGAAAGTGAAAGAAGCTGAAAAGGCGGGCAAGCCGCTCACCAATCCGTTCAGCCTGACCCCGGACAACCCGGAGCCTCTGGAACATCTGCCGTTTGTGGTGGTGGTGGTGGATGAGTTTGCTGATCTGATGATGACGGCGGGCAAGAAGATTGAAGAATTGATCGCCCGCCTGGCACAGAAAGCGCGGGCGGCGGGCATCCATCTGATCCTGGCTACGCAGCGCCCGAGCGTGGATGTGATTACCGGCCTGATCAAGGCCAACATCCCGACCCGGCTGGCGTTCCAGGTATCGTCCAAGATCGACAGTCGCACGATTCTGGACCAGATGGGGGCGGTAGCTTTGCTCGGCCAGGGCGACATGCTGTTCCTGCCGCCGGGCACCGGTTACCCGCAACGCATCCACGGTGCGTTTGTGGCCGATGATGAAGTCCATCGTGTGGTCGAGTATCTGAAGACCACCGGGGAGCCGGATTATGTCGAGGCGATCCTCAACGGCGGCTTTGATGCGGAAGCGGCGGCCAGCGGTGCTGGTGGTGCGTGGGCAGAAGCTGGTGGCGAAGAAACCGACCCGCTGTACGACGAAGCGGTGTCGTTCGTGCTCAAGAGCCGCCGGGCATCAATCTCGTCCGTGCAGCGCCAGCTGCGCATCGGTTACAACCGTGCGGCGCGCTTGATTGAGCAGATGGAAGGCGCGGGGCTGGTTTCGCCGATGGAAACCAACGGCAACCGTACGGTTTTAGCGCCACCGAGCGAATAAAGCCAGCCGAAACAGTATTGAGATGGGCGCCATTTTGCAGTGTGAGGATGTCGCCCCTTTACCGCGACTCGCTGATTTGGCTTGAACAAAATCACTGAGTCATGTTATAAATCGTGTTTTTTCCAGAAGTCAGGGAATCCTAACCATGGCACGTGTATGTAAAGTCACCGGCAAGCGCCCGATGACAGGGAACAATGTTTCCCACGCCAACAACAAAACAAAGCGTCGTTTCCTCCCGAATCTGCAATCTCGCCGTTTCTGGGTTGAGAGCGAAAACCGTTGGGTGCGCCTGCGCGTATCCAATGCTGCCCTGCGTACCATCGACAAGAACGGCATTGACGTTGTTCTGGCCGACCTGCGCGCCCGCGGCGAACTGTAACCAGGTAGATAGACGATCATGCGTGAAAAAATCAAGCTCGAATCCAGCGCCGGTACCGGTCACTTCTACACGACCACCAAGAACAAGCGCACCACTCCGGAAAAAATCGAACTGAAAAAGTACGATCCGGTTGTCCGCAAGCATGTGATTTACAAGGAAATCAAGCTGAAGTAATTCAGCTAGTCGTTGGAATACCAACGGCAAAAGGATTCCCTGGTCCCGTGCCGGAAATAAAAAACCCGCTCATTGCAGCGGGTTTTTTATTTGTCATTTCTATCTGGCATTCATTTGTCAGTTCAGCAGCTCACTCATCTCACCATCATTCCGGCGTCCAGATTTCGCGCAACGAATCCAGCAGCAAGCCGATCGTTGGATCACTTTGCCGTTCCGCCGAATACAGAAACTGTAATGGGGCCGAGATGGCAATCTCGCCACCGCGCCACAACACAATAGAACCATCGGCCGCAAAGCGTCGCGCCGTACGTTCTGCCAGCAACGATACCCCCAATCCTGCTTTTACCAGTTCGACCAGCGTGCCTTCGTCGTCAAACTCCCCCACCCGTTTGGGCGCGATGTTATGCGTGCGCCAGAGCTCCTGGGTGATGCCGGAAAGACTCATGAACTGTGACAAACCCAGCCACGGCAATTTGCCCAGAGTCTTCCAGTCTGCTTCGGCATGGGTGTCAGCCATGGCCGGGGGTAACGCCACGCAAAAACCCAGTTCGGCCAGTTGTACTGTGTTGACGTTCTGATAGGGATTGCGGCCAAAGTAGAAGCCGCCATCAAGCAGCTTTTTGCGCACATCGTTAAGAATCACTCCGGATATCCCGTGCGTGGTCTGCACCGTCATCAAGGGACAGCGCTGACGCAACAACGCCAGCCACGGCCCGATGCGCAAACGCGCCGCCACGCCCACCGTACCAATCCGCACCTTGCCCTTGGGTTCGGCCGACATGGCTTTGGCACGGTAGAGCATGTCCTGCGATACGGCGAGGATGTGCTCTGCGTCTGGCAAAAACGCCTTGCCAGCCTCAGTCAATTGCACACCGCCAGGGTAACGCTCGAACAGCGCCATGCCCAATTGTTCTTCCAGTGCCTTGATCTGCGCGGTCACTGCGGGCTGGGAAAGATGCAGCAACTCGGCAGCCTGTGTCAGGTGGCCTTGCTGCGCAACTGCAACAAAAGTACGCAATTGATAAATTTCCATATGCCCGATTATTGCGCAGAACGTTCATACGGTGTTGCAAAGCAGTGCGTTGTGTAGCTCAAATCCAGCAACTACGCCATTCTCAGTAAGTTTCGTGCAACGCAACATAAACGTTTTTGATTCTGAGCATCAGAATTTGCAATTAGCTTCTACCCCCTCGTCCTCATACAGTGGCCGTGGACCCCGAGAGTGTTGGTATTTTTCACTTGGGAGAGTGAGCCGACACGGCACGCCCGGGGCATACCGCACAGACGAGAGGAGAGAAAGATGGATGACCAAGTGATTCAGCGAATCCAGGACAGTCCGAAATTCCACGAACTTGTACAGAAAAAAACCAGCCTGAGCTGGATGCTCACCTTGATCATTCTGGTGGCCTACTTCGGGCTGATTCTGATGATTGCTTTTGAGCCTGCCGTGCTGGGCACCCCTGTCGCCGCTGGCAGCGTCATTACCTTGGGCATTCCACTCGGTCTGGCCTTGATTGTTCTGGCATTTGTCTTGACCGGCATTTATGTGCGCCGTGCCAATACCGAATTTGACCAACTCAATCAACAACTTGTCGAGGATGCCCGCAAATGACCAACCGACTTGTAAACCGTATCGGGCTGGCCACGCTGGGTGTTTGCGCCAGCCTGCCCGCCTGGGCGGCCGGTGCGCTCGAAGGCCCGGTTACGCAGCGTTCCATTAATTGGCACGCCATCATCATGTTTTTCATTTTTGTAGCGTTTACCCTGGGCATTACGTTCTGGGCAGCACGCCGCACCCGCTCGGCCAAAGATTTTTACGCGGCCGGCGGCGGCATTACCGGCTTGCAAAATGGTCTGGCAATTGCGGGCGACTACATGTCCGCGGCGTCGTTCCTCGGCATTTCGGCCATGGTGTTTACCAAAGGTTATGACGGCCTGATCTATTCGCTGGGCTTTCTGGTGGGTTGGCCACTGATCACCTTCATGGTGGCAGAGCGCCTGCGTAATCTGGGCAAATATACCTTTGCCGATGTAGCTTCGTACCGGTTGCAACAAACACCGATCCGCACCTTTGCCGCAATTGGCACGCTGGTCGTGGTCACGCTGTACCTGATCGCCCAGATGGTGGGTGCCGGTCAGCTGATCCAGTTGCTGTTTGGCCTGCCTTATACCTACGCCGTGCTGATCGTGGGCGTGCTGATGGTGTTGTATGTCACCTTTGGCGGCATGCTGGCCACGACCTGGGTACAGATCATCAAAGCGGTGCTGCTGCTCTGTGGCGCTACTTTCATGGCCTTTATGGTGATGTCCGCAGCCGGTTTCAGTTTTGAAACCCTGTTCAACACGGCCATCAAAGCCCATCCGAAAGGTCTGGCGATCATGTCACCGGGCACGATGTCGCCAATTGACACGATTTCGCTGGGTGTTGGCCTGATGTTCGGTACCGCTGGTCTGCCCCACATCCTGATGCGTTTCTTCACGGTGAAAGATGCCAAAGAAGCTCGCAAATCGGTGTTCTACGCGACAGGTTTCATCGGCTACTTCTACATCCTGACCTTCATCATCGGCTTTGGCGCGATCATGCTGGTGCTGGGCAAGCCTGAGTACACCACCACTGTCATGGAAAAAGGCAAGGCGGTCACTCAGTTGATTGGCGGCACCAATATGGCGGCCATCCACCTGGCCAATGCGGTTGGCGGAGACTTCTTCCTCGGCTTTATCTCGGCAGTCGCATTTGCCACGATTCTGGCCGTGGTGTCTGGTTTGACCCTGTCTGGTGCGTCGGCGGTTTCGCATGACTTGTACGCCAACGTGTTTGCTCGCGGTCATACCGACGAAGCCAAAGAAATCCGCGTATCCAAGTACGCCACACTGGCGCTGGGTGTCGTTGCCATTCTGTTGGGGATCGCCTTTCAGAAAACCAACGTTGCATTCATGGTGGGTCTGGCGTTCTCGGTAGCGGCTTCGGCCAACTTCCCGGTGTTGTTCATGTCGATGTTCTGGCGTGGCCTGTCGACCCGTGGCGCGGTAGCCGGTGGTTCAGCCGGGCTGCTGTGCGCGGTATTGATGATTGTCACCGGCCCGACCGTATGGGTGAAGATTCTGGGCAACGCAGCGCCTATCTTCCCGTACGACAACCCGTCGATCTTCTCGATGCCGCTGGCTTTCCTGGTGATCTATCTGGTTTCGAAGATGGATACCAGCGCTTCGGCCAAGCGTGAACATGACGCCTTCCCGGCCCAGTTTGTCCGCTCAATGACTGGCGTGGGTGCAGAAGGCGCGGCAAAGCATTAAGCAGTTAGCGTAACCAAGGTAACAAGCATCACAGGATGGAAGGACTGCAAACGGAACCTCGACAAGAAGGTACGACACTGCAAATAACTAAAAGAAACGAAAAACGCCCCGCATCGTCGGGGCGTTTTTCATATCGACCGCTGCGCTCACTCAAACCTGCTTGCCGGAACATCAGCAGCCAGCGATAGCCGCAGCACTACAATCACAGAGTGGCCAACCCGACACACATCTGGATCTGACCCATGGTTGCCTTGATTAATCTGGACCACCCGCCATTCGATCTGCTCAGCCCGCTTGAGCGTGAGCGGTTGCAAAACCAGGCCGATATCGAGTTTTTCCCTGCAGGCAGCACGGTGATGGCGCGCAACAGCAGCGTCGATAGCCTGTTTGTGGTCATCAAAGGCTTGATCCATGAATACGCTGCTGACGAGCTACGCGACACGCTGGCCGTCAACGCAGTCTTTGATGCGCGCGCAGTGGTAACAGGTATCGCCAGCGCCCGCTTTGAAGCCGAGGAAGACAGCATCGTCGGACGCCTGCCACGCGCTGCCATCCTCGCCCTCACGCAAAGCGCCCCACTGTTCGGTGCATTTTTCTACCAGGACATCGCCCGGCGCATGGCAACGCTGGCGCAGCGCCCGCTGCAGCAACAAGCTCAGTCGTTGATGCTGGCGCGTGTGCATCAGGCCTGCGTATCTGCGCCGGTCTGGCAAGACGCCAACGCGACGGTGCTCGATGCAGCCAAGGCGATGCAGACGCATCATGCGACGTCGGTGCTGGTGCGCGCAGGTGAACGCATAGGCATTTTTACCCAGAGCGATTTACGCAACTTTGTAATCGGTGGCTTGCAGGCATCCGCCGAGGCCTTAAGCCACCACGCACAATACCGGCTGCATACGGTGGATGAAGATGACTTCCTGTTTCAGGCCATGCTGACCATGACCCGGCACGAGGTACAACGGGTGATCGTCACCCGGCATGGTGAAGTAACAGGCGTGCTGGAACAGGTGGAGTTGTTGTCTTATCTCTCCAACCATTCGCATATTGTGTCGGCGCGGATTGAGCGCGCACAAAGTGTCGAAGAACTGCAGCAAGCTGCCAGCAGCATGGACAAGCTGGTGGAGTTGCTGCATGGCAATGGCAGCAAGGTGAGGTTGATTGCTGAACTGGTCAGCGCTTTACATCTGAAGTTGCTGGCGCGGCTGTATCGGTTACTGGCGCCGCCGGAAGTACTGGCCCACACCTGCCTGGTGGTGCTGGGTTCTGAAGGACGTGGCGAGCAGATTCTGAAAACCGATCAAGATAACGCCTTGTTGATCGAAGACGGCTACGACCACCCGGCTTTGCCCGAACTGGCAAATCAGTTCAATGAGCAACTCAACCGCCTGGGTTATCCGCTCTGCCCCGGCGAAATCATGGTACGCAACCCACGCTGGCGGTTGAGCACGACGGCATTCCAGCAACAGATTGGCCAATGGATTGATGCTGCCGACGGCGCGGCGGTCATGAATCTGGCCATTCTTGCCGACGCGCAAGCCGTCTGCGGCAATACCGGGCTACTGGAACAGACGCAAGCGTATCTGCAACGCAATCTGAATACACAACCCGCATTCCTGGCGCGCTTTGCCTTGGCGGTTGAGCAATTTGATCCACCGGGCGGCATGCTCGGTCGGTTACTCAATGCGGGCACTGCCACGGCCGCGCTGGATCTGAAAAAGGCAGGCATCTTTCCCATCGTCCACGGCTTGCGCAGCCTGGCGCTAGAGGCCGGGTTGAGCGAGCAGAACTCCTACGCCCGATTGCAGGCGCTGCAGCAGACCAACAAGCTGGAGCCACAACTGGCCGCAGACCTGCAAGAAACGCTGACTTTTTTGCAGGGTCTGCATTTGCAGCACGGCTTGCAGCAAATCAGTCTGGGCCAGTCGCCCGATTACCTCATCAGACCCGATCTGTTGGGCACCTTGCAGCGCGAACTCCTCAAGGATGCGCTCAGTGTGGTGAAGCGCTTTCGCCAGTTGCTGCGCCATCATTTTCATCTGGACTCGCTATGACCGGCGCACTGGGCCGCTGGCGAGAGGCCAGGCGCGTGGCGCGTTTGCGTAAACAATTGCGTGATCCGGCATGGCAGTGGCTACTGGACCCGCCACCTGCCGATGAATATGTGAGTCTGGACTGCGAGACGACCAGCCTGGACCGCAAACACGCCGAGTTGCTATCGATTGCTGCGGTCAAAATATCCGGCCAGCGCATTGAGACATCCAGCCATTTGCAGCTGTTGGTGCGCCCGCAAGGCGAAATCAGCCACGCGGGGATTCCGATTCATCAGTTGCGTGCTCAGGATGTCGCGCAAGGTTTAACCCCTCAGGCCGCGCTGGAGCAATTACTGCAGTTCATCGGCAGCCGCCCCATCGTTGGTTATTACCTTGAGTTCGACCTGGCCATCCTCAACCGCTATGTGCGACCGTGGCTGGGTATCGATTTACCCAACCCGGTCATTGAGGTTTCCGGTCTGTATTACGACCGCAAGGTGACGGCGTGGCAGCCAGAAGTTGATTTGTCCTTGCCAGCCATCTGCAACGATCTGCAGTTACCGCAATTACCCCGCCACGATCCATTCTGTGATGCGGTTATCGCTGCACTGATTTTTCTCAAATTGCAGCGGCATCCATAAAACAAAAGCGGCCCCGCAAGGCCGCTTTTATCAGATACGCGATCATCCGCAATCTCAGTCGGTTTCCAGCAACAGCCGATGCGCCAGGCCAGCCACCAGACCACCAGCTAACGGCACCACAATAAACAACCACAGTTGTTGCAGCGCCTGGCCGCCGGCAAACAGGGCCGGGCCCAGGCTACGTGCCGGGTTAACCGAAGTGCCGGTGATGGGAATGCCGACCAGGTGAATTGCGGTCAGGGTCAGGCCAATGGCCAGGCCAGCCATCATGCTGTTACCAGAGCGTGAGGTCACGCCCAGAATCATCAGTACAAAGATAAACGTGGCGACAAACTCGAACACCAGTGCAGCCTGCATGGTCCCCGGCGCAAACATGTTCTGGCCAAACTGGCCTGCATGTTGGCCCATGCCGGTGGCGATCAGGTAAATGACCGCAGTGCCAGCCAGCGCGCCCAGGCATTGGGCCACCATGTAACCCACTGCTGTTCCCGGGTTCATCCGCCCGGACACCAGCACACCCAAGGTCACCGCCGGGTTTACGTGCGCGCCGGACAAATGACCAAAACCATAAGCCACCGTCACAATCGCCAGACCAAAAGCCAGCGAGATACCGGTGTAGGTAATGTGATCACCTGCAAACACCGCCGAGCCGCAACCAAACAACACGAGAATGAGTGTGCCAAGAAACTCAGCACGATAGGCTTTCGCAGACACTAGACACCCCCAATGGGAAAATATCGAAGAGGCCGCAATCTAACGTTTGCCCCCTGTCCCCGCCAATCAGAATTAGCTGGAACTGTCTGGCGCGGTTTCTGATGCGGCGTAAAAGTCACCAGACACGATTACCGTTATAGCCACATTATTTGGTGCTGCAGCGCAATATCAGCGTAACTGATTCAGCGCATCAAAAAACACGATTGGATCGCCCCTGCCGGGCCGGATAGAGTCCTCCTACAGCAAATTACTTACCTCTGCGGCTAAGGAGCCTTTATGAGCACCATTGATTCCGTTCTCCAGGAAAACCGCCTGTTTCCGCCATCAGAAGACTTTCGCATCAAGGCCAATGTCTCTGGCATGGAGGGCTACAACGCCCTGTGCGACAAGGCCAATAACGATTACGAAGGTTTCTGGGCAGAACTTGCTCGCGACCTCGTCACCTGGAAGAAACCGTTCAACAAGGTGCTCAATGAAACCAACGCCCCATTCTTCAAATGGTTTGAAGATGGTGAACTGAATATTTCGTACAACTGCCTGGATCGTCATCTGGATGCACGCGGCGATAAAGCCGCCATCATTTTCGAAGCCGATGACGGCAGCTCAACACAGGTCAGCTATCGCCAGTTGCATGCCCAGGTCTGCCAGTTCGCCAACGCACTCAAAGCGCTGGATGTGAAGAAAGGCGACCGCGTCGTCATTTACATGCCGCATAGCGTAGAAGCCATTGTGGCCATGCAGGCTTGTGCACGGATCGGTGCGATCCATTCGGTGGTGTTTGGCGGCTTCTCTGCCGGAGCCCTGCGTGACCGTATTCAAGATGCGGTCGCCACGCTGGTCATTACCGCCAACGAAGGCGTACGCGGCGGCAAGCCGGTGCCGCTGAAGGCCGTGGTTGATGAAGCGCTGACGCTGGAAGGCAGCGAGTCGATCAAGAACGTAGTGGTTTACCGCCGCGCCGATCACGACAACGTGCCATTCAAGGCCGGTCGTGATCTGTGGTGGCATGAGCTCACCGCCAGCCAACCCGCACAGTGCGAACCGGAATGGATGAACGCCGAAGACCCGCTGTTCATTCTGTATACGTCCGGCTCGACCGGGAAACCCAAAGGCATTCAGCACACCATTGGTGGCTATCTGCTGGGCACGATCGTGACCATGAAGTGGGTATTCGACTACCGCGAAGGTGACGTGTTCTGGTGTACCGCTGATGTGGGCTGGATTACCGGCCACAGCTACGTGTGCTACGGCCCGCTGGGTATCGGCGCGACGCAAGTGGTATTCGAAGGCGTACCGACTTATCCGAACGCTGGCCGCTTCTGGCAGATGATCGAAAAGCACAAGGTCACCACCTTCTACACCGCACCAACCGCGATCCGCTCGTTGATCAAGCTGGGTGCCGATCTGCCTAAACAATATGATCTGTCCAGCCTGCGCCTGTTGGGCACCGTGGGTGAGCCGATCAATCCGGAAGCGTGGATCTGGTATCACGAAGTCGTCGGCGGCGGGCGCTGCCCGATTGTGGACACCTGGTGGCAAACCGAAACCGGCGCCAATATGGTGGCACCACTGCCGGGCGCCGTTGCGACCAAGCCAGGTTCTTGCACCCTGCCACTGCCAGGCATCATGGCTGATATCGTGGATGAAGCCGGCGCGCCGGTTGATCCGGGCAAAGGGGGTTCGCTGGTCATCAAGCGGCCTTGGCCTTCAATGGTTCGTACCATCTGGAACGATGCCGAGCGTTTCAAGAAAACGTATTTCCCGGAGGAGTTCAACGGCAAGCTGTATCTGGCTGGTGACTCCGCGCACTTTGATGAGAACGGCTACATCTGGATCATGGGTCGCATCGACGACGTGCTGAACGTTTCTGGTCACCGCTTGGGTACGATGGAAATCGAATCCGCCTTGGTCGCCAACCCGCTGGTCGCCGAAGCCGCCGTGGTCGGCAGACCGCACGAAATCAAAGGCGAAGCAGTCGTGGCTTTTGTGGTGCTCAAGCAAGATCGCCCGGAAGGCGAGGAAGCCAAGCGCATCGCTAAAGAACTGCGCGAATGGGTCGCCCACGAAATCGGCAAGATCGCCCAGCCGGATGAAATCCGCTTCGGCGAAAATCTGCCCAAGACTCGTTCCGGCAAAATCATGCGCCGCCTGTTGCGCGTGATCGCCAAGGGCGAAGAAGTGACCCAGGACGTCTCCACCCTGGAGAATCCGGCGATTCTGGAACAGTTGCGGCAGAGTGTGATTTGATTTATCTGATTTAGCCGGGATGAGCGGCAGCATCACACAACCCCACCTTGGACGTGGGGTTTTGTTTTGATGGGTTTGGGTTTAACAACTTGAGTGTCTTCGGCACGATGTTTTGATACCCGGTGGTGACCGGGAACACGTGACTTTTTCTTGCCCCGCCAAGAAAAAGTCACCAAAAAGAAGGCGACCCCGAACCGGCGTCCAGCCTGCGGCTGGATACCCGCGCTTTCACATGATTACCCCGGCGGGTCGACGAACTAGCCCGCAAGCGGGCGTCGGACAGGCGTCACCCGAAACCCCGGGTCAATCATGTTTCGCTTGGCGCCTGACAGGGGAGGAAAAGCACTTCGTCTGTTGGCGAGCGATTGCGATTCAACTCCTCATGCACCTTTGCCTCCACCATTTCATCATTCCAGCGGGAATCCAGCCGCCATGGCAAACGTCGCCGCTGGATTCCCGCCAAGGGGGCCGCCGAGGCCGGGAATGACAAGGTGATTGGTCTGCAAGGGTTTCGTGCCGTTGCCGTTGCCGTTGCCGTTGCCGTTGCCGTTGCCGTTGCCGTTGCCGTTGCCGTTGCCGTTGCCGTTGCCGTTGCCGTTGCTGTTGCTGTTGCTGCAAATGGCATTCCACTCTGCAAACCACGCCGAGCGAGAGCCGGAGACCTTAGGCTCCGGCCGACCGAGGGAACGCAGGATGCGCGCAAAAACACCAGGCCAACAGACGGTTCGTTTACCCGCTGCAACTTGCATCCAATGCACGTAACCGCATTGTGGGGGTACCCCCAAGGGGCGCGGCTTTTGAATTTGGGCCCCGTCGGACGCCTGCGTCCCGGTCGCCTTTTGCTATCCCGCTCTGCGGGACTTTTGGTTTCATTTCTTTGGCGACGCAAAGAAAAGTAACGTGTCCCCGGTCACCCCCGGGTATCAAACGCCTTTACAACCCGTGCCGAAGGCACCAACAACAAGCTCTTGAAGCACGCACAACCACCACCCAGCGGGTTGCGCCCGCTTCGCACATCCACTCTCTTTTCAAAGCGCCACCAGACCATATCTAACTCAGATACCGACCCCACATAGAACGTTCGTTTCATTTGCCGCCAACCGCGAGTAGAATAGTACGATTGCCGTCGACCCACGCCCGCCCTGCGCAAAGGAGTGCCCGTGTTCGTTGAGTTTCCGAATTCCCCGTACAAACTATTTCAGCCCTTCCCGCCTGCTGGTGACCAGCCGGTGGCGATCGGGCAACTGGTTGAGGGCCTGGACGACGGGCTGCAGTTTCAGACCTTGCTGGGCGTAACCGGCTCTGGCAAAACTTATACGATGGCCAATGTCATTGCCCGCACCGGGCGGCCTGCCATTGTGATGGCGCCGAACAAAACCCTGGCGGCGCAGTTGTATTCCGAATTCCGTGAGTTCTTTCCGGAAAACGCCGTCGAGTACTTTGTTTCGTACTACGACTACTACCAGCCGGAAGCGTACGTTCCGTCCAAAGACTTGTTTATCGAGAAAGACTCTTCGATTAATGAGCACATTGAACAAATGCGACTGTCGGCCACCAAGGCCATGCTGGAGCGGCGCGATTGCATTATCGTCGCCACCGTTTCGGCCATTTACGGTATCGGTGATCCATCCGATTATCACCAGATGATTCTGCATTTGCGCGAAGGTGAAACGCGCCCGCAAAGCGAGATCATCAAACGCCTGACCGTGATGCAGTACGACCGCAACGAGATGGAATTCAGTCGCGGACATTTCCGGGTGCGCGGCGACGTGATCGATATCTTCCCGGCGGAAAACGCCGAACTGGCGGTGCGCATCAGTTTGTTTGATGACGAAGTGGAAACCATCCACTTGTTCGACCCGCTCACGGGCCATATCAAACAGCGTATGGGCATCTTTACCGTGTTCCCGGCCAGCCATTACGTGACGCCGCGCGCGACCGTGCTGCGCGCCGTGGACACCATCAAGACCGAACTGCATGACCGGCTTGAGTTCTATCACAAAGAAAACAAGCTGGTCGAAGCGCAGCGGCTGGAACAACGCACGCGCTTTGATCTGGAAATGCTCAATGAGATGGGCTTTTGCAAAGGCATCGAAAACTACTCACGCCATTTCTCCGGCAAGAAAGCCGGTGAAGCGCCGCCAACGCTGATCGACTACCTGCCCAAAGACAGCCTGATGTTTATGGACGAGTCGCACGTGCTGATCGGCCAGGTGGGCGCCATGTACAAAGGCGACCGGGCGCGCAAAGAGAACCTGGTCGATTACGGTTTCCGGCTGCCGTCGGCCATGGATAACCGTCCGCTCAAGTTTGAAGAATTTGAAGGCATGATGCCGCAAACAGTGTTCGTATCCGCCACACCGGCCGAATACGAGCGCACTCATCAGGGCCAGGTCGTCGAACAAGTCGTGCGACCAACCGGGCTGGTCGATCCGCAAATCGAAATCCGGCCGGTGGGCACGCAGGTCGACGATTTGTTGTCCGAGATCGGCAAGCGCACTGCGCTGGGCGAGCGGGTGCTGGTGACCACGCTGACCAAGCGCATGTCTGAGCAACTGACTGAGTACCTGAGCGAACACGGCGTCAAAGTGCGTTATCTGCACTCGGACATCGACACGGTGGAGCGCGTCGAGATCATCCGCGACCTGCGCCTGGGTGTATTTGATGTGCTGATCGGCATTAACTTGCTGCGTGAGGGCTTGGATATTCCAGAAGTCTCACTGGTGGCGATTCTGGATGCCGACAAAGAAGGCTTCCTGCGTAGTGAGCGCTCGCTGATCCAGACCATAGGGCGGGCGGCGCGGAATCTGAATGGCAAGGCGATCTTGTACGGCGACGTGATCACACGTTCAATGAGAAGCGCCATCGACGAGACAGATCGCCGTCGCAACAAGCAGATTGCCTTCAACGAAGCCAATGGCATCGTGCCGCGTTCGGTCACCAAGCGCATCAAGGACATTATCGACGGCATGTATAACGCCGAAGACGCCGCCGCCGAACGCATCGAGAACAAGCGCCAGCGCCTGGTCGAAGCGATGGATGAGAAAGAATTGTCGCGTGAACTCAAGCGTCTGGAAAAAGACATGATGGCCGCAGCCAAAAACCTGGAGTTCGAAAAAGCGGCGCAACTGCGCGATCAGTTGAAGACCCTGCGTGAACGCGCTTTCGGGCACAACTGAGCAAAGTTGCAGCACATGCTAGAGATCATTTACCAGGACGAATACCTGGTGGCCATCCACAAACCGGCTGGGCTGCTGGTGCATCGTTCCATGCTGGACCGGCACGAGACCCGCTTTGCCGTGCAGTTGCTACGCGATCAGTTGGGGCGGCGGGTTTATCCGGCGCATCGACTGGATAAGGGAACATCTGGCTTGTTGCTGTTTGCCTTGACGCCAGAAATCGGCCGGGCGTTGTCGATGAGCTTTGAAGCGCAACTGGTCGACAAGCGTTACCACGCCATTGTGCGTGGCTGGCCTGAGGAACAAGGCACTATCGACCATGCGCTGGCCAAGCAGCTAGATGAATCAGAGATCACCAAGGGCGCGCCACAGGGCCCGATCCAGCCCGCGGTTACCCGGTTCAAACGCCTAGCCGCAACCGAACAACCGTGGTCGGTTGATCGATATCCACAGACGCGTTACGCCTTGATGGAACTGGAACCCGTCACCGGCCGTCGTCATCAGTTACGCCGCCACATGAAACACATCAGCCATCCGATCATTGGCGACGCCACCTACGGCAAGGGGCAACACAACCGCAAGTTTGCCGAAGAGCTCGGAGTAAACCGCTTGTTTCTGGCTTGCAGCGCCATGTGTTTGCCGCATCCGGTGAGTCGGGAGGTGCTGGATTTGCGCTGCGCGCTGGCGGAAGAGTTTGCTGGCGTTATTCAGGCGTTGGGATGGGAAGTACCGGCGTAGGGTGGATTCGGAACTCGTAGCCCGGATCGAGCCCGCAGGGCGGGAATCCAAGATGCGGCATCGGCAAATGTCACAGGCGATTGCTTGTTGATATGTGGCAACCCCGGATTCTCGCTGCCCCACTGCAACTGTCATATGCAATTCTCCAAGAGCTTTGTGGGGGTACCCCCGAGGAGCATGCTTCATCCGGGCTATGAGTTTTGCTGGTCGGGTCGCGCAATAATCCCGGCCATAAATGCCGCCCAAACAAAAACCCGCCAGCGGCGGGTTTTTGTTTGCTACACCAACGAAGCAATCAAGCGCGGCGCTTGAATTCGTAAGTGCGGGTATCGATCTCGATTTTGTCACCGATTTCGATGAATGCAGCCACTTGAATCTCGGTAGCAGCACCCTTGATCTTGGCAGGCTTCATCACCTTGCCGGAAGTATCGCCACGCACTGCTGGCTCGGTGTATTCCACTTCGCGCACGATGGTGGTCGGCAGTTCTACGGAGATGGCTTTGCCGTCGTAGAAAGTGACTTCACACTTGTCTTCCATGCCGTCAACGATGTAACCGACAGCGTCGCCCACGTTTTCAGCTTCGACTTCGTACTGGTTGTACTCAGTGTCCATGAACACGTACATCGGGTCAGCGAAGTACGAGTAGGTGCATTCTTTCTTGTCCAGGGTCACGACGTCGAACTTGTCGTCGGCCTTGTACACTGCTTCGGACGGGGAGTCGTTCAGCAGGTTCTTCATTTTCATTTTAACAACGGCAGAGTTACGGCCAGACTTGTTGTATTCGGTTTTCTGGACAACGAGCGGCTGGCCGTCGACCATGATTACGTTACCCGAACGGACTTCCTGTGCGGTCTTCATTGCTGATGATTCCTGATTGCTTGAACTGGGATAGGGGTGTTTGCAGGCTGCCCCGAACAATCTTCCAGCAATCACTGTCGGGCGGCAGTTTACAAAACGGAAACTGGTAACCCGCTATTTTAACTTATCTTTGGCAAAGCTGACCAGATTTGCTGCCAGATTACCGAGACTTTCCAGATGGGTGGCCCAAGCTGCAGCATATTGCTGCGCTTGCGGCAGCATTTCACGCAAATCCGCCCACGCTCCAGCGGCCAGTTCGCCGCGATTCCAGCCGAACCAGAACGCCGCCAAACGACTTGCGCGGTATTCATCCCAGCCAGCGGTATACAGCTTGAGAAAGGCGGCCAGCTTGGCTTCGTGCGCCGCATCGTCTTGTGGATAGATATGCCACACCAGCGGTCTTGCCGCCCATTGCGCTCGCACAAAGCTGTCTTCCCCGCGCACAAAGTTGAGATCGCAACTCCACAGCAAACGATCGTAATCGGCCTGCGCGACCATGGGGAGAATGTGAATATTCAACGCGCCGAGCTGATGCTGCTGACCAGCCTGCAATGCCGGCAAGTCGAGAGTCTTGGCCAGCTCTGGAAGCACCCTGCCCTCCGGCACCAGCAGATTAACCGGCTCTTGCGTAGCCGCGATTTGCTGTATCAGCGCGGCTAAAGCCGGATTCTCATATGCAAACAGGCTTAATGTCAGCGCGGTCGGGTTCGCCACGCCAAGCGCCGTGAGCAATGCCTCGCGCTCCTGAACCGACCACCGCGCCCGCGCCTGGCGTGCCTGCTCTTCACCAATAACGCCGCCAGTGCCCGCGACAAAGCCAGGAAAGAAAAAGTATTTATTCAGGCCACCGCCTTGCGGCGACGCCAGCGCGTGACATCCTGTCACCCAGTCTTCAGCTGAGAGATATTCCAGATTCAGCCATAGCGGAGCGGTGGCTCGAGTCCGCATTGCTGCCAGCATGCTGGCCGGGATTTCACAAGCGAACGCTTCGATCACCACATCAGCGTCGTCGGCGGGATGGGCATTTACCGACCAGTGCCGGACCTGCACGCCGTCCAGAGTCTGGTTTGCTTCCAGCGGCGCGGCGGTGGGCGCAATGCGTGCCAGCGCGGCCAGGTCGTCTACCCACAAAGTGACGTTTTGTCCGTATTCCTGCTGCAATTGCCGGGCCAGCCGCCAGCACACCCCAATGTCGCCAAAGTTGTCTACCACACGACAAAACAAGCTCCACCTCATCGCCCAACCTCACAAAAGACTTACACGAAACATTTTTTTGCGAAAAGAACACACTTCTTTGCAGCAAAACCCGACAAAAGGTAAAACTGTAGAAAGCATATTTCTTACAATTAATGGTAAGAATTTGATCTATTTTCCGACAAATCTTACGCACCATAATAATACTTAACTTTATCTATCAGTTTCAAACCCTTTATTTTAAAAAGGTTTTTTTCAAAAAAAAGCCCTTTCAAGAGCAACTAAATATGATATTGCAACGCAGCAAAAACCGTTCCAGCCTTCGTTTGCTTACACTTATATTTTCTTTAAGTTAAATTTAATAAATAGTATTTGAAAGCAAATTGCTTACTTGATAAAATTGGTCATTGAAATGTGTAGTCAGGAGTATCTGATAGCACATCGCAAGGCGTTCATGGGGCGACGACCCTTCTCAAAATATCGCCGAACTACCGCCGCGGGGGGAAAAGTGGTCCCGAGGTTTTTATCTTCACTCTGAGCCCAAAAGTGAGGATGGTTTTTAAATTCTGATGGGCAAAAAGCGAGACCTGTTCTGCCGCAGGTTTCATCAAGTCCGAAATAAATCAGGAGAAGTAAGTCATGAAACTACGTAATCTGGTTGCTGGCTTGGCTTTCATTGGTGCGTCTGCGGGGGCTTTTGCCATCCCGACCTCCACCTATACAGACAATCATGATATCGGGGTGGTCAGTTCTCCCCGGAATTTCATCATTGACAATACCGTCACGACCTCATCATTTGATGACTACATCACATTTGGTGTTGACCCAACCTCGTACGCTTCCAACGTCTTCTTCAGTCAATTGACTTTGGGCAACCTGCAAAATATCGCAGCTGCAACTTTGTCTTTGTGGGATGTGACTTCAGGCCCCAATGTTTTCCTGGGTAGTGTGCCACTGGATGAGCCTCCTTTCACTTCAACCGCTACGTTCTTCTCTGGCCATACCTATGCGCTGGAAGTAACCGGCACTCTGGTACCAGGCGCGGTGCAAGGTATCTATGGCATTTTGGGTACATTGAGCCCGGTACCAGAACCAGAAACCTATGCCCTGATGGGTCTGGGTGTGGTCGCTCTGGTTGCAGCACGTGCTCGTCGCCGCAAACTGGGTGACACCAGCTTTAACTCGGTGTCCGCAACTGCGGCCTAAGGGTTTGCCGGACCGGCTACGTTTCGCCTCACGGGGCGACACACCCGGGCAGTAAAGTATCACGCAAGAACAGAACGGCTCACGACTTCGGTCGTGGGCTTTTCTGCATCCATTGAAAATGCATCGCCTCGGGTCGGCAGGCCGAGGATCAACGTGCATTGTCACCCGCTTATGGTTGGGCTGATCTGCCAGCCTTCCCGCAGCTGCACAGAATAAAGCGGGCCTGGTAATGAAACCAGGCCCGCTTGGTAGACACCCGCAAATATCCTCTTACTTCTTACTTATCACACCACCGCAAGAGCACATTCGCGCAGAGATGGCAGCTCCTCATTCCGAACGGGCTGAGGTTTCCTTGGCCGTCTGCGGGATGCCTGCTTTGGCTGTAGCCGGCGCAAACAGCGCCTCATACGCCGCCAGCAACTTGGGTACTTCGTACTTCCATTCCAGTTCGTTCATCACGCGTCGTTGACCGTACTCGCCCATGGTCTTGCGGCGAGCCGGGTCGGCTAGCAGTTCGAGAATTTTCTCGCCCATGTCGACTTCATCATTGCGTTTGGCGTAGAGCGAAGCCTCTTGCGCCGAGAAGCGACCTTCGGTGAGATCAAACTGAACGATGGGCTTGGCCAGCGCCATGTATTCCATGATCTTGTTCATGGTGGACTTGTCGTTCATTTCATTGGCCACGTCCGGATTAACGCATACGTCCGCCGTATTGAGCATTTCCAGCAATTGCTGGTCCGGCACGCGACCGGTGAAGGTCACATACTCGGCAATGCCCAACTCTTTGGCATAGGCCTGCATCTGCGCCAGCGACGTGCCGCCGCCCACCAGACCCAGTTGCACATCAGTACGTTTGCGTTCATGCACGATATGCGCCATGGCGCGCAACAAGTAATCAATGCCTTCCTGCTTGCCCATCACGCCCACGTAGCCCACCAGGAATTCCCGTCCCTTTTTCAGTTCGGGTACCGCCGGCACCTGGCATAGCCGATCCAGCTTGGGGCCACTGCGCACCACGTAGACGTTTTCCGGCTTCATGCCGCCGCGCTCGATGGCGATGCGCTTGTACGACTCATTGGTGGCGATGGATACGCTGGCGGTGTTGAAGGTCCAGCGCTCAAACAGCACCATCAGCTTGTAGAAAAAATCCCGCCGCCCGAATTTGGCTTCATACAATTCCGGGTTGATATCGTGATGATCAAACAGGAATTTTTTGCCAAAAAACAGTTTGAAGAAGCCACCGACCAGAAAAATCAGATCGGGCGGATTGCATGCATGAATGGCATCAAAACCGCGCCCGAACATGACCTTGAACGCCAGGCGGAACTCATGGAACAACGCCGCCGAATACTCCAGCAAATAGCCTTTGGCGCCTTCCGCCTCCAGTGGCAACTCGTGGCGATAAATGTGGATATCGTCGACCACTTCAAAGTGCGACTCATAGCCTTTGCCGGTAGGGCAAATGATCGACACTACGTAACCGGCGTCGCGCAAGGTGGTGGCCTCCTGCCACACGCGCCGGTCAAATGGCGAGGGCAGGTTTTCCACGATAATCAGTACTTTGCGGGGTTTACCAGCAGATGCCATCGTATTTTCCCTCCTCGCTCTTGTGATCGACTACACGCACAAAGTCGATGATTTCCTGATTCGGCCGCAGACGGGTAAAGGCGTCTTTGAACTCGGGGGCATTGTTACCGATGACCAGCACTTCGGCGTGATCGAGCACCGCATCCAGCGATTGCTCCATGATGCGCGAAATATGCGGAATCATATTGAAGATGTAATCCTTGTTGGCGCCGGTCAGCGCGGCCAGGTTCACGTTGCGATCGTACAGTTTCAGATCGTAGCCCTTGCCGATCAGGCGCTCGATCACCTCCACAATCGGGCTTTCGCGCAGGTCATCGGTGCCCGCTTTGAAGCTGAAACCCAGTACGCCGATCTTGCGTTTGCCCTTGGCGGTGATCATGGAATAGCCGCGTTCCACCTGGCGGTCATTGCTGGGCAAAATGGCGCTCAGAATCGGCAATTCCAGATCAAGACTGCGCGCTTTGTAGTTCAGCGCGCGCACGTCTTTGGGCAGGCAAGAACCGCCAAAGGCGAAGCCTGGCTTGAGGTAATACGGTGACAGATTGAGCTTGGTGTCTTTGCAAAAGATATCCATCACTTGATGGCTATCGATTTCCAGACCTTTGCAGATATTGCCGATTTCGTTGGCAAATGACACTTTCAGCGCATGCCAGACGTTATCGACGTACTTCACCATTTCGGCAGTTTCGATATCGGTACGGATCAGTGGCGCCTTGAGCTCGCTGTATAAACCCGCCAGCACATCGCCACTATGCACGTCCGTCTGGCCGAGCACTGTTTTAGGAGGATTCCGGTAGTCCCATACCGCAGTGCCTTCACGCAGGAATTCCGGGTTATTGCACACGCCAAAATCCACCCCGGCTTTCTTGCCGGAATGCTGTTCCAGCGTAGG
This sequence comes from Silvimonas sp., assembly GCF_031291215.1. Classification (NCBI taxonomy): domain Bacteria; kingdom Pseudomonadati; phylum Pseudomonadota; class Betaproteobacteria; order Neisseriales; family Chitinibacteraceae; genus Silvimonas; species Silvimonas sp. Next base: position 41,166 of record NZ_JARLJK010000064.1, read on the forward strand.
AATCACCACGTCTTTCATGGTGCCGGGCAGCATGGTGCTGCGGGCCACCACGATATGAAAATCACTCTTTTCTTTAAGCGCCGCGCCGATCTCTTCGCAAACCCGGCGTACGTAACGCAAATCCAGCGCGCCGTTCAGCTGGCTGGGCGTGCCCACGCAAATGAACGACATCTCGGTCGCCAGCACGGCGGCATGCACATCCGTGGTCCCGCGCAAACGACCGGCAGAAACCGCCTCCGAAACCAGTTCGGCGATGTCTTTTTCCACAATCGGGGGAATGCCCCGGTTGATCAGGTCTACTTTGCTGGCGTTAGGCTCAACCCCAATGACAGTATGCCCTTCACCGGCCAGACAACCGGCGGCGACGACACCCACGTATCCCAACCCGAATATGCTGATTTTCATTTTGCTTTACCCCATGTGATAACAAAACCGGATACCGATTCAAAACACTCAGGCAGTTGCCGCACTGAGCATTTTCCAAAGTTTTCTGCCGCGGGCCCGGTTACGCCGGATAACCCCGCCAATGCGTTGTCCAAGCAGCGCCAGCATTGCCGCTGGCGCCGAGAAATCAGGAGACAATTGACGAATAATCAATTGGTTACGCTTAATGAGCAGCCAAGTGTTGGCCATGATGAAATACTCAGTCCGCCAGAAACGTTTTCTGGCGCCACCGGTGGCTTGGGCCGCCGGCAAATTGACCTGCACCGCACGCGTGTCGAGGAATATCTGCTGCCCCAATGCCCGGCTGCGCAGCAGGAAATCGGTTTCCTCGCGATAGGCGTTACCGCGATACACCCGGTCAAAATCAAGCCGTGCCGCCTGGCGCGTCTCGATCAAAAAACTGGCATGGCAAACCGGCACTTCCAGCACTTTGTCCGCAACGCAATCGAACTCGAAACGCAGGCGTTTGAGGTCTGCCACCTGCTCGGCGGTTTGCACGCGGGTACGCCGGGCCGCCGCCAGCGTGGCCGAGGTTTCATCGTGATTCATATACACTGCTGACGCGCCGATAATGCTTCCCGGATGCTGGCTTGCGGTCTCCAGCAAACTACGGATGGAGCCTGGCAACAGCACCGAGTCATCGTCGCCAAAATAGATGTACTGCCCACGAGCCAGTGCCTTGCCCCGGTTTTTGGCGGCGGTCTGGCTCAGGTTTTCTGCCTGCCGAAAATAACGGATGCGGCTGTCCCGCGTGATCAGGCGACGCACCACTGCTGCGGTATCGTCGGGCGAGCAATCATCAATCACGATCAATTCGATCACGTTTTCCTGCAGATACGTCAGCAACGTCTCTTCGATCAGGTGAGCGCGCTTGTAAGTCGGCACGATTACGCTCACGGTGGCGTCATGGGCTGTCATCGTTCAGCTCTCTCTAACAATAAAAAAACGTGGCATCTCAACCCACCTTCTGGTCAATGCCGCGAACGGCAACAGTCCGGGTTGGAGCAGCAATCTCATGGGCTCGGCTGTTTTGCAAAACCGGCAGAATCTCGGCAATACGGCTGGACTGAAAGCATTGGCGGGCGCGCTGCCGTTGCAACGCGTAAGCCGGGGTATGCAGATCTGCTTGCAAGGCATTCTGGATAGCCTGGGCAAAGGCGTCGGCCTCGGTCGCCACCTGAAAGCAAGCCGCAACGTTTTCGGGCAAGCCCGCCAAACCTTGTGGCGTGCTCACCAGCGCAGCGGGCGTAAACAGCATTTCCACCGATTTGACATTAACCCCGCTGCCCGCAAACACCGGGTTGATCAGCACCTTGGCGTTGCGCAAGACCATTGCGGCATCTGGCGGGCTTTCGATCAGGGTGATCTGAGGCACCGCGGTCAACAGCGCGCGAATGCGTTCATTGGGGCGGCTACCGGCGATAAAAATGCGCAGTGCCGGGTTACGTTGCAGCAGCGTAGGCACCACTTGTTCGATAAACCAGCTGATGCCAAACACGTTGTTGGGCATGAACAAATTGCCCAGGTAACCCACATCAAACTCGGGCGCGCGGCTAACTGGTGCGCTCAACCTGGCGGCCATTTCCTGATCAACCAGCGTTGGCAGCCAATGCCCGTGGGTAAATCCGCAGGCCCGCCAGTAGGCGAGGTCGTCCACCGAGATATCAAAAAATGCCTCGGCCTCGCGCAGCACCCGGCGCTCGAAATGTTCGACATTGCAATTGCGCAGCAGCCAGTGCGCTTGCTCGCGCATACCGTGGGCGGAATTGAGTTGGTAACGGGTATAGCGGTGCTCGATATTGTGCGAGCGATAAAACAGCGGGCGTTGCAATGCGTGGGCCAGTTTGAGCGCCAAATCACCGCCATACAGACCATCCAGCCACACTGCATCCACAGCGGCAGCGCGTTCGCTACCGAGCACTGCGGCATAGGCCTGCTCTGACAGCGAGCGCGCACTTGCGGCCCAAGGTAGCGTCAGCAGCCGGGCCAGGCGGGGCAGTTTTGAGGCAAGGCCTGTCTGGAATGGGAAGACCACCACGGATTCTGCCTTCTCGCGAATCCGGGCTAGGTTTTCTGCTAACTCCGGGTCACCAGCTTCAGCTTGATGCCAGCAGACGATGCGCAGTTTGACGCCTGCATCATGCAAGGCGCACACCCGCCGCCACATATCCACGGTACCGCCGTGGTTGGGTGGATAAGGCAATTGGGCGCAAATGAAGGTCAGTCGCATTGTCGGTAGTCCTGGCCTAATTCAAAGGAGTAAAGCGCGTGACAAAGTGAGCCCCGGCGGCATTCCCTTCCAGGTAAATGCCCTGGCGGAAATACGGCTTGACTGAACTTGGCACCGAGCCGACAAATACCCGTTGCAATGCGGGGCCAGACACGCTGAAACGAAAGCTTTTATTGCCGCAAACCAAAGTGGCCGACCAGCTGGCAGGCGCGGCGTAAACGGTGGTGTTCTTCCAGTAGCTGAAGGCGCTGCCCTCGGGTAAGTCGCCCGACCCAGCCTTGGCGCCATCTGGCGTCACCTGGCACAGGGTGTTGTAGATCAGCCCTAGCCGGGCCGGTGCTGATGATGACCGGGTGATATCAACGGTATCGACAAAGTCATTTCCGCTGACGGCCATTTGCCGTTGCACGGCGGCATCTTTGCGATAGGTCGGATGCGCGGCCGTAGCGGTATTGCCGTCTGCAGACAACGCAATGAAACGCCCTTCTGACGGATACGGCATTTGCCCGTCACCATCAATCAACGGCACGTTATGCGCCGGGGCCAGCCGGAAATAGCGGGCATGCAATGGCGAGCCGTAACCCACGGTGCCAGGTGACTGCAGAATCCAGGTATCGCCATGCTGCAGTTGCAGATTCAGCGCTTCCTGGTGAGCATGCGATGGCGCCTTCTGGCCGTAAACCATCAAGGCGTGCCAGTCGCGATTAACCACTTGCACCGCATCCAGTCCGGGGAAATGGCGAGACACCACCGCAGGCACAGCCTGGGGCTTGGTCGAGGCGGCGGGCGGATCAAGCAATGTGTCCCAACTGCGGGCGGTGGCAACGTCGCTCAGCGCCACCCAGGTGGGCAACACACGATACGACTGTGCCCACAACGGACGGTTGGGTGATGGCCGGTTTGGCGGCGTATCGTTAATTGCTGGCGAAACACCCGGCTGGAAGGTCAGCTGCGCCGGCGCAATCATCAGGTTTTGCGCCCGCCATAACACGTCTTTCAGGCTATCGAGCTGGTTGCGTACCGACGCGGCCGTCAACACGGAAACCAGCGCCTGCACCACGTATTCCTGATACGACAACGAGCCCTCGAACCAGAAATCGTCGCTGGACATGCCGCCATCGAGCAGGCCGCGCAAACCCAGTGGGCCATCACGACCGCTGCTGATCCATTCCTGATTGTTGAACTCCAAGCCAGCGGCGGTAATCGCGCCCGCCTCCCACACCGAGATATTGTGTACTTTGCGCCGCGACTGCATCTGATTGGCGACCATCGGCGCAATCAGATTGGTTTGCCAGTCGGCAATGCGCGCGTTATCCACACTGCCGCGCAACAAGCGGATCACCTCCACCAGCAGGAACATCTGGTTGGATTCGTCCAGCGCCTGAGAAAACATGCGCGACTGACCGTTCCAGGTTTGCAGCGGAAACTTCATGTAATTGCGGGCGTAGAAATCCATTTGCGCGACAACCCAGTCGCGATAGCGCACGTCGCCCTGCAGTTTGAATTGCCGCGCGGCCTCCAGCATCTGTCCCTGGTTGTACAAGCGCTCCAGCGCCACCCAGGCGGCGATCTGTTTTTGATTGCTGCCGGTGGCTGCCGGCATGGGCGTGGATGGCGTCCAGGTCAGCCAGGCGCCGGTGGATGGATCGACATAGTCGTGCACCCAGCCCACGGGCAGATCTGCGTTGTCATGCGACAGCTTCATCCAGGCATTAAGACCATAGCGCCGCTGGGTAACCCAGTCGCGCCAGGCCGGATCATTTTTGGCCAGATTACGCGCGCGGTCCCAATCGTCGGTGGCCTGCCTGGCCGGAGCATAAGTCCCGGTGCCCGCCTTGACGTCACCCATGCGTTCGCGCACGTCTTTGTCTGCGTCCGCGGCATGGACAATGCCTGCCTCAAGCAGCGCCAGCAAAACGCATCCACTGGCTATCATGCCCAGTCGCAAATGCTTAGCCATGTTTCAGACTCCTGATTGCGACCAGTAAACCCATCAAGCGCTGACGGGCAAACAAACCCAGCGTTCCCAGATACAACACAGCACCGACGCCGCCCTTGAACACCAGTGCGAGTAACGGTGGCCAGCTCGCGCAAGGCTCAGCCAGCAGATAAATGCCGCCCCACAACACCACCACTGCAGCGAGGAAAGGCAGTATCCGGCCCAGCCATTCGCGCAGCGAAATCGCCAACGCTTGCCGCACCAGCCAGTAACTCAGCGGCATCAGCGCGACCTGGGCCAGGGCACAACCAATGACGATGGCCAGCAAGGAATAGCTGTGCGCAATCCAGATGCTGATCAGGGTGGCCACGGCTTTGAGTGAGGACAGCAACAAGGAGTGCGACGGTTTGCCGCAGGCATTCAGAATGGTGCTGTCGTAGTACTGCACCGCCTGAGCCGCGCCCAAAAAGGCCAGCGGCACCAGAATGTGTTCGCTGCCCGCCCAACGCGCGCCGAATGCCACGTGGCATAGCTCTGGTGCCAGCGCGGCAACCAATATCCACACCGGCACGGCGACAAACACCGTCATGGTCACCGCCTGGTAGTACACCTCGCGCATGCGAACACGATCTCCGGCCATGCGCGAGAAAGCCGGCATGGCTACATCCAGCAAAACCGAACCGAGCAGCTGGGCAAAGATGTAATACAGTTTGGAGCCAACCGAATACATCCCCAGACTGACCACGCCGAGCCAGAATCCAACGGCCAGGTCGATCAGCCGATAGTTGCTGAACTCGATGACGCGCACGCCCAGAATATTGATGCCGAAGCGACTCATCTGGCCCAGTCCGGAAAAATCGAGTTCCCGGCTTGGGTACCAGCGCGAACGCCACCACAGCATGGCCAGATTAACCACCGCTGCGACCAGCAATTGCGCAACCAATGCCCACACGCCAAAACCCAGCCAGGCCAGTGCTACGCCAGCCACCCCGCCCGCCAGCGTGGACACCAGCCCGCGCATGGCCAGGCGCTTGAACTGAAATTCGCGCCGGAACAGCGCCAGTTGGCAAAACCCCAAGGCGTTGATCAACAAAGACAAACTGCCAATGCGCAAGATATTGGAGAGCCCATGAATCTTCATGCCCTGCTCGACCAGCGGCGCGCACAGCCAGATGCCGCCGACAACCAGCAGCGACACCAGAAAATTAAGCAGGAAAACCGTATTGAGCTGGCCTTGCGATACCGTGGGGCGCTGCAAGATGGCATCGCCCAAGCCCTGATCTACAAAGAGTTCGAGAAAGGCGAACACGGCGAAAGCAGCGGCAAAGGCGCCAATCGATGCCGGATCGAGCAAGCGCACCAGCTGAAAATAAATAACAAACCCGACCAGGCGGCCACCCCAGTTGCGCACCGCCGACCAGATCAGGCTGGAGCGCACTTTGCTGGCAACGTTATCGTCGGCCAGGATCGCGCCATCATCGACCCGGATATTCATCGGAACCGACCTGGCACGTCGCCATCAGCGGACACGGCAATGCGAGCCAGCACCAGTAACGGTGCGCGTGACTTCACCTGGCAGTAAAACAAAGTGGCATCAACAAGTGGCTGTATGAGTGTCATGTTCGATTTTCCGGTAATGAGTGGGCGCAAGTCGCGGCTCAGGCAATGATGCGAGAGAGCGGATTGAGCACAGCAAAACGGCCAATGACCTGTTTAAGCAAAATCGGCAGGAACAAACCCGCGACGAAGGTCACGAGCAGTAATAGAAATACCCAGTTGCCGGTATAAGGCAGGGCTTTGAGGTAGATGCCTTTGGCCAGGCCAATAAAAATGGTGTTGAACAAATAGATCACCATTGAATTGCGGCCGAGGAAGTACAGCAATTGGTCGTTGGCAAACAGCGGCTGGCGCACCAACGCGTGCAAGGCAAACAGCGACAAACCACCCACAATGAACATCGTCGCGGGGCCGTCATTGAAGGTGGCCGCGCACACCAGAAACAATGCCAGTGCAGGCCAGGCCAGACGATCCAGCCACGGCAGCCAGCGCTCGCGATGGATCGCCATGGCGCCACCAGCGAGGAAGAACACAAAGAACCGGGCGACACGATCCAGATAAAAATCGTCTGTTACCGGTAAAAAATGCAGCAACACGGCCAGCGCCAGCAGCAACAGAATGCGTCCGCCAGCCATGCGCCACAGCAGAGGCGTCAGCATGGAATACACAAACAGCACCAGCACATACCAGACCGACAAGGCCGGGCTTTGCTCGGTTTCAAAGAACAAGTGGTAATACCCGGCCCAATAGCCGTCAGGCCGGTCCTGCACGTAGAGGTAGAACCCGGCCAGATATTTGCCGCTGATGATCAGCACCGCAAACACCACAAATGGCAGCAACAAGCGGGTGGCACGTTTGCTCGCGTATTGCAGCAAGTTGCTGCCCCACGTTTGCTGGGAGCCCACCAGGAAAAACACAAAGCCGCTCAGATACATGAAAAACGGCATGTGAAAGTAATAGATGGTGTGTTTCAGCCATTCGTACCAGGCGGGTTCAGACAGCGTGTCGTATTTGAGCAGATGGCCAAAGACCACCAGCGCAATCGCCAGACCTTTACCGCGTTCGATATCAGGCCAACGGGTACTGGCAACCTGGCGCGGTTCTGCCGCCGCTGCTGCAGCACCGGTGTTGGCAAAGATGGCCGAGGCAGAAGAATCCTGGGTCATTGGCTGCTCACCTCAGGTTCTCGCTCGGATAGTGCCTGCATGCCAATACGCATGGAACGAGCGAGATCTCGCGGCGCGAAATCGCCCGCCAGCACCATGTACAAGCCCACCAGCAATTTGCGGAATGCCTGCAACGCCACCGCCGGGTCGCCCGAGGAGCGCGCAATGGCATACAAACTGCCCGCAAAATAACGTGCGCGCAGGGTGCGGTTTTTGTCGCGATGGCCAACCAATGGGGCATCCAGCCACAGCACCTGGCCGCGAGACAAAGCGCGTGCCCGCAATGCAAAATCCAGATCCTCTCCGCCATTGAGGCGAGCGCCCACGCCAAGCCGCTCGTCGAAGTAGCGCACTTGTTGCACCACCGCCGCCCGCACAAACAAGGTGTTGGATGAAGCGTTGACCACAAACTCGCGTGCGCCTGGCCGCCGCGCCAACGCCAGACCACCTGCGCATTGCGCAATGGTGACCGGGCTGGAGGCGTAGCGGCAAATCACCACACCGAGTTGCGCCTGTTGCGCAAACAAGGTCGAAATGGCCTGCAAGGTGCCCGCTGGATACCACGCATCGTCGTCGGGAAAACATACGATGCTGGCCTGTTCCAGCACACCGTCGCGGTGCACCTGATGCAGCATGAGGTTGCGGGCAGCCGACAAAGACACTTGATGATCCAGCCGCATGACAACCGTGTAGTCCGGCACCACCGGGTCGGCCTGATCGGGCTGGCAGCGCTGCAGCAACAGGTAGTGGCGCACGCTCAGGCCGTAGTCGCTCACGCTCTGTTGAATGCTGGCCAGCAGACGCTCAAGTTCATCCTTGCGCCCACCCTGGTAATCGCAAGTGGTTAACAAAATGATGTCGGCAAAAGACCGGGTAGCTACGGGAACGGATAACGGTTTCATAGCCGACCTCCAGTCAACACCGCCAGCGTGCGCGGTAGCACAATGCGTAAGGCGCTCCAGACCAGCAGGCACACGCCAATGACCAGCAACGGGATTACAAAATACAAAACCAGAGCGCCGGTCGCGTCGGGCCGGACCACGTAGTAAATCAGTTTGCGCATGCCCATCATCAGCGGTTCATGCGCGGCAAACACAAAGAAGCTGGCGGAAGCGGCCCATAACAACCCGCGATGCAACGTAGGGCGCGATGGCACCATGCCCGCCAGCCAGTACACTGAGATCAAGCCGCTCAAGATCATGATCTGGTGCGGCGCAGCGCCAAATCCCCATTCGTAGACGGCATTCAAGGTCGACAGCGCGGCCAGCAATAGCGTCAAGACGGCGGCCCATGGGCCTACTCGATCTAGTGCGCTCAAGTCCAGACGATGAAACGCGATATAGGCGCCCGCCATGAAAAACAGGGGCGGCTCATCAAATGGCGGAATACCAGGTAACACCTGCAAAAACCATGCCGCCAGCATCAAAACCATCACCACATGACTAGCTGCACGCAGCAACCAGTAGGCGGGCAAGGCCAGCAGCACCAGCGCCATCAAGTCACGGATAAACCAGAACTGATAGGCGGCGGGATAACGGCGCCAGCCAACAAATTGATCAAGCCAGTCCAGTGCACCAAACTGGGACACCGGCACGTTCTGGCCCGAAACAAATGAACTGGCGGCGGGCAGGCTTTGCAATGCGGCATAGAGCCCGATCACCAGCAGGTTCCACAGCAGATAGGGAATAAGCAGCGTGGGCACGCGTTTTTTCAGCCGCGAGCCATACTCAGCCAGCGTGCCGTGGAAGTTCCAGAAAAACAGATAGCCCGAGATCAGGAAAAACCCCGGCACCGCCACGCGGCACAGCTCTTGCGAAAAGAACTCGCGCACCATCCATGACTCGGGCGAGGAATACATATTGCCGATGCGGAACGAAGACATCCCCACCGTCGTGACGAAGCTGTGGATGTACACCACGGCGACGATCAGTGGAAACCGCAGCAAGGCAAAGCGCTGCGAGATTGCGGCTGGCATCGCCAGATCATGGCCGGACCGTAGATTGGCGGCGGCGCGCGCGGCCGCCCCCATCACCTGGCTATCAGAAGCACTCATAGGCACCTCTTCAGCACTGTCTGCACAAACGAAACCTGGCACGGTTTATTTAGTGCTTGCATGTTCAAGCATCTCCCGACATTGGCACTCAAATCTGGATGCCCCATTTACCGCGCCAGCCGTGGCGTTTTCGCTCTACGGGCAGGCTTTGGGGTCATGACACAGCTGTTTTTATTAGCTACTCAACCTTGCAAGCGCTGAGCAGCGCGAACGTCTCTTGTCCCACTTAAAGCCCGCGGGCCTGCGCCACCCCGCATGGCACGAGGCATGACTTTAGGTAATTTTTGAGCGGGCTCGGCCAGAGCCGCGCCACTGAATGCAGCGAGCACAACCATGAAGCAGCTCGTTGCCGTGAAGGTGTTGTCGGAATAAGAGTCCAGAAAGAACATGCCCACCGAAACGACAAACGCCAGGCGGTTGCCATTACGGGCGTCAAATGCCATGCGGGCGATCAAGCCGAGGAACACCAGCAGGAACAGCGAGGCGCCGATATAGCCGAGTTCAACGGCGAAACGCAGGAATTCGTTGTGGGCCGCGACAGTGCCGGTAAAGCGCGAGACATTTTCGGGAATCAGCAAACCGTGGTGACCAAAACCGACGCCGGTCCACGGATATCTTTCCAGCGAGGCTTGCAGCGAGTTCCAGATCAGTTCACGTCCGCTGGTGCCGCCGTCTTCCATGCGTGTCACAAGTTGCTGGCCAAACAACGCCACAAAACCAGCCAGCAGCGAAGCCCCGTAAACCAGAATCGCCACACGCCACACGCCGGAACGCAGTCCGGTAAACAGAATGGCCGAAACCGCCACCAGCGCCGCCACCGAGGGCATACGCGTGGCGGTCAGAAAAGTGATGGCCAGATCCGCGGCGGTCAGCAAAATAAACCGGCGATCCACCGTCGTGGTCAAAAAGGCCGAAGCAACGCTTCCGGCAAAGGCCGCAGCCGCCAGGAAGGCCGGAATCGTGTTGCCCTGCAGCCGCGTTACCCCGACGTAATCGTGCGTAAGCACGCGCGAGATACCGCCCAGATCGTAAAGCCCGCCCAGCACCACCATGCCCACCGGTACCAGCGCCAGCGTATGTAAAATCAACAGGCGCTCACGTGGTGTAGGCCATGCGCAAAAGAACGCCAGCACTGCGAACAGCGAGATTGCCGCCGATATAAACCGAAACCAGCCGAAGTCGGGGAACGGAGTAATCACCCCAAAAACCCAAGCCACGGCAAACATGCCACCGACCAGGGCCAGATTGCGCCCATCCACCGGCTTGCTTCGCAAATAAGCCAGCGAAGTCAGCAAAAACAAAGCTTTTTCCAGCGAGTTCAGGTTACCGAGCTGGAACAGCACACCGACATTGACGGTCATGAACCCGTTGGCCAGCAGCCACAAATTGCGAAAGCGTTTCCAGTCCCGCTCGGACTTGGGGCGCGCCTGTTCCTCGCGAAATGCCAGCGACGGCTGGGGCCGGGTCAGCTTGCTGACGGTCATGATGCCTGCCCCAGCAGCATGCGTACGCCATCTGCGGTCAGAGACTGATCCAGCTTGCCGATAAACGAGTCCTGCATGGCATAGGCCCGGTCTACATCGGGGTCGATACTGGAGACGCGCACCAGCGCGCCATCGGGCACTTGCCCCCCCAGACCGTATTTGATCTGCAGCCACTTGCGCATCGGGGTTTCGTTGGCGACGCGATCACCCACCGTGATCCAGTAGCTGATTGGCTCGTTACGTTGCCCGGCCTGGGCAAAGACCCGCTTGATCGGCAACTCACCACGCGATTCCAGCACGGTGGCATTGCTGCGCCCAGACAATGCAAACCCCTGCGCGGCGTAGCAGATTTCCGGGTTATGCACGCGCAGCGAGTCGGTTTGCTGACGCCCGTAGGCAATCGACAGCATCAGCATGTAACCCTGCGGATTCACATAAATGCGGGTCAGCGTTTGTGAGTAAAAACGTTCCAGCGCGGCCTGGACATCCGGCGAAATCACCGTGGCTTTGTCGTCCTTGACCATTTGCCACTCACCGATCCGGGCCGGAAACATGGTTTCCAGGTTCACGTTCTGGCGACTGTCGGCCATCAGGTGGCGTGGCGTGAGTGTCCACGCCAGCACCGGCCCGCTGACGATCAGCGCGGCAATCAACAAGGGCCGCCAGTGCGGTAGAGTCAAAGGACGAATCATCGTGCGACGCTCCGGGGATGTTGCAAACGTCCACCCAGGCGATTAAGCAATTCGCCCAGCCCACCCACCAGCACCAGCGCCACCACAAACACCGACAAACCGGCTGCGGTATGCATGAAACCCTGTCCGGCCGCATCGCCCCAGTAATAGGTCAGCAGCACCAGCGCCATCACCCGCACCACGTTCGCAACAAAGGCAATGGGCAGCAGCGACAACACAATAATGGCGCGTTGCCACCAGTGCGCTGGCTGCGTCAGATACACAAACAGAAAACCCAGCGCCGACAGGCTGAACATGGAATTGAGACCGGAACACGCATCCGCCACCATCAACTGGTACTGACCGATATTCAGAATCACGCCATTGCGGGCGATCGGGTAGTTCATCGAATACAGCAAGGATTCCGCGACGTGCGAGACCGACTCTTTCAGACCACTGGTAATGGCATCAACCAGCGGACTCGGCAGCGGCATGAGATAAACCATGAAGAACAGCGGGAACGCCATGATCTTGACGCCAGGCCAGCCTTTTTCCAGCAGCAGATAACCGGCAATTAGCGGGACAAACGCGCCGACTTCCAGAAAATAGATCCCTTGCGAGCGCCCCAAGGCATAGGCAAAGACGAACACGGCCAGGCACGCCCAGCCCGCGCGATTGGCTTGCGCTGGCAGCGCGGCCAGCTCGCCACGTTTGCGCCAGAACAACCACACCAGCAGCATCAAAATGATCGGGCCATGCTCCTGGTCCGGATTGACCCAGAGCACTGTCGCCAATGTGTACAACGTGGGAATCATGGCCGCCAGCGCCGCCAGCGCGATCAAACGACGACCAGCCAGAAAACCAGGCAAAACAATCTGAGGAGTAACCGGGATGCGATCCATATGTGGGTGGCCTTAGTTGAGCATCACCACACCGAGCACGGTTGCCCCGGTCACCAGCAGTTCATCACGCAACTGCAACATCGCCTTGACCGACGATTTATGCCGCCGCGCCACCAGCACAGCCGCGCCGGCCCGCGCTGCCAGCAACTGCACGTCAGCGCCTTCGCGTAATGGCGGGCTATCGATAATGATCACGTCGTTGCGCGGACGGGCTTCGAGCAACAAGCTGCGAAATGACTGACGGCAGAGCAACTCTTGCGGATTAGGCGGTACGGTGCCAGCCGTCAGCACCGACAGATCGCCCAGTTGCCCCAGACTCTGCACACATTCCGGGCCGGAACGTCCGGCCAGAATGTCGGCCAGACCATGACCGGTGCCCAGCCGGAACAACTTTTGCAAGTGCGGGGTACGCAAGTTGGCGTCAATCAGCAATGTGCGTTCGCCCAACTGGGCAAACACCACGGCCAGATTGGCAGCCACCCAGCTGGAGGCCGAATCGTCATCCACGCTGGCAACCACAAAGCAGCGCTCTGCCACGGCGTCTTCCCGCAGCACCAGCTGACTGCGCAGGTTGCGCAACTGCTCGACCTCTTTGGAGAACGGTTTGTACGCCGCCACCAATGAGGTGTCGTAGGCACCGTCACGAGCATCCAGCCACGAGTAGTCAAACTGGCGGGCCACGGCGCGGCGGATATCTTCATCCGTCACGTGCCCGAGTTTGATGGCAGCCTCACCGAAGCGCATGCCGGTTTCCTGCTGCACTTCGCTGATCTGGTCAATCTGAGCCTGGCTGATCTTGCCATCGCTCAACAATATCTGACCAATACGCGCGGATTGATCGGCGGACTCGGCAATGACGATTTCGTTTTTCATGATCCGGCTCCCGAATTGAGCGTCAACTTCGATTGCAGCAAGGCCATCTTCCCGTGTTTGGGACTGATCGTGGCCAGCACCGGCAGATTCAGTAGCAGTTCAACATCGATCACAGAACGCAGGCGGCGGTTAGACAGTTCAACCAGCACGGCAATCACGGTTCCGAACAGCAAGCCCAGGATGAGACCCAATGGAATCAATACGTGTGCTTTCGGGAACGATTGGCCGAGCGGCTCAGGTGCTGACTTCAGCACGCCAGGATTGCCACGCGTTACGCGAGATTCCATGGAGGTTTCAGTTTGCCGGCGCAACGCAGCGTCAAAGGCGTTCTGATCGCTTAGCACTTCCTGTTCCAGAATCTGCGACTGGGCGCGCAGCGTCTTAAGTTGCAAGACCTTGTCCCGCTGCATTTCCAGTTCGTGTTTCTGATCGGCAAAACGTGAACCGGCATTGCTGGCGGTACTGGACAAACCGGAGCTGTAGGTCGCCATAGCCTGATTCAGTTGCGAGCGAGCTTCCTGCAATTCGGCTTGGGCCTGTTGGTAGGCCGGGTTGTTGCTGCCCTCTTTGGCGGCCAGTTCCTTGAACTTGGACTCCAGTTGGGCCACTTGCGCTTTGAGGTTCTGGACCAGCGGGTTATTCAGTACATCCGGCTGATTGGCACCGCCACGAGCACGGGAGTGTGCTTCCATCGATTGCGCCTGCGCCACCACCATCTGGGTAGACAGGTCATTCAAGCGCAGCGTTTCCACATCCAGGCGCTCGTCAGTCGCGATGATCCCGTTCTTTTGCTGGAAATCCGCCAGTTTTTGCTGGGCAGCAGCCAGGTTGGCCTGCAAGGATTTCAACTGCGTCTGAAAGAACGCATTGTTCTGTTGCTGCCCGGTTGAGCGGATATCCGTCACCATGCTGACGTAGGCACTGGCAAAGGCATTGGCCAGTGTCGACGAGAACTTCGGATCACCCGAGGTGTATTTGATGGTGATGATGTTGCTGTCACGCGCCACTTTGGCGTCGATATCCTGCAACAACTTGTCGGCCAGCCAGTCGTCCAGCGCCCCACGACCTTGCGTGGCGGCCACGAAGGCATCTTGCACATCCTTGTTCTCGTTCAGCTTGAGTGCATGGATGACCTTGATCGCCGTGTTATGGCTTTCAATGATTTTGGCCTGTGTGGACAAGTAGCCCGGCACGTTGGTGGAGGCGTCAGGCAAGCCGCTGATCGGGTCAACCGAGCCCACGTCAATGGTAAGGATGGCCTCGGCCGCATAGCGTGGCGGATAGAACATGACTACCGCCACCATGAGCAGCACCATGACCGTAGTCACCGCGAGCACAAGCCGTTTTCTGGCTTTAAGTATCTGGAAAAGTTGACCGGTGGTCATCGTAGGCTCCTTGATACAGGCAATCAGAAGATGCTTTCAGGCACGAAAACAACATCGTTTTCCTGCAAGACATCGCCAGGCTTGGCATCGATTTTGGTTACAGTTCCGTCCGCTTTGGTGCGGGTCACCACCAAGCTGGAATGCGAGGCGCGCAAGGTATAGCCGCCAGCCAGCGACAAGGCCTGCATCACCGACATGTTTTGTTCCAGCCGGAATCCACCCGCCCGATTCACGTCGCCGTAGACATAAACCATTGCCATGCGCGGTACGTAAACGACGTCGCCATTGCGCATATGAATCTGTTGCTGGGTCATGGCGTCGGCATTGGCCAGCAATTTGGGCAACAGGATTTCGGTGCGCTGGTTATCGCGCACCAGATACACTTTGTCGCCACCCGCTGCGGATACCCCGCCCGCCAGTGCCAGCAGATCAATGACGTTTACTGCTGAATCCAGCGGAAAGCGCCCTGGGTGATTGACTTCACCGATCACCGAAACCATCTGGCTGCGATATTGCGTTACCAGAATATTCACATTTGGTTTTTTGATGAAATCACCATCAACCAGTTTTTTGGCAATCGCAGCTTCTGCTTCAGAAAATGTTTTACCTTTAACTGAAACCATCCCGATCATTGGATATGTAATGGTGCCTTCCTGGCTCACCTGAATTTCTTTTTCCAGTTCCGGGTGGTCATATACCGAAATCTTCAGAATATCGCCTGTACCCAACCGATATTCCCCAGAAGGGTCGGCAGCGAATACCGACATCGCTACAAAAAACAGTAATCCGGCGCAAAGTCTGATTATTTTCATCATTTAAGCCTCATTCCAGATTTGACATGATCGTCACCTTCAGCGGCGTCTACTTTTTCTGCTATTGCCACAGCAGCAGGCGCTGAAGCAAATTGCTGTACGTATTCCACTTTTGCCGTCTTCTTCAACAACTCCATTTTGTCTTTTGCCAGCGAATCAGAGCGTTGTTTCTGGATATAAGCCTGAATCGACGGGGTTGCATCTTTCAGGGCAACTGGCGAAGGGTCAACCGAGTCGACATGCAACAACATGGCCTGGTCACCATGCACCATTGCCGCCGTATCACCGGGCTTAATCGCTGCCAGCTTGTCCAGCAATTGCAAAGGCACCTGTTCCGCCGGGGCGCGTTGGGTTGATTCCTTGAAGGTCACTCCAGCTGTTTGCAACGCTGTGCGTACTTCCGGCACGCTATGCGCCTTGTCCAGCGCCTGGTTCAGCGTATCGTTCAGCGCAGCAGCCGGGATCAAGAAAGTCGAGAAGCCATATACGGCGTGCTTTTCAAAGAGGTTCGGATGTTCAGAGTAAAACTTCTGGACGTCGGCTGACGTGATATCTGGCAGCTTGCCCACCTCGGTCGCCACCACGGCTTGCGCCAGGATCTGCCGCCGCGAGAACTCGATACTGCTGAGCACGCGTGGATCACGATCGAGTTTGAGTTCGATGGCTTTTTGTACCAGCACATCCTGCATCACCAGGTTATCCAGCATGGCCTGCTTGGTTTTGTCATCTGCCACTTTTTGCGATGCGAGCAGATAGTTAAGCTGATTGACGGTGATTTCATCGCCATTCACTCTGGCCAATACCTGGCTTGGTGTTGCATTTGCCTTGGTTTCGTTTTTGCATCCAGCCAAAAGCATTAACGCCGCCATGGTCATAGCAATACTGACACCGATTCGCTGCTCCATTTTTCCCTCACCTCTATTGAATGCCATTTCAATAGGCATTCTTATCGCGGATAACCATCAAGACCGTAGCCAGGATGATCTTTATATCCAGCCAAAGAGACCAGTTACGCAGATAATCCAGATCGTATTCGATCCGTTTCTGCATTTTGTCCAGAGTTTCTGTTTCACCTCGATAACCATTCACTTGCGCCCAACCGGTAATTCCCGGTTTGACCTTGTAGCGCATCATGTAGCCCTTGATCAGCTTGCGATACATTTCGTTATGCGCATTGGCATGTGGACGTGGACCAACAATGCTCATTTTTCCTTCAAGCACATTAATGAATTGCGGTAATTCGTCCAGCGAGGTACGACGTAAAAACGAACCAATAGGAGTAAGTCGTGGATCATTGCGGGTAGCTTGAGTAATCACTCCCGCATTTTCGTTATGCACTTTCATCGAGCGGAACTTGTACACCTGAATTTTTTCGCCATCTGCGCCATAACGTTGCTGGGTAAACAGCACCGGACCAGGCGAGGTAAGCTTCACCGCAACGGCCACCGCCAGCATGACCGGCCAGATCAACAGCAAAATCAAAATAGCCAGCACCACATCAGAAATGCGCTTCACCAGACCACGCAAACCGAGGAACGGGCTTTCGCACACCGCCACCACTGGCATGCCGGCGGCAAGTTCAAAGCGCGCCTGAATCAGATCGAACACCGAAAAATCCAGCACAAAAAAGATCGACACCGTGCTGTCGTGCATTTCATCAAGCATCTGCATCACACGCGGTTGCTTGGTCATGGGCAAAGAGATGTACAACTCATGCACATCGTTGTCCCGCACAAAGTCGGGCAAGCGCTCCAGCCCGCCCAGCAGTTCTTCTTCTTTCACGCCATCGAGCCGATCCAGCCCGCGATCGTCAAAGAAGCCCAGGAACTTCATGTTCTGCAGCGCACTGGCTTGAATGCGCCGAGCCAGCGCCCGGCCCATTTTGTTGGCACCAATCACCACCACCTGGCGGGCATCAGTCGATTTGGCGCGGCCTTCGGTAAACAGGAAACCCACCCGGATCAGCCAGTGGGTAGCCACCAGGCACACCGGTGCCAACAACATCCACGCCAGCACAAAATTCTGGTCGTAGTACACCGCCCAATGGGTCGCCCAGCCGATCATGACCACCAGCGCGCAAATCAGCACCCAACCTGTAGCGAAGCGCGCCAGCCCCAATAGCGGCCGGGTATAACCTGGCACAAACAGGAAAGTACCCTCCAGGATTAACGCGGACAGCAAAAACGCTATGACCGCCAGCACCACAACGTAGCCATCCAGTGCCAGATCAAATGCCCGGGCCAGCGCCAGCAACGTTGCGACCACCATGACGGGGTCGATCAGCAGCTTGAACAAGCTGGCGATCGGTGCCGCCTTGGAAAATTCGTCAAAGCGGTCGTTCAGCATTCCAACTGCAGGTACTTCTGTCTCGCGACTGGACAAGTGAACAACCGTCCCGCCAACAGGGCTGGCAGAGGCAATCTGTTCGGTGTTTTGCTTGCGAGTGATGAGTCTTTCCATGGCGGCACCTCCATCTCAACACGTTTCAACCGGCATTCATTACTTACTCAACAAAAAAGTAATGTCAGCAAATGCTGATAGACCTTGAATACTTCTGTGATTGGCGGTTGTCTGCCAATCACCTGCGCATCCATCGCTACGGCCAGTAAAACCGTCTCCATGCAAGCGGGGAGCCTTCTTGCATGCCGCATAAAGATTGAAAACTTGCGGCAATTTACAACGCCATGGCTTCACTTCACCGATTTGTGCGTCGCAACAAAAAAGTTCCAGAAAGCTTTTTACATCCAAAAAAACAAAATGACAAGTGATTTGCTTTCAATGGAAGTTAGTTTATTTCTTACAACCTTAAATGACACTTAAGCAATTTAAAAAAGTACCCTTATGGTTGCGCCAAGCTGCCAGTCGTCGTAAGTACGTAGCTCAACGGTAGAATCGCGCTGTTGGTAAGAGGCATAGATCGAGGTTTGAATGGAAGTCTTGGGTGTCCAGGTCGCCCCGACTTTGGCGAACTTCACGTTGTCGTTGTAGGCAGCGACATTCAACGCAGCTGGATAGTCGTATTTGTCGTAGGCCAGGGTGGCGTTAGTGGAGATTTTTTCGGTTATGGCCCACGAGCCATACAGTTGATAGTGCGAGCGAATGGACTGGCCAAAAGTACTGCCCGGGGAGTTCAGCGCATGCAGATAGCTCAATGCCAAAGAGGTCTTGTCGGTCGGACGCCAGTTGACGGCAGCATTGGCCTGCCAGTCGGATTCGTCGGTCTGGTCAGTCTGCAGTTTTACCAAGCCATATCCCCCAGAGATACTCAACTTGGCATCGATCGGGTAGTACGCAGAAATCTGGGTAATGCGCTGGGTGTAATCACTGTTGATCACAACACCGTTAAAGGTGCCCTGGTCGTAAGTAACCCTCTGATATTGCTCTCCCAGTGACAGCGTTCCGCCCAGATCCGTCTGGTATTGCACCTTCAAACCGTAATTCTCGTTGCGCAAATCCAGCGAGTTTTCGCGGCTGTGATCAACCTTTGCGTCACTGGCGTTGCCAATCAGCGAAAAGCTGCTGTTGATGTGATAGCCCAGCTGACCGGAGGCTGTGGTAGTACGGGTGAAGTCTTCCTCGTTCAGTATCACGTCACCGAAATCTGACAGGGCTTTCTGGTCTTGCAACGTGGCAGACCCAAACCAGCTGTGACCTATATCACCAGTCCAGCCCAGACTGGCATCCCAACCTACGTAATTGAGATTGCTGAAGGTGATGTAACGGGGTGCATAGACATCCGCATCCGCCGAGAACACCTGGCGCGATACGGTGGCATCGACATGCCCACCTACTTTGGGCGTCACAATGGAGTCGCTGCGCGTGTCTTTGCCCAGCGCTTGCTGAGTATTCTGGTCATCACTCAGCCGGAACACGTTGCTATCGTAGACATAGCCCAGCTCAGCGTAACTGGTCACAGAGTCGCTGGGATCGTACGCCGCCATACTCATTGCGGACACCAGCAACGTGCCCGCTGGCAGCAGCCTCGACTTATTCATGTTTTTAATCTCCTTGGAGCAGGTATCGGGAGTTACCGCGTCGCCCATCGCTCTGCACACGGCTTATAAAACAGGGGCGATAACAGTGCAGCTTTCTTTATACTTTTTTACCGCAGTCTTTCAAATAACTATTATTTATTTCATGAAAGTGCAGCGTTTACAAAAGAACCAACTGGCCCAGGCAAGCCAGAACTGGTGCGTTACGCGAATATCATGAAAGAAAATATTTCATTTTCAACAGCTTATGGATACACAATTCGGAAACCGCCATCAGTCACCAGCGCCATTGCAGCTGACAGGATGACCACGCAATTGAGCTAACAGCCATTGCACCTGACTGGATATTTATGCGAGCTAGTTCACAGTCGCAGCAATGTGTCAGCGACGCGCGCAGTGAGGGATAAATGAGAACGCAGGCCAGTGGCGCGAGAGATAACCGTCAGTGCGGTTGCACCTGCTGTAGCAGTGCATGCATTTTGGCCACGGCCGCTTCATGAGAAAAATGGCGGGTATATGCCTGAGTGGCATCGCGCAGGGCTTTGGGCTCAGCGGGGGTTTGCATCATGGCAACGATGGTCTGGGCGAAAGCCTCTACGCCGTCGGCCACTGTGTAGGGCAGGCTGCCCTCTTCGGGAAAGCCTGCGGCACCGTTGGCGGTCGTGATGCAGCCCAGCCCCAGGCAGAAATATTCAACCATCTTGATTTTGATGCCGCTGCCCATCAACACCGGATTGACCGCAAAGCTGCAGCGGTCGGCAATCTCATCCAGTTGCTCCACCCGCCCGTGCAAGGTCACATTGTTCAGACCAGGCGGGACCTCGGCACAAACGCCACCCACGATCTCGATACTGGCATCGGGAATGTGCGTCTGCACCAGCGGCCAGACATGCGAGAGAAACCAGCGAATGCCATCGACATTGTGATACGCCCGAGAGCCCAGATAGAAGATCTTGTGCGGGTCGCGGCGGGCATCGCTTTTGGCCGAAATGCACGCGCCTGCATCCCCCACCACCGGCAAAATCGTACACACGCGCGATGACGGCGCCAGTTCGGCCAGTTCGCTGTGATCGCGGTCATTAATCGCAATAATCGCGTCAAACGATTGCAGCTTCTGCCCTTCCAGCTTGGCATCAACGGCGGGCTTGGGGGTAAAGCCATTGGCCCGAAATGATGCACTGCGTTGATAAAACACGTCGTGTGCCACTAGCGCCCTGGTGCCCGCGACGACAGACTGCAACGCCGCCGAACGGAAGATGGTATCGATGAACACCGCATCGATGCGCCCCTGAGGCAGCTTGCCGGCAATGGCGCGAGTCTCGGCATCGGACAAAAAGCGGCCAATCCACGCCACCTTGCTGCCATTTGCACCAGCTTTACGCGGCCCCGCTTTGAGCACTGTTTTGATAAAGCGCGCAGCGGCACCCAGCGAGGTTGGAACAAGCCACGGCCCGACGCGGCGAGCATGCAGAAACTGCAAGGTGCAATCGATTTGTGCCGGGCTGGCGCGCCCGCCAACATTCAGACCGGTCACCACAATATGCAAGTGGTAACCCAGTGCGGCAAGCGCCCGCAAGATGGTGAGATTGTAGCTGCCCGGCCCGTTCTCGCCCGGACGAGGCAGTTCTTCGCAAATCATGACGGCAAGGCGTGGCGGTGTCTGCACTGTGTCTTGTTCTGGCCGGTTGGGCATGGTCTTGTCGTTTCCCCGTTACAAACTTGATTCAATTGCAGTCAATCCAGCCCAAGCAATCTTGCAGTGGGCACAGGCTCCGGTCGGCAAATGTTCTGTTCATTTGCCAACCTGTTGACCCGGCTTGGGCACAAATGCGGACCGGAATAAACCCCAATACTGCATCGCAGCATTTATCTTTCAATGGCTGCAGATTAGCAGAAAGAGTCAGTCAGTCTAGCGCAAACTTGAATGAAATTTTTCTAAGGAGAGAATAACAACGCAGACAAATCACGATGCTCAAGCCATATCTGCGGGTTCAGGAAACGGTAAATCCTGCCGCGCAAAAATCCGGATCGTGCGAGGTGAATTTATGGGCTTTGGGATAGGGGAAAATGAAAAAACCCCTGCAAAGCATGCGCTTGCAGGGGTTTTTGGGCGCTGCCAGGCAGCACACAGATGTTTGGTGGGCCCCCCGAGAGTCGAACTCGGCACCAACGGATTATGCTTACCAGCTACGGCTTTCGCCGCCCCTTTCGGGTTTGTGGTCTGGACTGTCTCTTGTCTTTACGACCTGCCCGTACAGTCTCTACACGTTCCTGTTCATACAACCAGCGTTGAACAAACAGGCTTCGCTCGGGATTACCACGGCCTGCAACCCAACCGCAGCCAGAGGCTTCCCCGAATTTGAGCAGTTCTACCAAGGGGCAGAGTCAACTTACCCCAAGGCAACCCATACAATGATTTTCCGTACTCTTGCGAGCCGCAGGAAGATCATCCTTTAAGTCCGCTGCTCTAACCAGGCATGAGCTAGAGGCCCTACTTACTCAAGCTACCTGCCGGGGCGGTCCTGTTCTGGCACAAGGCCAAAGCAGAACAAGCACCGGCAAGAGGCGTGATATTAAGGCTCGTTGCTCACACTTTCAAGAAAACTCTTCAACCGTTCTGACCGGGTCGGGTGACGCAGCTTGCGCAGCGCCTTGGCTTCGATCTGACGAATCCGCTCACGCGTCACGTCAAACTGTTTGCCTACCTCTTCCAGCGTATGGTCGGTGCTCATATCGATACCAAAACGCATGCGCAGCACTTTGGCTTCACGTGGTGTGAGGGTATCGAGCACTTCACGGGTCGCTTCACGCAGGCCAGCGTAAACCGCTGCTTCTGCCGGAGCTACCGTGACCGAGTCTTCAATAAAGTCGCCCAGATGCGAATCGTCATCGTCACCGATCGGTGTTTCCATCGAAATCGGTTCTTTGGCGATCTTCAAGATCTTGCGGATCTTGTCTTCCGGCATTTCCATCCGGCCAGCCAGTTCTTCCGGAGTCGGCTCAAGACCGGTTTCCTGCAGAATCTGGCGCTGGATACGGTTCATTTTGTTGATCGTTTCGATCATGTGAACCGGAATCCGGATGGTGCGTGCCTGGTCAGCGATCGAGCGCGTAATGGCCTGACGGATCCACCACGTTGCGTAGGTCGAGAACTTGTAACCGCGACGGTATTCGAACTTGTCCACGGCCTTCATCAGGCCGATATTGCCTTCCTGGATCAGGTCGAGGAACTGCAAGCCACGGTTGGTGTACTTCTTGGCAATGGAGATCACCAGACGCAGGTTGGCCTCAATCATTTCGCGCTTGGCGCGACGTGCCTTGGCTTCACCCGTCGACATTTGACGGTTGATTTCCTTGAGCTCCTTGATCGGGAGCATTGCCTTTTCTTGCAACTCTTTCAGGCGACCTTGCTTTTCCATGATCGCGTGTTGATAGCGCTCAAGGATGTCGGCGTAGTTCTGACCAGAAGACAGCTCTTCAATGACCCATTCCAGATCGGTTTCGCGACCCGGGAAGGTTTTGATGAAGTGTTCACGCGGCATGCGCACTTTCTGGGTACACAGGTCCATGATTTCGCGCTCGTAACCGCGAATTTCATCAACCATGGTACGCAGGTGATCACACAGCGCTTCAACCTGGCGAGCGGAGAAGCGGATGTTCTGGAATTCGTCAGCGATGGTTTGCTGCGACTCGCGATAACCCTTGCTTTGCACGCCGTCTTTTTGCAGCGATGCCACCATGCGGGCATAAGCAGCACGCACGATCTCGAAGCGCTCGCGCGCCTGGGTTTTCAGGAGTTCCAGATTGGCACTGGAGATGGCGGCAGCGTCGGCTTCTTCATCGCCTTCTTCTGCTTCTTCGTCATCGCTCAGCTCATCTTCTTCAGTCACTTCAACCGGCGGCGGAGCAACTTCTTCTACCGCGTTCGGATCAATGAAACCGTCGATGATGTCATCGATACGAATCTCGTCGTTCAAGCCCTTGTCCACCAACTCCAGAATCTGGGTGATGGTGGTCGGACAAGCCGAGATCGCCTGGATCATGTGCTTGAGGCCGTCTTCGATCCGCTTGGCGATTTCAATTTCGCCTTCGCGGGTCAGCAGCTCAACCGTGCCCATTTCGCGCATGTACATACGCACCGGATCGGTGGTACGGCCAAACTCGGAATCCACAGAGGAAAGTGCTGCTTCGGCCTCTTCAACCGCATCATCATCTGCAACTGCCGGTGTGGCATCGGACATCAGCAGGTCTTCGGCGTCGGGCGCCTCATCGTAGACCTGGATACCCATGTTGCTGATCATGCTGATCACGCCTTCGATCTGCTCGGCATCGAGCATGTCTTCAGGCAAGTGGTCGTTTATTTCAGCGTACGTAAGATAACCGCGCTCTTTACCGAGCACGATCAGTGACTTGAACTTTGCCTTCCGGGCTTCTGGATCAAGTGGTTCATCGTCGCCCTCCCGGTTCCCTTCGCGGAAATCGGTGCGTTCGATGTCTTCTTTGTCGAATTCGTGTTCTGCCGCCATGACTCGTGAGACTCAGAAAGATTCGGAAAAACCGAGGATTATATCAGATAACCCTCTGACCCACAGGGGATCAGAAGATTCGTTTACTTGTCATAGTGCCAAAGGCCCTTTCGGACACTGGGTCACAGTGACATCCATTTGTTTCATGTCAGTTTGTCGCTGTACGGGACTGGACCAGCAGCGCCATATACTCTTGCCTTTCAACATCAGACAAACCACCGTGGGCCTGCCGGAATTCCAGTTCTTCCTTTCGGTTCAGTGTAGCCGCGCGAATCAGACTTTGCCCGGCTGCAGTTAGCGAATTCACAAACTCCAGCTGCCGCTCTTCGGCCGACCAGCGCTCAAATCTGGCAGCGCCAGTACGGGCCATTCCCGCCAACTTGTTATAACTTTCAGACTCACGCCACAACTCCAGCAACTGCGCCGAATTCATGCGTGAACCGTACTGCCTTGCGGACTGCAAAATATCCAGTAGCAGATCGTCACCATTGGTGGGCCAGGTCAGCCAGACCGGCTCGCCATGCGTGGCCAATGACGGGTCAAACAACAACAATTGCAATAGCCCTTGCACCATGTCTGGCTGGACTCGCGGCGGCAGAAACGGGCGCTCATCCGCATCATTGCGCCACTTGCCACGCCCCTTACCTTTCCAGGTGCTACCGCTTTTGAAGTCGCTCTTCCAGCCACCGGAATTCTCGTTGCGCCGCTGAAACTGTCTTGGCGGCGGCGACTGAAAATCTCCCTCATCCCGATAGCTGTTGGCTTGTTGGTGGTGAAAATCCGCATCATCAAAGTTGCCACCATCAACACCGCCTTGCCCATAACCACTTGCGCCAGGACCAGCAAAGCTCCTGCCGGTATTTCCGGTGCTTGTTGTACCTAATATGGGTTCAAGCTCGGAGAGTTCCAGTCGGCATAATTCCGCCAGTCGTTTCTTGACCATCAGCGCATACGCCGGGGCATGGACTTTCGCCATCAAAGGCTTGGCCAGATGAACCAGCCGCGCACGCCCTTCTTCGCTTTCCAGTTCAACCTGCGATGCAAGTTCACGCAGTAAAAATTGCGCCAGTGGCACCGCATCTTGCGCCAAGACTTGTTCAAAGCGCTCACGCCCGAAGGCCTGCACGTAACTATCCGGATCGTGTTCTTCCGGCAAAAACAGAAACGCCAGTCGCTTGCCGTCTACCAGATATTCCAGACTGTTTTCCAGCGCCCGCCAGGCTGCTTTGCGCCCCGCTTTGTCACCGTCAAAACAGAAAACCACTTCATCGGCCAGCTTCAGCAATTTTTGCACGTGGTTGGGTGTACACGCGGTGCCCAGCGTTGCCACCGCGTATTCCACGCCGTGCTGCGCCAGCATCACTACATCCATGTAGCCCTCAACCACCAGCACCCGGCCGCGCTCGCGAATGGATGCTCGCGCCTGAGTCAGGCCGTACAATTCTCGCCCTTTCTCAAATACCGGTGTTTCCGGGCTGTTCAAATACTTGGGCTTGGCATCACCCATCACCCGACCACCAAAACCGATCACTGAACCACGCTGATTCAGAATCGGGAACATCACCCGATCCCGAAACCGGTCGTAACGTCGATGCGTTTCTTCATCGTCGCCCACCAACCCAGCCTCAGCCAGCAACTTGTTCCAGTCGTAGTCTTCAAATACTTTTTTGAGCGCCTGACCGCTCGGCGCATAGCCAAGACCGAAGCGCGCTGCAGTTTTTCCGTCCAGCCCACGCCCTTTCAGATACTGAATGGCTTGCGGTGCAGTTTTGAGCTGCTGGCGGTAATAATCACTCGCCGCCTTGAGGACGTCGTAAATCCCCGGCTCTGCCTTGGCTTCTTCCGGACTACCTGCCTCTTCGGGCACCTGCATCCCGGCAACTTCCGCCAGCTTGCGGATCGCCTCCGGGTAAGACAGCCCTTCAAACTCCATGACAAAACCCACGGCAGAACCGTGCGCACCGCAACCGAAGCAGTGATAAAACTGCTTGGTCGGACTAACCGTGAATGATGGCGATTTCTCTTTGTGGAACGGGCAGCAGGCAGAGTAGTTCATGCCGGCTTTTTTCAGCGGCAGATAGCGTTCAACCACGTCCACAATATCAACGCGGTTCAACAAATCCTGAATGAACGACTCTGGAATACGGGCCATCAGCGTGACGGGCAAGCGATCAAAACGAAGGTGATTTCAATCTGAAACCAGTCCGTCCAACCTCTTGCTCACCCTCACTTCTTATTGCATGCCAGCTTTAACCAGCTTGCTCACTTCGGCCATATCGGCCTTGCCAGCCAGCTGTGCTTTCAGATCAGCCATGATCTTGCCCATTGCGGTCGGGGTCTTGCCATGCGTGGTGATGGCGGCATCAACGGCCGCAGCCACTTCTGCATCGGATAAACGTGCCGGCAGATATTCGGTCAGCACGCCGACTTCGAATTTCTCTTTGTCGGCCAGATCCTGGCGGTTTGCGGCTTCAAATTGGGTGATGCTGTCTTTGCGTTGCTTGAGCATCTTCTCGATAATGACCGCAATGGCGGCATCATCCAGTTCGATGCGTTCGTCGACTTCGCGCTGCTTCATGGCTGCCAGCAACAGACGGATCGTACCCAGCCGCTCTGTCTGCTTTTCCTTCATCGCCGTCTTCATGTCATTGGTAATGCGTGCCTTAAGGCTCATGATGTTTCCTTTTTGATGAATGAATAGACAGCGGACAGATGTAGCAGCGAACGACACAAAGACGGAAAGGCCGCACACGTGCGGCCTCTCAGAATTCGGTTGCTACCCGGCTTAGTACAGCTTCGGGGGCAATTGCTGGCTGCGCAGGCGCTTGTAGTGGCGCTTCACAGCTGCAGCGAGCTTGCGCTTGCGTTCAGCAGTAGGCTTTTCGTAAAACTCGCGCGAACGCAGTTCAGTCAACAAACCAGTTTTTTCAACCGAGCGCTTGAAGCGGCGCATTGCTACTTCAAAAGGCTCGTTTTCTTTAACGCGTACAGAAGGCATCGAGCAGAAATCCTGTGTGTTAGGGCTAAAGCCCGGAATAAAGGCAGCGATTATCCATCAGAGAAAAGCAAATGTCAAAACCCTCTGCTTTGCGGGTGTGGCGTGAACGGGTACGATTACGCCCTGGTTAATCAATACGTTAAGTGACAAGGCTACAACATGCTGGTGCTAGGCATCGAATCTTCCTGCGACGAAACCGGCGTAGCGCTGTATCACAGCGAGCGTGGCTTGCTGGCGCATCGCATCCACTCGCAAATTGCCATGCATACCGAATATGGTGGCGTGGTGCCGGAACTGGCCTCGCGCGATCACATCCGCCGCGTGCTGCCGCTGACCGAAGCCTGCCTGGCTGAAGCTGGCGTCACACTGCAAGACCTCAATGCCATCGCCTATACCGCCGGGCCCGGGTTGGCTGGCGCGTTGCTGGTGGGCGCGAGTGTGGCCAATGCCTTGGGCTTTGCGCTGCAAAAGCCGGTGATTGAGGTGCATCACCTGGAAGGCCATCTGTTGTCACCGTTGCTGGCCGAACCGCGCCCCGCCTTTCCCTTCATTGCCTTGCTGGTATCTGGTGGTCACACGCAGCTGATGGCGGTACTCGGGATTGGCCAATATGAATTGTTGGGTGAAACCGTGGATGATGCTGCTGGCGAAGCCTTTGATAAATCGGCCAAGCTATTGGGTCTGGGTTATCCAGGCGGCCCGGCACTGTCCAAGCTAGCCGACACCGGCGATGCCACCCGCTTCAAACTGCCAAGGCCGATGCTGCACTCGGGCGACCTGGATTTCAGCTTTTCCGGCCTCAAAACCGCTGTGCTGAATCTGGTAAAACAGCAGCCCGTGCTGGATGAAACCACCACCGCCGATATCTGCGCGGCGTTTCAGGAAGCAATCGTCGAAGTGCTGGTCAAGAAGTGTCTGGCCGCGCTCAAGCAAACCGGCATGCAACGACTGGTGATTGCGGGCGGTGTGGGCGCCAACCGGCAATTACGCGCAGGCTTGAACGACGCTGCGCAGCGCCGTCGGCATGAAGTGTTCTATCCACCGCTTGAGCTATGTACCGACAATGGCGCGATGATTGCATTTGCGGGGGCCATGCGATTGAAGTTTGCCGAACCGGATTACAGCTACAACGTGCGACCGCGCTGGGATCTGGCCAGCTTGCCATCGGTGGCGTAGCAATCCACCGCCCGCAGCGGTGGCTGGCCTGCGGCGAAGCCACCCTACAGCGTTTTTTCCATCAGTGCGTTGGGCAAGACGCAGCCATCAATATCCACGCTGCGCTGCTCCACCAGCGCATAACCGCGCCGCAAAAAGAAGGGTTGTGCGGTAAGGCTGGCTTCGGTGCGCAACGTGGGCATACCCAGAATGCGTGCGGTGCGCTCGACCTCGCGCAGCAACAACGTGGCCACGCCCGAGTTGGCGGCAGTGGGCGCGACGTATAACCAGTCGATCAGGCAATCTTGCGGCACCAGCAAAACGAAGCCGAGAATGCGGTCTTCATCGGTTACCTTCCAGCCAAACTGGCTGGAAAGCTTCTCGCGCCAGGTTTCCTGCTTTGCCAGCGCCCGGTCAATCCAGGCGCGCCGTTGCTGCAAGCTGTAATCAGCGGCAGTCAGCACTGAAACCGAGGCAAAGAAACAGGCCTGCAGCGCCGACAAATCGCCCGCGCCCGTGCGCAGCACCTTCATTGCGCCACCGTGAAGCTTTGATCAATCAAGCCGGGCAAAACCAGTTGCAAGGTTTCACCGGCGTGGATCGGGCCAACGCCTTCGGGCGTGCCGGTGTAAATGAGATCACCTTCAGTCAGCCCAAAGCGCGCAGAAATCCACGCAATCAGCGTCGGGATATCAAACACCATATTGCGGGTATCGGCGCTCTGGCGCAGCTGGCCGTCAATGTGCAGCGTGAAACCAATTTGTTCTGGATGCGGGATGGCGCTGGCGGGCACGAAGTCGGTCAGTACGGCGGCGCCCGCGTAGCCTTTGGCCAAGGTCCAGGGCTGGCCTTTCTTTTTGGCTTCGGCCTGTATGTCCCGCGCGGTTAAATCCAGTCCCAAAGCATAACCGGCCACATAAGACATGGCATCGGCCTTGGCGATATCGCGTCCGCTGCGGCCTATGGCGACAACCAGTTCGGTTTCGTGATGGATTTCTTTCGACCACGACGGCAGCGGAATAGTGGCGCCGGGCGGGACAATGGCAGAGGTCGGCTTGAGAAACACCATGGGCTCTTCGCCGATGGAAGAGCCCATTTCGGCTGCATGGGCCTGAAAATTGCGACCCACACAGAAAATATTGGCAACAGCGAACTGTTGATCGGCAATCCGGATTTGCGGCACGAGGCTCTCCACTGGGCTGGTCGAGGCGCTATTTTGCACGCTTGAGGCTGTGAACAAAACCGTTATCGGGCTTTTTCCAACGAGTTATTTGCTGCGTACGGGGATGCGAATGGCTGCAACCACGTCCCGGCAGATGCCTGCCCTGTCAGCCAACCCAGCGCGCAATGCTGAACAAAAGAATCAGCGCCAGCCACAACAACACCGAACGCCAGATCAAGCCAACCGCGCTGGCCAGATAATCCGGATTGGCCGCATCGCCCAAACCCAGTTCGGGGCGGAATTTCACGGTGTGATCCTGATGCAGCACGTCACCCAACTTGATGCCGATGGCACCCGCGCCTGCCGACAGCAAGATGCCGCTGGTGTAATCCACCCAAGTCCGCGCCTGTGCGCTCCAGCAATCCACGGCGTCCTGGAAGTCGCCCATGATGGCGAAGCTCACCGCGGTCAGACGCACCGGAATGTAATCAAGCATGTCTTGCGCCCAGCGCGCAAAGCGGCCGAAGGCGTTCTGGTTCTCGAACGCGCCCCACTTTTGCGCCAGCAGGCTGGAGGTGCGATACAACACTGCGCCAGCGGGGCCAGCAAACCAGCCCAGCGCCACAAACCAGAATACGGTGCCGAACACGTAACGGTAGGAATCCACCAGACCTTGTTCGATGGCCAGACGCGAGATTTCGTCTTCGCTCATTTCCGAGGTGTGTTGGCCAGTCCAGTCGGCCAGCAGCAGGCGTGCACCGTCGACATCACCCACTTGCAAGGCTTTGGAGATACCGGAGAACGCGTGGCTGAACTGGCGAAAGCCCATGGTGAAATACAACACGGCCACGGTCCAGACGATGGCCAGCGCTGAGCTGTTATGTGCCAGCAGGAAATACACGGCAATGGCGACAACCAGCGGTGGCAGCATGGCCAGCAACCAGCCATAAACGCCATTGCGGAATTCGCCAGCATCCAGGCTGCGTTCCAGATTATTGGCCATGCGCACAAATGCCAGATAAGCCGGATTGCGGCTGCTGATGGGGCGCAGTTGTTCAAGCGCCAATGCAAGGATCAGTGACAGAAAGGTCATAAGTTCCATCCAGCGAAGCGGGCAACTGTCAGACGGGGCTGACCGGCAAATCGGGCTAACACGTGCGGCGCCGCTTCGGATTTTTCGTATGATTACAGGATAGATGTAAAGTTGGCGCGCCCGCAGCAACAAACGCCTGGCGCCAACACTCCAGGCCCGCAAGATACCACAGGCGGTGATGACCGCCCAAACAGGCGGACCTGGGGCGGGTTAATTCGCCTGGGCGGCGGGGTTGAAATCATCTGCCTGTCACCCAATTTGTTATAAAATCACATTTCCACATTCCGTTTTCCAGGTGCAGACGTATCAGGCAGCCTTTCAGGCCAGGCCCGCGACGATCTGCCAACCCTGCCAACCGAGGAGAATCCCATGGCGCATCAACTGCCTGAACTGCCGTACGCACTCGACGCACTCGCACCGTACATGTCCAAAGAAACTTTGGAATACCACTACGGCAAGCATCACCAGACTTACATCACGAACCTGAACAACCTGATCAAGGGTACCGAGTTCGAGAACGCCAGCCTGGAAGAAACCGTCAAGAAAGCGCCAGCAGGTGGCCTGTTCAACAACGCCGCACAAATCTGGAACCACACCTTCTTCTGGCTGGGTTTCACACCGAACGCGGCTGACGCAGATCGCACTCCAACTGGCGCTCTGGCTGCTGCCATCGATGCCAAGTGGGGCTCGTTCGACAAGTTCAAAGAAGCATTCAATGCTTCTGCTGCTGGCAACTTCGGTTCCGGCTGGACCTGGCTGGTGAAGAAGGCCGACGGTTCGGTTGATATCGTCAACACCTCCAACGCGGCTACCCCGCTGACCGGCGCTGATGTTGCCCTGTTGACCTGTGACGTGTGGGAACACGCGTACTACATCGACTACCGCAACAGCCGTCCGAACTACCTTGGTGGTTTCTGGAAGCTGGTGAACTGGGACGCAATCGCCCAACGTTTCGCCTAAGCAATTGCCGGAACTTGTTCACAGATCTTTGTGAACAAGCCTGAGCATCTTGCAAAAAAAAGCCCTCTGCATACCGCAGCAGGGCTTTTTTATGGCCTCGCAAACCCTATCACCTCATCTCTACCCGGAAAGTCTGGCCTGTTGGACCACAGCAACTATGCTGTTGAATGCCATTGTCATTTTTGATCATTCAACTTCAGGGGTCCACCTATGTCAGCACTCACCACTCTGGGTTTGGTCCATACCGCCATCAGCGTTGTCGCGCTTGCCGCCGGCCTTGTAGCGCTAGTGCTCGACAAGCGCATTACCTGGCGCACGGCGCTGGGTAAGGTGTACGTCTGCACCACCGTCCTTACCTGCATTACCGCGCTAGGCATCTTTCAACATGGTGGCTTTGGCAAACCGCATGCGCTGGCGATCCTCACCTTGATCGCCGTGGCAGTTGCGCTCGCAGCGGTGCTGACGCCATGGTTTGGCGGGGCGGCCGGGAAAGTCGAAGCACTGGCCTATTCACTGACCATCCTGTTTCATTTCATTCCGGCCATTACCGAAACCTCCACTCGCCTGCCGCAAGGCGCGCCGATCTTTGAAAACGCCGATGCGCCCGGCCTGAAAGCGGCCACAGCGGTGCTGGTGCTGCTGTTTTTGATCGGGGCCACACTGCAATTGCGCTATCTGAAAAGAACCGCATCCAGGATCTAGCCTGGCCGCATCACGCCTCTCCCCGCGGCGATCTCTGTCTGCGCCCGCAACCGCATCCTGCTTGTTCAAGCCTCAAAAGTCAGCGCAAGCAGGCGGTTATCAGGTGGGCAAACCGCCGCCTGTCGTGCGCTGGATATTTTTCCTTTCGAAAACAGTGATCAGCTACCAATCTGAACCACCCGGGTGATTTTGCTGCAGTGCAATGTCGAGGGCCGAATCATTCAGTCAGCTTGTGCACATTGTCTTCGCAGCTTTGCCGCCCGTTCAAATCACCTCGTAGCAAGTCCTTCCAACCCAAAGCAATACTTCACCACGGAGTAACCAGATGGGCACCATTACCACGCGTGACGGTACGGAAATTTATTACAAGGATTGGGGTAGCGGGCAGCCGGTGGTGTTCTGCCACGGCTGGCCACTGGATTCAGATAGCTGGGAATCACAAATGTACTTCCTGGCATCGCATGGCTATCGCTGCATTGCACATGATCGCCGCGGGCACGGCCGTTCCAGCCAGCCGTGGGATGGCAACGATATGGATCATTACGCCGATGATCTGGCCGAGTTGCTTGAGGTGCTGGATATCAAAAATGCCGTGCTGTTTGGTTTCTCGACCGGTGGTGGTGAAGTGGCCCGCTACATTGGTCGCCACGGCACCAAACGCGTGGCTAAAGCGGGGCTGATCTCCTCCGTGCCGCCGCTGATGCTCAAAACCGACACCAACCCCGGCGGCTTGCCGATTGAGGTGTTTGACGGCATTCGTGCCGGGCTGCTGGCGGATCGCTCGCAACTGTTCAAGGACATTCCGTCCGGCCCGTTTTACGGCTTTAACCGGCCGGGCGCCAAAGTGTCGCAAGGCTTGATTGATTCGTGGTGGCTCCAGGGCATGATTGGTGGCCACAAAAACACCTATGACAGCATCAAGGCGTTTTCAGAAACCGACTTTCGCGACGATCTGAAAAAGTTTGATATCCCGACCTTGATCATTCACGGCGACGATGACCAGATTGTGCCGATTGACGCAGCGGGCCGAGCCTCGGCCAAGATCATCGAACACGCCAAATTGCTGGTTTATCCGGGCGCACCACATGGTTTGACCGATACCCATAAAGACCAGGTGAACGCCGATTTGCTGGCGTTTATCCAGAGCTGACCAGTCCGCTATCTGGCGTGATCGGATAAATCGGATAAAAAAAGCCCCTTCCACACGGAAGGGGCTTTTTGTTGGCTGTCAGCCCGAACTCATTACCTCATTACCAACTGATACCCAGCGCCGCATGTTCTGGCGAAGGCGACATGATGGTCGAGCTCTGGTTAGACACATCGTCATAAGCAAAGCCGTACGCCAGGCCACCCACGCTGTGGGTATGCCAGAACTTGGCGTAGTAGTTGGCCGGTGCAGCTTGATACCACGCTGCGGGAGTGGCCCACTGCGTAACGTCTTGCATGATGTGACGATTGAACGCAGCGCAAATCTGGGCCTCCAGTGCCAGCTCGGTGCTGTTACCTGTCGCCAGCGTGCCCTTGCCTTCCAGAATGTCCTGGGTGGTGGGTTTGCTGACGTTGTAGGTACCGCCCACATACGCGCCATTGTTCAGGTTGACCTCGGTAAAGACCATGGTCGTACCCTGCACCTGCCCCACAAACCGGCGGCTGCCACCCCACATATCTACCGTGAGGGTGCTGGTGGTGTATTGGGTCCAGATCTGGTTCACGTAGGCATCAAAGTAGTGTTGATTAGCCTGGCCGACATCAAACGTGCTCTTGCCGGGCGCCATGATGCGGGGCAGCGCGGGCGGCGTGAGGTGGAACTCGGCCGGGGTTTCGTTCACGTACTCGTTGTAGATGGCGGCGACGGGTTCACCGGTACCGGTCTGCATGTGGAAGGTCTGGTTAGCGCCCCATACATCGACCATCAGCGGAATGCCGAACTCATCCACTTGCGTGGTGTTGATCCACAAACCGGTGGTGTTGTAGGTGAACTCGTACCAGTCATAGTTGACGTCGATGTTGGAATCGCTGGTATTCAACGGGTTAGGCCCGGCGAAACCGACGTTGCCATTGGCATCAGTCAGGATGGGGATATACATCGGGCTGCCCAGCGACACAAATACCCGGCCCGAATCCATCTTCGGCAACTTCAGCAGCTTGCTTTGCGCCAACGTGAAGAAGTAGTTCGAATAGTTCTGGCCGTTCTTGGTCAGGTGGTTAGGTCCGGTGTTATCTGCCACTTGCGCCTGGGTGATGGTGCCATCGGGCTTGAGCCAGGAGAACTGGCCGGTTGCCGGATCACGCCCGATCACCGCGATATACACCTGGCTATCAGTCCATGCTCCGTGGGTATTGTTTTGCAGATCAATCCCCACAAAGCCTGGATAGACGGTGTACGCCGGTGCGCTGGCACCGACAGCACCGCCAACCGTTAACACCGCGTTGCTGGACGTCACCGACCCGCCCGCATTCTTCACCACGGCGTTGAAGGTGGCGCCATTATCGGCGGCAGTGGTTGCTGGCGTGGTGTAACTGGCTGCGGTTGCTCCCGTTATTGCAGTCCCGTTTTTGTTCCATTGATAGGTAAATGGCCCGGTGCCGCCAGCCGTCACGGCAAACTGCGCCGTGGCACCAACAGCCACCGTTTCGCTGGCCGGTTGCGCGCTAATGGTTGGCGCGCTGCCGCTTGCCGCTAGCGCGGTATAGACCTCGAACTCATACAGCGAGTAGCCATAACCCGTGCCACGTTGCGTGCCATACATGCGGATATAACGCCCGCTCACGGTCGGGAAGGAAATATCTTCCGTCCCGCCCACGCCGTTGTTCTGCGTGTAGGCCGTGGTCCAGTTCTGGGCATCACTGGACACCTGAATCTGGTACACCTTGCCGTAGGCGGCTTCCCAACGCAGGATGACGCGTCCGATGGTCTGGGCGGAACCCAGATCAATCTGCACCCATGATGGATCGACCGCCAGCGAAGACCAACGAGTGGTCAGATCACCATCAGTCACGTAGGCCGGTAACGAGAACGCCGGGTTCTCATTGCCGCTGGCCGTGGCGGTTTTGCCCAATGCCAGGTTGGTACCAGTGCTACCCGTGCCGCCAGTACCGCCGCTTCCACCCGTGCCACCCGAACCAGCACCTACGGTCAGCGAGGCCGGATTGCTGGTCAGGCTGGTGCCATTGGCATCGGTAATGGTGACGCTAAACACCGCACCGTTATCGGCAGCCACCGTGGCTGGCGTGGTGTAGCTGGCGCCAGTCGCCCCGGCAATCGCCGAGCCGTTCTTTTGCCACTGGTATTTCAAGGTGCTACCTGCCGTCGCAACCACGTTGAAGTTGGCGGTCTGACCAGCAGTTACGCTCTGGTTAGCCGGTTGCGTGGTGATGGTTGGCGCTGTGGTCGAATAGATCTCGAATTCCCACAGTGAGTAGCCATATGCCGTCGCCCGCGCTGTGCCATACATGCGCACATAACGTGCGGTGGTGGCAGCAAAGTGGATATCTTCCACGCCACCCACGCCCGCAGTTTGCGTATAGACCGCAGTCCAGTTCTGGTTATCGCTGGATACCTGAATCTGGTAGGCCGTGGCATACGCGGCTTCCCAACGCAGGATCACATGGTCAAACGCTTTGGCCGAGCCCAGGTCAACCGCCAGCCAGCCCGGGTCAACAAAGGCCGAGGACCAGCGGGTGGTGGTGGTATCACCATCAAACGCCATCGATGCCGCATTGACGGTGGGGTTTTCATAGCCACTGGCCGTTGCCGCTTGATGCAGCGCCAAGTTCACCGTAGTGCCGCCACCACCATTGTTGCCGCCAGTCACGGTCAGCACGGCGGTATTGCTGGTCACGCTGCCGCCCTGGCTGTTGGTAATCAGCACCGAGAAGACAGCGCCGTTATCACCCGCCACCGTTGCTGGCGTGGTGTACGAACCGACGGTAGTCGATGCGATGGCCGTGCCGTTCTTCAACCACTGGTAACTCAAACCGGTGCCGCTGGCCGTGACGGTAAACGTCGCTGTCTGGCCCACTGCCACCGTCTGATTGACCGGTTGCGCGGTGATGGTCGGTGCTGCCGCAGACGAACCTGCCGTGCACAACGCCCAACCCGGGAAGTTATTGGCTACGGCTGGCGTGGCATTGCCCGAAGACGACACCCAGTATGCATATGTGTTGTCTTGCTCGTAGGCGGTCGAAGTCCAGGTATTCCACGGCGACGGGAAGGCGCATGAGGCCGCGTTATTGCCGCTGATGGCGAGTGCTTCGTCCTTGGTCGGCAAGCGCATGTTCTGGCTGGCGCAGTAACCGGCGGCGACTTGCTGGGTGAACTGCGCCCCTTGAGTCGTGTAGGTGTATTGCGCACGCTTCCACAACAACTGCGTCAGATTGTCCTTCACTGTGGCGGTATCAACGACCGTGTAACGCTCGTTGGCATCACCGCAATTGGCCACGTTATAGACCTCGAACTCATACAGCGAATATCCGTACTGCGTGCCGCGCTGGGTGCCGTACATCCGCACATAACGGGCGCGTGCTGTCGGAAAGCTGAAGTCTTCATTGCCACCCGTGCCTGCAGTCTGGGTGTAAACGGTCGTCCAGTTGGCATTGTCGTTGGACACCTGAATCTGATAAGCCACGGCATAAGCGGCTTCCCAGCGCAGGATGATGCGGTTGAACGCCGTCACCGCGCCCAGATCGATTTCAATCCAGGATGGATCAACAAACGCCGAGCCCCACTTGGTGCTGGTACTGCCATCCACCACGTTGGAAGCCGGGTTACCTTGCTGGTTCTCGTAACTGCTGGCCGAGGCCGTTTTGTTCAGCGCCAGATTCACGCCCGGTGGTGCCATTTTCAATGTGGCGACCGCGCTGGTAACGGTGCCGGCAATATTGTTCACCGTCACCGTGTAATTGCCAGCGTCACTGTTCTGTACCGCCGGAATGGTGAAGGTGGCCGAGTCTGTCCCGACATTGCTGCCGTCTTTCTGCCACTGATAATGGAACGGCGACGAGCCCGATACCACCACCGTGAAGCTGGCTGGCTGGCCTGGAATGGCCACAATGCTGTTCGGTGGCGTAGTGATGTTTGGCACAGTGGCCGCGTTCACCGTCAGCCGTACCGCAGCCGAAGTCACCGAACTTACCGGATTGGTGATCGTCACCGAATACAACTCGCCGTTGTTGGCAGTGCTGACCACCGGCGTGTCGTAACTGGTCCCGATGGCACCAGAGATCGCCGCGCCGTTTTTCAGCCACTGGTACTGCAGCGTGGGCGAACCGTTGGCCGCCACGGCAAAGTGCGCCGTCTGACCGGCATCGACTGTCTGCGCAGCCGGTTGGGTCTGGATAGCCGGTGCGGCGGCGTTGACCACGGTGACCGCCGCAGCATTGGAAGTCACGCTGCCCAGGCTGTTGGTGATTTTCACCGTAAAGCTGGCACCACTGTCGGCCTGACTGGTCGCTGGCGAACTGTAACTGGCACCTACCGCACCGGAAATCGCCACCCCGTTTTTGTACCACTGGAACAGCAACGGTGCCGCGCCCGAAGCGGTGACCGAGAACAACGCAGGTTGCCCGGCCGTAACCGAAGTCGCCACCGGTTGCGCAATGATTGACGGCGCTTCTGCCGGTGGCGTGGTGTGGTTGATCGGCTGGACGGTATACGTCACCGACCCGCTGCGCAGCCCCGGCGCTGTCGCCGTGACCGTAACCGCACCAGCAGTGAACTGGGCACGCAGGGCAATTTTGGTCTGACCGCCCTCTACTTGCAGTTCATGATCGCCCGGCGCGTGATAGGTCAGCGGCTGGCCCGCTGTTACATACTGCTCAGACCCGCCTTGATATGTGGCCGGACCACTCACCGCAAAGGTGACATTGTCGGCCGCAGTCGGCACCAGATTGCCCTGCGCATCGACCACCTGCGCAGTAATGAAGGCCGCATCCGAGCCATTGGCAGTGACCGCAAACGCCGTGCCATCCGGCTTGACCAGACCTGGCTCAACCGTCAGCAGGATATGGTCTTCGGCTCCCGCCGTGGTTTTGGTGTCGGTGGCTTGTGCGGCTCCGTATTGATCCAGACATTCGGCGGTGACCGTCCCCGCTGCCCAAGTCACATTCCAGTGCACCTGAAATGGCATTTTGGTGGTGTTCTGGCTCAGATTGGCGCTGGAATCGGAGTTCCACGGATTCGGCGTTTGATCGGCGCCTTGCGGTTGGCCATTGATCAGCAAACGCACTGCCGGACAATTACTGAATGCGTTTACCTGGATATTGCCAGAGCGATTCCAGTGGTGCGCCAGCTTGACCACCGGCTTGAGCGAATACGGTGTCCACGCGGCTTCGTAAACGTAGTACAGCAGCTTGGGGAACCGGTTCATGTCGACCATGGAAGCACCCAGCGAACGTACGCCGGGGCCAGTCGTGCCTTCCACGTAGGTGCTGCTTTCGCCCGGAGAATCGGCGAAATACCACTGCGCCATGCCGAAGGCGTTCACAGCTACGCCTTTGCGCCAGTTATCCAGGAACGGCGCAGCAAAAGCCAGTTCGTAATCCCAAGCCTGACGCGCTGTACCGGCGCCCCAGTATTCAGAACCCCAGGCCGGTTTGCTCGGGTAGGTTTGCTTGGTCAACACCTCGCAACCTTCCATGGTGCAACCGAGGATATCGCCGTTGGCCGGATTGGGCGTGCGGTCAGATTGCGCGCGGGTGTTGATCGGGTCCCATACTTGCGACAGCGCTTTCAGGCTCTGTGCGAAGGTGGTGTCCGTGGCGCCGTTATCCGCTTCCCACGCCAGAATCGACGGGTGGCTGCGGTCGCGGATAATCATGTCGCGATGCAGTTCGCTCTTGAGTGTCTGCTTGTCGCACGGCGGCGTGGTGCAGGCGTCGGCAAAACCGTTTTCGCCATCGCCACTGGGCTGGATAATGAAAATACCGTAAGCGTCAGCGGCATCGACAAATTCCGGGCTGGAGGTGGAATGCCCTGGCCGCCACAGATTGCCACCGGCGGCAGCCATCAGTTTCAAATCGCGCCACTGTTGTTCTTCCGGTACCGAGGTGCCTAGCGCCGGATAGTCATAACGACTGGAACCGCCCCACAAGAACATGCGATGACCATTGATACTGGGCAGGTCTTTGTCCCAGGTGATGGTGCGAATCCCCAGCGGGCTTTGCACGGCATCGACCACCACGCCATTGATACTGACGGTGTGGAACACCTTGTACATATACGGTTTGCCGTAAATGCTGTTGTTGGGATACCAGAGTGTCGGGTTGGTCACCGTCAGGGTCTGGTCAAACAACTGCGGATGCAAACCCGGCGACGCATTGGCGGGAATGGTCTTCTGGCTTTGCGCGGTGGCCACCACATTGCCACTGGCATCTACAATCTGTGTAGTCAGCGTCACCGGTTGTGCCGACGTGCCCTCGTTCAGCACGTTGGTCTGCACATCAATGGTGGCCGAGGCATCACTGGCGCTCACCGTTGCCACGTAGGTGCCCCAGGTGTTTTGCCCGGAATACACGTTGACCGGAATATGCACCTTGTCGGTGATGTACATGTACACCGGGCGGAACAGACCCGCATCGGACTGCCCAAAGCGGAAAGCCTGCGAGAATCCGGGCGATTCAAAGAAGGTGTCGCCCTTAGCTACTTTCACCGCCAGCACGTTGTCCGAGCCGTCAAACTTCACGTACGGCGTCAGATCCACCACGAACGGAATAAACCCGACCACGTGTGTGGCTTGCGGGTTGATGGCACTGGTGCCGGGAATGAAGGTGCCATTGATGTACACCTGCACGCCGGTGTGGGCACCTTCAAATTCCACCATCACCTTGCGGCTGGCGTAGGACGGATCAAGCGTGAAATGCTTGCGATACCAGTTTTTGGTGCCGTCCAGATCGCCCTCGCCGCCACCTGATTCAGTGTTGATAAAGGTATTGAGCTGATTGGCTGAGTACGGCACGCCGACCGACAGCCAGCCAGAATCATCAAACCCCGGCTGCATGGCCGTGGCCGGGTCCTGATCCTTGATGTATTTCCATGGCGTTTCGCCAAGATTGATTTTGACGCGTTCAGAGGGCGCCAGCGATACCGCCTCAGCGGCAGGCGCCAGTAGCCCCGTGAACACCGAAATGGCGGTAAGACAGATGCATATCCGCCCCCACGCCCCGGTTCCGTAAAGTTTCATGAATGACCCCTTCGCATACTGCGGATAGCACGGCGACGGATTCGTCGAACGACTGGATCGCCGGCTGGGTTGATACAGGTTGCTTCAAAAAGACGCACAAACTGGTACGCGCCAACCGGTGTGGTCAGCGCATGACATAACAGCGCCCATGCCTGGATCAGGCAGCGGCGCTCGCAGCACAAAAGCCATGACGCACCCGCACGCTTGCAGCGGATGGCTGCAGGCGCGTTGCTGCGTATGACTGGCAGATTTGAAACAACCTTTTGTATCGTTTTATGGGCTCAGTGAGCTGGCCCTGTTTTTGCCACTGCCGCCTCGCTTCGGCCCTTCAGATCAGGCGCGGGAGGCGTTGCAGTGATTCAATTTCAGTTGCTTTACCAATGAAATTGATTTCATTTCGGAAATACTTTTTTATTTCTTCTAACAACCAACAACTCGCACAAGTACTCGTATTAACTGAAACAAGCGTCGGTCCATCTCAAAATCAATTAATGAAATCGATTTCAAAATAACGCGTATGTAAAACCAGATGACCCGTTCTTACCTGACGAAGCTCGTTTCCGGTAACCGCCCACTTTTTGTGCAATGCACAGGTACAAATGCAACAATTTGGTGATTCTAGGCCAGTAACTGGCAAAAACAAATTTACCAACCCCCTGTTCGGATGATTTTTACTGACAAGAGGTAGGCCAATAAGCTTTCCAGTAATTATCAATGTACGTCAGAACCGTCTGATTTATATGAAAACGGTTTCATAATAGGTAGTACACCTGAGATTCGCCGTCATGCCATCGCTGATGACAAAACGCCACTGCAGACATGTGGCTAGACAGGCCCGATAAACGCGCCATGTAACCCGATATGTCAGTGCCATAATCCGCCCACCGCACCAACACCCTTCCCTGTTTGTTTCTTCGCGTTATCCCGCGCACGCTCAAAGGCAATAGACCATGTTGAATCCTCAAGCAGTAAAACGTGCTGCGCCTTTAGCTGCGCTGGCTGTCGCAATTGCCTTGTTATCCGCTTGCGGCGGCGGTGGTGGTAGCGGCAATTCTTCTGCCGTAGCCAACCCTGCCGTGCCGGTTGGCAATGCCCCGCCATTGCCATTGACCACCACAGCAAACGGGCCGGCCATTACCACCCAGCCTGCCAATCAGAAGGTGTCA
This sequence comes from Silvimonas sp., assembly GCF_031291215.1. Classification (NCBI taxonomy): domain Bacteria; kingdom Pseudomonadati; phylum Pseudomonadota; class Betaproteobacteria; order Neisseriales; family Chitinibacteraceae; genus Silvimonas; species Silvimonas sp. The sequence goes on from NZ_JARLJK010000064.1 coordinate 82,616, forward strand.
GTGGGACAGCAAGGTTTCTTCTTTGTCACTGCGCCTGGCGCCACAGCGTTTCAGTGGTACAAAAACGGGATGGCGATCACCGGCGCGACCACGCCCAATTACTTTACTCCGGCCGCAGCCAGCACGGATGCGGGTGCCAGCTACGCTGTGGCGGTATCTAATGGCAGCGGCACCACTGCTTCGACGGCTGCCACACTTGCGTTGAACGCCAATGCCGATGGCTCGCCACCGGCCAGTTTCTGGGGCAACCCGGCCGCTTTGCCAGTAGCCACGCAGGTGATGACGGTTTCGTTTGTGAACCAGACCAATGGCAAAGTGCCGGATAGCCAGATTTTCTGGAAGATATCCGGCACCTCGGCGGCAAATACGCCGGTGAGCGAGTTCCATTCGATTGCCGACAACCCTGTCTACGACATGCCGGGCATCAACTCCGCGCGCATGTATTTCTTTATTGCGCCCAACCAGGCCGCAGCCACCACCGGCGCCAGCAGTTATTACGATTTCATCGAATTCAATCTGGGCCGCAGCAACAGCAGCCAGCCGTGGAACTTCAACGGCGACACCACGCGGGTGGATGCCTTTGGGCTGAAGCTGGCGATCCGGCTACAGTGCGCAGATGGCACCGACGTGGCACGCGGCGAGGATTACGGGACGTTCCTGGAAGATCGAAGCGTGACATTCCAGAAATATCTGGCAGATGTCCCCACAGAGTTTCAAGCCACCGGCACACAATTTGCGCCGTACCGAATTGTGGAACCGGGTGCGGCCAACAACTTCGCCGCCACTGGCGCCAATGCGGCGTATTACAACGCGTATATCGATCAAGTCTGGGCCGCCAACGGGATTGACCCGAGCATCGTGCCCAAGCCAACGCCGTTTTTACGCTTTGCCGATGGCTCCCGCCCCGACCTGATCGCTGCGGTGGAACGGCACGTGGCTGAAAAACCCGGCACCTTCAAAGCCGACGGCACGCTGGTAAACCCGAAGTTCTGGAGCACCGTGCCGCAAAGCGCGTTCTACCCGGCAGCACCGGCCAATTACTACGCGCGGTTCTGGCATGAGCACGGCATCGGCGGCCTGGCCTACGGGTTTTCTTATGACGATGTGGGCAGTCATTCTTCCGACATCGGCTGCAACAACCCGACCCATTTGATTGTGGCTGTGGGCTGGTAATCACGCCGGTCGTGTGCGTTCAGCCCGATCCAACGCTGCTATCCCGGACAAGCCACTTACTCATCCAACAGCCACTGGCTATCAGTTGGAACACGCGGCATGATGCGGCAACACACAGGTCCACTCAGCCAATCTGGATGAGTGGGCTCCATAACTTGGGAAAAAGGCAGCGCCGCAATGACCGAAGGGGCGAGTATTCAGACACTGTTGGCCAGCGCAATGCGCCAGCATATCGACGGCGACCTGGCTGGGGCGGAAATACTCTACCGCGACATTCTGGCCAGTACGCCAGATCAAGCCCAGGCCAGGCATTACCTGGGCTTTTTGTTGCAGCAAACCGATCGCTTGCCCGAAGCATTTGCGCAACTCACGCAAGCCTTGGCGCTGGATGATACGCACGCCGAATGGCATTTCAACCTGGGCATTGTGCTGGCCCGGCAAGCACAGCCTGCCGCCGCCATTGAGGCATTTACCAACGCGATTGCGCTAGACCCGTATCAGTATTTTTACTGGACCAATCTGGGCACCGCGTTTGAAGCCGATCATGACGATGTGCGTGCCGAACAGTGTTACACCGGCGCCACGCGCATTAATCCAGATTACCCGGACGCGTGGTATTTGCTGTCCGCCCTATGCCTGAAGCGGCAACGTTATGACGAAGCGCGCCAGTTTAATTATCGCGGCGTGGTTGCGGCCCCGAAGCAAAGCAAATCGCGCATCCTGCTGAGTCAGGCATACCACGCGCTCGGGCGCACCGACGACGCGCTGGCCGTATTTGAAAACTGGCTACAAGCCGACCCGGGCAACGCTGAAGCCCTGCATTTACTGGCGGCTTATAAGGCTGAGGCGGCGCCAGCACAATGCAGCAGCGCCTATGTTGAAGCCACCTTCAACGGCTTTGCCCGCAGTTTTGACATTATCCTTGGCCGTCTGAAATATTGCGGTCCGCAACTGGTGCAGGATTACCTGTCCAGCCTGGCGCTACCGGCCGGGCAATTGGCTGCGCTCGATCTGGGTTGCGGCACCGGGTTGATTGGTGAAGTCATTCAGCCCTATACCCACAAGCTGATCGGCATCGACCTGAGCCAGGCCATGCTGGAGCAAGCCACTGCCAGGGCCTGTTATTCCCGACTACACAAAGCCGATATCGCCAGCTATCTGCAGGACTGCCACGAGCAGTTCGATCTCATATCCTGCATGGATACGTTTATCTATATTGGCCGCCTGGATAAGCTATTAACGCTGATTTATCGCCAACTCAAACCGGGCGGCAGACTGTTATTCAGCACAGAGAAATCGCCTGCCGCCGCCGAACAGGCCTGGCAATTGAATACCAGTGGCAGATATAGCCATCGCCATGATGATCTGATGGCGTTGCTGACTCAAACCGGCTTTACCATTGAACATGTGGCCGAAGTGCAAATCAGGAACGAATCTGGTTATCCAATCATTGGCGAATTCATTAGCACTCAACGGCCAGCCAACGCCTGATCTCAGGCCAGAAACAAGCCCGGCTTGTTCAGTTGGGGCTCCGTCATTATGACGTTGGCTTGGCCGTGATATGCTGATTCATCATGCATAGATACCCCACTTCATGAACCAGCCACGGTGGCCACTTCACGTATCGACTCGTCATTGGCTGGCACGGGCAATGATCTGCCTGCTGCTGTCCGGCATTGCCGCCCACACCATTGCCGTCACCGAATTGCGCTGTGTTGGCACAGAATTTACCAGCCTGACGGAATCGACCCCGCAAGGCCCAAGAGGTCTGGCAATTACCTTGCTCAATGAATTGGGCGACAAAAGCGGTTTTCATTGCAATGTGGAATTGCTGCCCTGGAAAAGGGCGCAAGCCATGGTGGCGCACAACGAGGCCGATATTCTGATTGGCCCCTATCGCACGCGGGCGCGGTTGCTCGATATGTATTATCTGAGCCGCCCGTTTTATCTAGACCGTGCGCTGTTTTTCGCGTTGAAACAGACACCTCAACTCTGGAACGGCCAGTTATCCGCGTTGAAAGGGCAATCGATTGCCATCGTGCGGGGCTGGTCGCTGGGAGATCATTTCGACGCTTTTCGGGCCATGTTGAGTCTGGTCGAAGTGGATTCAACCGACCAGGCCTTGCGCCTGCTGCTCACCGGCCGCATCAGCCTGTTGGCAGGCAATGAACGCAACTTCGCCCCTCTGATAAGCAGACCGCCTTATGCCAGCGCTGTCATACCACTCGATCCGCCGATCCAGTTCTCTGCCGGTTACTTCGCCATGTCCGGTAAATGGCGCGGTACTGCGCTCGCCAGCCAGTTTGACCGCGCCATGAACGACGCCATCAACAGTGGCCGAGTCCGTGAATTGAGCCTTGCCAACGGACTGGACTTCCCCGGTCCCAAGTTTGATTGGGCGGCTTATGTGGAACACGAACTGGGTAATTGATTGGCCGTTGCCATTGCGGGCGGCGTCTGTTTAACTTTGGCATCGCTGGTCATTGCAGAAACCGGACACGCCATGTGCGTTAACTACACTCCCCCGCAGCCCAAACAACTGGTCGAGTATTTCGAAGCCGACAACGCCATTGAGCACGACTGGCCGCAAGAGGCGTGGCAGGACTATCAAGCGCCGATCCTGGTCGCCGTTGAACAACAGCGCCGTGTGCTGGTGGGTAATTACGGCATGATCCCCAGGCGCCGCATGCCCGATGGCGTGCGTTACAGCACCATGAATGCGCGGGCGGAAACACTGGGTGAAACACGCAGTTATCGCCAGCCGTGGCTGCGCGGGCAATTGTGCCTGGTGCCGATGACTGGCTTCTTTGAACCGTGTTATGAATCCGGTAAAGCCGAGCGTTGGCAGATTGGCATGGCCAGCGACGAGCCATTTGCGGTGGCCGGTTTGCTGCGGGCGTGGCGTGAACCCGATGAAGGCGTGAGTTATTCGTTCACCCAGATCACCATCAACGCCGACGCGCATCCACTGATGCGGCGCATGCATAAGCCTGGCGACGAGAAACGCTCGCTGGTGATCGTGCCCGAGCGTGAGTACGACGCCTGGTTGCAGTGCAAAGACCCGGAGCTGGCGCGCAGTTTTCTGACGCTCTACCCCACCGAAGCAATGATTGCCAAGCCGATGCCCTTGCCCGGGCGGCCCAAGTCGGCTGCGGCGCAGAATCAGCCATTGTTTTAGAGCAACAGTGAATCTGCCCGGCGGCTAACGTTTCCTGGCTGGGCAGCGCAGTTGGGTAGCACCACCCAGACACCCGTTACGGCTGACGGGAGCGTTTGCCTGCTGGCTTGGGTCCACTGGGACGGTTGCTCGCAGGCCGATTGTCAGCCGGTTTCGCCCCGACTGGCTTCCCGGTAGCGGGCTTTGCGCCCGCCGGTTGGGCAACGCCAGGTTTAGCCGGTGGCCGTGGCTTTTTGCGCAAGACGTTCCCCGCTGGCGCAGCAGCATTCCCCGGCTTGCCACCAACCGCTGGCTTAGCTTGCCCTGGCACCTTCGGCTTTTTGGGTTTCTTCGGTTTTTTCAGTATCTGGCCCGAAGCATCCGTCTGTGGCACCCGATGTTCGGGCTCGAAACCGGGTTCTTCCACCCGTTGCAAAGTCTGCCGGGTCAGCGCTTCTATCGCCGCGAGGATTTGCACTTCGTCCGCGCACACCAGCGACACTGCTTCGCCAGTCGCCCCGGCGCGGCCTGTGCGGCCAATCCGGTGCACGTAGTCTTGCGCCACGATGGGCAGATCAACATTCACCACCAGCGGCAAATCATCAATATCCAGGCCGCGTGCGGCAACATCGGTGGCGACCAGCATGTTCACTTCACCCGCTTTGAAGCGATCCAGCGCACGCAGACGGGCGGGTTGCGGTTTATCACCATGGATTGAATCCACGCTGAAACCCATACCACTGAGCGTATCCACTAACTGATCGACACCTTTGCGCGTTTTGACGAACACCAGCGCCTGCTTCCAGCGCTTCTTTTGCAGCAAGTGGGTAAACAATTCGGTTTTGCGTTTCTTGTCGACCGGCACCACCCACTGCTTGATCTTTTGCACGGTGGAGTTCGCCGGGCTCACCGACACGCTGACCGGGTCGTGCAGGATGCTACTGGCCATCTGGCGGATTTCGTCTGAAAACGTGGCCGAGAACAACAATGTCTGCCGCCGCTGTGGCAACGCGCGAAACACACTATCAAGCTCGCGGGCAAAGCCCAGATCCAGCATGCGGTCGGCCTCATCCAGCACCAGCGTTTGCACCTGATTCAGCTTGACCGCGTTATGGCCAAACAAATCAAGCAAACGCCCCGGCGTGGCAACCAATACATCCACGCCTTTGCGCAGCGCCATCATTTGCGGATTGATGCTCACGCCGCCATAAGCCACCAGCGTACGCAGCCGCAGGTGAGCGCCGTAATCCTTGAAACTCTGGTGCACTTGTTCGGCGAGTTCCCGCGTGGGTACCAGCACCAGCACCCGCACAGAATTACTGGCAACCGGCGTGGTTTCCTGGGCCAGGCGCTGCAACAGCGGCAAAGCAAAACCAGCGGTTTTACCAGTGCCAGTCTGCGCGGCGGCCATCAGGTCGCGCCCTGCCAGCACAGCGGGAATAGCCTGCGCCTGCACTGGCGTAGGAGTTTGATACTTGAGGGTTTCCAGCGCGCGCAGGAGCGGGTCGATCAAACCCAGGGCAGCAAACGACATCGGTCAGGTCCGGCAATGAAGGCAAGGTTGCAAGTTTAAAGCTTCACGGCCACAACTGGCCGTTTTCCGGCGATTAGCTGTTAAACAAATTCAGTGTGAACGCCACCGACACATATACCGGCGGCAGATGCACTACCGGCATGCCGCGCCAGAGCGCCCACAGCGCCACCACAATCAGCAACCCGCCCACCAGCCGGGCGACGATACGATTGGCGTGTGGATGCGCCGCCAGCCAGGACGGGACTTGCGCCGCCAGCAGCGCCAGCCCGCCATAAACGCTGGTCTGCGTGGCAGCGGTAATGGCACTCAGCACCGAGGCCTGCGCCCAGATCAACCCGGCCTGGGCACGGATAAACTGTGGAAATACCGCCAGCATGAACAGATAAGCCTTGGGATTGAGCAAACTGGTTAGCACTGCACGCTTGAAACTCGCCACCGGGGTGCGGGCGTGCTGGACCGAAACCTCCACAGCCACGCTGGCTGAGCGTATCAGCGACCAGCCGATCCAGATCATATAAGCGACTCCGGCGATCAACATCAGCGTGAAAGCGCCCGGCAACAATTGCAGCACCAGGCTGATGCCAGTGGTGCTCATCACCATATGGCAAACGCCGCCGACCACAATGCCCGCTACCGCTGCCAGACCAGCGCGACGGCCGCTGGTCATGGCACTGCCCATGACATACGCCATATCCATGCCGGGTAAGGCAATCACGCCAAAAACCAGCAGAAAATAAACCCACAAATTTGCAGTGTCGCCCATGTTTGTCGCTCCTCAGCACGCTTTCTGATCCGGTGCGGTCCGTTTGCCGCAAGGCCACTGTAAGAGCCAATCAGGACATAAACCGCCCTGATTAAAATGTAATATGCATAAATGGCTAATCCGACACATCGCTTGCTGGCGTTGCTGGAAATGCTGCAGACCCAGGGATTGGTCAGCGGTAGTGAACTGGCCCGCCAGCTGGAAATAGATACCCGCACGCTGCGACGCTACATCGCCCAGCTAGAGGAGATGGGTATTCCCGTCACCGCCGAACGCGGGCGCGATGGTGGGTATCGCTTGATGCACGGCTTCAAGCTGCCGCCAATGATGTTCACCAACGAAGAAGCGCTGGCGGTATCGCTGGGACTGCTGGCGGCGCGTAGTCTGGGGCTGGCCGAAGCCGCACCCGCCGTGAGCAGCGCACAAGCCAAGCTGGAGCGAGTACTGCCCAGCACCTTGAAGCGGCGCCTGCGAGCGGTGGCAGAAACCGTGACGCTGGATTTATCCCAGGCCCCGCCCGCTCACGATAACGACGCACTACTCACCCTCAGTGCCGCCGCTCAGTCACAACAACGGGTTCATCTGCACTACCGCGCCGAGAACGCGGAAACCGAGCGCGACTTTGATCCCTACGGGCTGGCTTACCGCGCCGGGCGTTGGTATGCGGTTGGCCATTGTCATCTACGCGCCGGTTTGCGCTCGTTCCGGCTGGATCGCATTGTGAGTGTGCATGCGATCCCGGCCAGTTTTCTGCGCCCGACCGGCTTTGATATTTTGGGATATCTGACCCAATCCGTGGCCGTCATGCCGCGCAGCCATACCGTTGAAGTGTTACTGCAGACCACGCTGGACCAGGCCCGCCACGAAATCTATGCCGAACTGGGCGTGCTGGAAGCGACAACCGACGGCGTGCGATTGCGTAGCCAGGTCACCACGCTGGACTGGATGGCGCGCCAGCTGGCGCAATTGCCGTTCCCGTTTGCAGTGATCTCGCCGCCCGAACTACTGGCTGAACTGCATGCGTTGGCGCACAAGCTTGGCGCTGCGCAATTACGGGTTCTATGATCAGCAGGTCTATCTTTTCGCAAAAATCGCACCATGCCCAACCCTACGCAATCACCCGGGAATTCCAACGCTGATCTGGCCGCACATTTGCTGGCAAAGGAACGTCAACTGCACGCCCAGGCGGTGCGGGCGGATGCTCAGGCGCTGGATCAGTTGCTGGCCGATGACTACTTTGAGTTAGGCGTGGCGGGCACGGTCTGGACCAAACCTGCCGTTATCAGCGCGCTGGCAGGCGAAGCGTTTTCCACACGGCAGATCAGCGATTTCAAACTGAACCTGCTGGCCGACAGTGTGGCGCTGGTCACTTACCATGCACACAGAGTCGCCACAGCCCAGCGCCCCGCCGCCGACTCTTTGCGTAGCTCCGTCTGGCGACTCACGCGGGATCGCTGGCAAATGGTGTTTCATCAGGGCACGCCATTGCCATAACCCGCGGATCAACAGCAACACATCGAGGTGCAATGCGTATGAGCGGACGGCCTCACCGGTTCAACGGCGGGTATTTTCAGACAATCTGCAAAACCTCACGCAAGTTGTTGCCTGTAGCCGACAAACATCTGATTTTCTGACCATTTTTTGTGCAACCGTTGTAGATTCTGTTTGCTGGCTGTCAGCCTGCTGTGGGTTTATCGAACAATACCGATTCATTTCGCACACCTTCCCTCTCCCGTCGTATCCCTCGCTTGCCGGTGTGAAAAGTGCCGTATACGATGCGATTCGAGGATGGAGTTACGCCAGAACAAAAAGGCGTGACCGACGAAGGTAAAAACAAAAGTAGAGATACAAGCAATGCAATATCGTCGTAAGCGTCAAGGCGGCTTTACGCTGCTCGAATTGCTGGTCGTGTTGTTGATCATCGCCCTGCTGGCCGGCTATGTCGGCCCCAAGCTGTTTGGCGAAGTGGGTAAAGCCAAGATCAAAACCGCTGCCAGCCAGATGAAATCGATCGCCGATGCGCTGGATCATTATCGTCTGGATGTGGGTCACTACCCCACCACCGAACAGGGTCTGGTCTCGCTCAACAGCAAGCCCAACGACGAAGCCAAGTGGCAAGGGCCGTATCTGACCAAGGACGTGCCCAACGATCCGTGGGATCACCCATACGTCTATCGCCGCCCAGGTGAAAACGGCCACGACTTTGACCTCATCTCCTACGGCGCCGACGGCAAGGCTGGCGGCTCGGATGAGGACGCCGACATTTCCTACTTTCAATAACTGATCAGCGACGGCCCCGCGCCATGCGCTACAAGGTGACTGCCCTTTCTGCCGGTAATCTGCAGGAACTGGAGCTGGACGCTGCCAACGAAGCCGAGCTGAAAGAGCGGCTCGCGGCGCAGGGGTCGGCTCTGGTTTCGGCACGTCCCGTGCAACGGCTCACTTTGCGCAAAAGTGACTTTGCGCTGTCGTTGTTCACCCAGGAATTGATTGCACTACTCGAAGCCGGCTTAACGCTGGTCGAAGCCATTGAAACTCTCAAGGAAAAAAGCGCCGCCGACGGCAACCGCGTAGTGCTGGGCATCATGATTGATGGCCTGTACCAGGGGCAGACCTTTTCCAAAGTGCTGGGCCAGATGCCGGAACACTTTCCGCCGCTGTATATCGCCACTGTGGGTTCTGCCGAAAAAACCGGCCACCTGGCCAACGCGCTCAAGCGTTATCACCATTACGAATCGCGGCTGGCGGCGGTCAAGAAAAAGATTATCTCGGCGCTGATTTACCCGATGGTGATCATCACCATCGGCGGCGGCATCATGCTGTTTTTGCTGTTTTATGTGATCCCCAAATTCAGCCAGATTTACGCCAGCATGAAAAACCTGCCGTTCGCCGCCGAAGTATTGCTGTGGTGGGGTGAGCTGGTGCACCAGCACGGTGAAGTGCTGTTTGGCGGGATCATCGGCACGATCATCCTGGCGGTGGTGTTATTGCGGACCCCGGCGGTGAAAGCAGCACTGGCCGAAACGTTCTGGCGCTTGCCACGCATGAATGACTATCGCCGCTTGTTTTCTCTCACCCGCTTTTATCGCACTGTGGGCTTGTTGTTGTCGGGCGGGGTGTCGCTGGTGGCCGCGATGGAACTGGCGGCGCAGTTGCTGCCCACGCCGATGCGCCTGGCACTCACCCAAGCCATTGTCGATATCAAATCCGGCCAGTCGCTTTCTTCCACCCTGCCCCGTTACGGCCTGACCACGCCAGTGGCCGAACGCTTGTTGCGCGTGGGCGAGCAAAGTGGCGAGCTGGCGACCATGAGCGAACGCGCGGCGCAGTTCTGTGATGAAGAACTGGATCGGGCCATCGAGATGTTTACCCGCTTGTTTGAACCCATTTTGATGTTGCTGATTGGCGTAATGATCGGCTCCATCGTGTTCTTGCTCTATATGCCGATCTTCCAGCTCGCAGGGAGCATGCAATGACCGCCCTGAATCTTGAGCTGATTGCCCATTTGCGCCAGAACGCCAGTGACGCCGGTTTGCCGCTGTTGCTGCAACAAACCCTGGGGCTGGATAACGACGGTTATCGCCAGGAAATCAGCCGCTTTCTGGGTCTGCCCGCGCTGGGCCGTGAGGACTTGTCAGCGCAGTTTCCACGTTATGACTTGCTGCCGTATGGCGACGCGGTCGGCCACCAATGCCTGATGGCCGAAGATGTCGACGGCACCTTGCGGCTGGTCTTGGGCGATCCGTTTGATCGCGTCACCCGCAACTGGGTGCAACAACGTGTGGCGCTGCCGTTTATCACGGTACTCGCGCATTACGATGATGTGCGCACTTACCTGGAAAGCTTCGAGACCTCGCACCGCGCCATGGACCAGTTGGCCACCGGTTCGGACAGCGAAAACGGTCACGCGGGCGTGCCGGAAATCTCGCTGGCGACCTTGGCGCATGACACCAATCCGGTCGTCAAATTGGTCAACTCCACCTTGTACGATGCACTGAAAGCCAAAGCCTCGGACATCCATATGGAAAGCACCGTCAGCGGGCTGGCGATCAAATACCGCATCGACGGTGTGCTGTTGCATATCGGCGGTGCCAACGGTGTGGAAACCGCCGAGCAGGTGATCTCGCGCATCAAGGTACTGGCCGAACTGGATATCTCCGAGCGGCGCATTCCACAAGATGGTCGCTTCAAAGTGATCATGAACGGGCGCGACGTGGATTTTCGTGTGTCAATCATGCCGTCGATTTTTGGCGAAGACGCAGTACTGCGGATTCTGGACAAACAAAACACGGGCGACGCCTTCAAAACCCTGCGGCTGGACATCCTGGGGTTTGATGACACCACCATGGCCAATATCCGCAGTCTGGCCACCGAACCGTACGGCTTGTTGCTGGTGACCGGGCCAACCGGTTCGGGCAAATCGACCACGCTGTACGCCACGCTGTCCGAGATTAATAGCGGCGAAGAAAAAATCATCACCATTGAAGACCCGGTGGAATACCAGTTGCAGGGTATTTTGCAGATTCCGGTGAATGACAAAAAAGGCCTCAGCTTTGCCCGCGGCTTGCGCTCGATTTTGCGGCACGACCCGGACAAGATTCTGGTCGGCGAAATCCGTGATGGCGAAACCGCCAACATTGCGGTGCAGGCCGCGCTGACCGGTCACCTGGTGCTCACATCCGTCCACGCCAACAACGTGTTCTCGGTGCTGGACCGTTTCATGCACATGGGCGTGGAACCCAACAGCTTTGTCGATGCGCTGATTGGCGTGGTCGCACAGCGGCTGATCCGCAAGATTTGCCCGCACTGCATGACCGACGACAACCCCGATGACGAACTGCTGGCGACTTCCGGCGTAACGCGTGATCAAACCGCCGCCTGGCGTTTCCGTAAAGGCACGGGCTGCCAGGCTTGTCGCGGCACCGGTTACCTGGGGCGCAAAGCCATTGCCGAAGTCTTGCGGCTGAACGACGAACTCAAACAAGCCATCGCCAGCCGTGCTCCGGCGGTGGAAATCAAACTACTGGCGTCCGGTCTGGGCTTTATCAGCATGCGTAAAGCGGCCATGGCCGTGGTGGCACGCGGGGAAACCACATTGCAGGAGGTGAACCGTGTCACATTTGTGGATTAACCATCACGCGTGGTTTTCCCGGCGCCATTTGTTGCTGGCCAGCAGCCCGATGTGGAGCAAAGAGCTGCCCAAACGGCGTCAGGTTGCCCTTGAGCAATTGACGACCGACAACGTGGTCATGCGGCTGCAGCAATTGCTGGCTGAACGTCCGCGTGGGCGCATCGGCGTTGATACCTTGCAGTTGATGATCGGTGCGCCGTGGGTGCGCTACACCGTGCTGCCGTGGCAAGACAACCTCAAGCGCGATGCCGACTGGCAAGGGTATGCCCGCGTGTTGCTAAGCCAGCAATACGATGTCGGCACCGAAACCTGGCGAGTGCAGGTAGCACCGGGGCCCTATGGCAGACCGCGCCTGGCAGCAGCGCTGGATCAAGGTTTGTATCAGACCCTGGTCGAACTGGCACGCACTCAGAAACTGCGCCTGACGCATTGCGAGCCCTTGCTCACCACCGCCATCAATCGTCATCACAAGCAATTGAAGGGCAAAGAGTTTGTGCTGGTGCTGATTGAAGCGGAACACGCCACCTGTGTGTTCTGGCGCTCTGGCTGGCGCAGTGCCATCACCCTGCCGTTTGCCTTGGTGCCGCGCCCGCAAGGCGAAGACATTGCCGCGCTGGTGCGCGATGCCGCCATGCTGGTCTCTGATTTCATGCCTAAACAGGTTTACGTGGTGTCGTCGGACATCCAGTTATCTGGCCTGCAAGCCACCGACTTCAGCCTGCAATGGCTGGGCGGCGTGCATGCGCGTTTTGCTTATCCGGCCGACTGGCGCGAACCGCAGCCAGGGCAACTTGTGGCCGGGCAGATCTGACATGCAGCCAGTTCAACTCGATTTTCATCGCAAACCGTCCAACACACCGTGGCTGGGCCTGGCGCTGACCACTATTGGCGTGGTGGTGCTGTTGTGGGCGATGACTCAGCAAGATATTGCCAAGCAACGCCGCGACCAGATTGCCGAGCGCGAAGACCAGGTGGCGTGGCTGAAAAAGAAGCAGGAACAAGCACAGCAAGCGGCTCGTAAAGAAACGCCAGCCAATGACAAGATCGCCACGATTCGCCGCAACCAGCTGATCAGCCCGCTGTTTGCGCTCAATTTGCTGGAAAAAACCTGGCAGCCCAATCTCGCGTATACCAAGCTCGAGATCAACACGTCCGATCGCGACGTCAAACTGGAGCTGGAATCGCGCACGCTCAATGACTCGCTGCTGCTGGTCGATACGCTGACGCGCAACCCCGCCGTGAGCAAAGTGACGCTGGCGCATCAGGGCACCAAGATTACCGATCCGTTCAAGCCTACTCAGTCGGCGCTGGAAGTGTTGTGGCGGGAGCCGCGCCCATGAAGCAAGCGCAAATCATCTGGACTTTGCGCCAATGGCCCAAATACGCCGGGCTGCTCGGCTGGGTTGGGCTGGGTTTGATTGTGGCCGGCGTGCTGATTTACCGGCAGACCGTGGTGCCGTTCAATCGTGATCTGGACCGGCGTGAAGCGGATGTGCAAGACATGGCGCGACGTCTCAAAAGCAACGCCATTGCCGCATCGACCGTAGCCGGGCTGCCGCCGCTGAAAACACCCAACACTTTTACCGAGTTCTTGCGCAACGTCAGCCTGTGGGGCGACAAGCATCACATTGCCATTTCGCAAAGTGACTACAAATCCTCCGCCGAAGCCGACGGACATCTGGTGCGCTACGGCGTGCAGTTTCCGGCGCAAGGCCGTTATGTAGATATCCGTGGACTGGTTGAAGACCTGCAGGCGCAGCCCGGCGTACGCGTGGAAACCCTGATTCTGACGCGCGGGCGCATTGATGAAGACATGTTGTTCATGCAATTGCAGTTGAGCTATCTGACGGAGGTGCGTTGATGTTGTCGCGCCCGCTGCAGATTGTGCTCGCTGTTACCCTGCTGCTGACTGGTTATACCTGGTGGCAAGGCCGTCAGGCCGATGCCGACCAGGCGGATGGCTCGCGCCTGCAAACCCGCGCCCGCCCGGCGCGCATTGCGCAAATCGCCAGCGAAGCTGCTGACAGTAACGCCCAGGCCGCAAGTGCGCCCGCCAGCGTTGTGGCTGGCAAACTGGCATCGGGCGCATCCAAGGCCTCCGCGGCTTCGGCCGCCGCATTTGTTGATCTGTTTCCACGGCAAAACTGGCAACCACTGCCACCACCGCCCACTCCGACACCCAAACCCACGCCAACGCCCAAGCCGGTGGCACCGCCGCTGCCCATGCGCGTCGTGGCCACCTGGCATGATCCACAAGGCGATCAGGTGGTGATTGAGGTTGCTGGACAACAATATGTTCTGTGCACGCGCTGTGACGCGCTGGGACGAGTACAACAAGGAGAAGTGCTGCTAGGTATCTACCGAGTGGATAAAGTCACCCGCGATGCAGTGTCGCTGACTTATCTGCCGCTGAATGAACCGCAGACGCTTCCCGTCGGAGGAGCGCCTTGACCGGCGCAAACACATGATGATGAATCACTTGAAAAACCGCCTGCGACATCGGCTCCTTGCTGCTTTGCTGCCCGCCTTGCTGGCCGGTTGCATGCCGCCTTCCGCGCCGGAGACCGGGCGCCAGATGATGCTGCAGGGTGATCCGGAACAGGGTCTGCAATATCTGCAGGATCAGCTCAAGGCCAATCCGGACGACCTGCAGGTGCGCGCCACGTATGAGCGTCAGCGGCAGATTTATGTGCAGAACCTGGTGCGCCAGGGCGAATCAGCGCGGGCGGCTGGCGATGGTGCCAATGCAGTCGCCGCCTTCCAGCACGCCTTGCAGTGGGACCCGGGCAACGCCATTGCCAAAGAAGCAATGCGCGTGATTCAGGATGATATACGCCATGCTTCCATGCTCAAGTACGCACAAACCATCAAGAATGAACAACCGGACAACGCGCTGGTCGTGGTGGAACAAGTGCTGGCGGATAATCCCCGCAATATCCAGGCGGTGCGTTTGAAGGATGAAATCCAGAGCAAGATCACCCGCAATGCCACGCTCAAACCCAATCTGGCCGCCGCCTTGCGCAGCCCGATTTCGCTGCAGTTTCGCGATCAATCACTGACCAGCGTGTTCGATATTATTTCGCGCATCGGCAAGGTCAACTTCATTTTTGACCGCGACGTCCCACCGAATCTGAAAACCACCATTTTTGCCCGTGACACTACCGTCCAGGACGTGATCAACCTGCTGCTGACCACCAATCAGCTCGATAAAAAGATCCTCAACGACAACACCATCCTGATCTACCCGAAGCGCCCGGATAAAGACCGCGACTACAAAGACCTGGTGATGCGCACGTTCTATGTGGGCAACGCCGACCCCAAACAAGTGCTGGCCATGCTCAAGCAGATGACCAAAACCCGCGACATCTATATTGATGACCGGCTGAACATGATCGTCATGCGCGACACGCCCGAAGCCATTGAAGTGGCCGAACGCCTGATCGCGGCGATTGACCTGCCGCAGTCAGAAGTGGATATCAGCGCGCAGATTCTGGAAGTCACCAGCACTGATTTGCTCAACCTGGGCATTCAGTACCCCAACTCGATCAGCGCCACCGTGGGCACCAGCACCAATAGCTACAACGGCACTTTGACGCTGCAAGACCTGGCTGGGTTTAATCGCGGCAATGCGCTGATCAATTTTGGCCAACCCACCATTACCGCCAATCTGCAGCACAACAAGGGCATCACCAACGTACTGGCCTCGCCCAATATCCGGGTAAAAAACAAGGAAAAAGCCAAAATCCTGATTGGTGACCGTTTGCCGGTGATTACCAATACCACCTCCAACGGAGTGACCAGTGAGAACGTGAACTACCAGGACGTGGGTCTGACGCTGAATGTGGAGCCGACCATCTCGATTGATGGCGATATCAGCATGAAAGTAACGCTGGAAGTCTCCAATGTGGCCAACACCATCACCACACAGACCGGGCTGACGGTGTACCAGATCGGCACGCGCCACGCGGAAACGGTGATGGCCTCGCGTGATAACGAAACCCAGGTGCTGGGCGGCCTCTTGCAGCGCAACGATCAAACCAGCGGCAATGCGATTCCAGGCTTGGGCGAACTGCCGGTACTGGATCGCATTTTTGGTACCAAATCCACCCAGAAAAACAAGACCGAACTGGTGCTGCTGATTACCCCGCATATCGTGCGCAATCTGCCACTGCCCAGCTCTTACATCACCACCTTTGATAGCGGCACCGATGGCCAGCTGACCACTGAGCCACTGCTGTTGCGCAGTAAATCCACGGTGAACATCAACAACTCGGTTGATGGCAGCATCCCGGCGCCGCCACCGCCGCCCGCTCCTCCGGCAGCGACAACGGCCCCCGCACCGGCGCAACTGCCCGGCGTACCGGCACCACAGCCAGTGCCGCAACAGCAAGTGCAACCCGCCATTACTCCAGTCCCGGCACGTAGCGGGACGGGTTTGCGGCGCTGACGAACGCATCATGAAGCAACACAGCGGCTTTACGCTGATCGAATTGATGGTGACGCTCACCATTCTGGCCGTGCTGGCCACGGTGGCGTTGCCGCTGACACAAATCGCCGCCCAGCGCAGCCGCGAGGAAGAGTTACGCCGCGATTTATGGCAAATACGCAGCGCCATCGATGCCTATAAACAAGCCGTGGATGATGGCCGCATCAACAAGTCGATTGAAGAAACCGGTTACCCGCCGACGCTGGGCATTCTGGTGGACGGGGTGAAAGACCTGAAAGACCCGGCCGGGCACAAAATGTATTTTCTGCGGCGTATTCCGCGTGATCCATTTTGTGATTGCGCCAGTCGCAGCAATGACGAAACCTGGGGCAAACGCAGCTACGCCAGTCCGCCCGATTCGCCCGAAGAAGGCAAGGACGTGTATGACGTTTATTCTTTATCTGAAGCGGTGGGCGTCAATGGCCAGCCGTACCGGCAGTGGTAACTCATGTTGATTCTTGTCGCCCTTCGTCGTTTGCATCGTGGTTTTACGCTGATTGAATTGCTGGTGGTACTGGCGATCATGGCCAGCCTGCTCACGTTGGTAGTGCCGCGTTATTTTCAGCAAACTGACCGCGCAACCGAAGTAGTACTGCGCCACAACCTGGTGGCCATGCGTGATGCCATCGACAAGTTTGACGCCGACACGGGCCACTACCCCGAAAACCTGGATGAACTGGTCACCCGCAAATATCTGCGCGAGGTGCCACTGGACCCAGTTTCCGGCAGCCGTGAAACATGGGTCATCATCGCCCCGGAAAACGGCACCGGCGTCTACGACGTCAAAAGCGGCGCCGACGGCACCGCCCACGACGGTTCGTCCTACAGGGACTGGTAACGTGCGGCGGCAACGGGGCTTTGCCTACGCCTGGGCGCTGATGATGGTGCTGATTACCGGCATTTATCTGGCCGAAGTCGCCGACGTCTGGCAAACCCGTATCCGCCGCCTGAAAGAACAAGAATTGATGATCGAGGGCGATGAAATCGGGCGGGCGCTGGCTGGCTTTCTGGCGCAGGGTAATGGCCAGAGTGTGCAGTTCCCCAAGAGTCTGGATGAACTGGTGCAAGACCCACGTGTCCCCTTCCCTCGCCGCTTTCTACGCAAAGCCTATAAAGACCCGATCACCGGCGAAGACTGGCTGTACATCGCCGCACCCGGTGGCGGCTTTATGGGCGTGTACAGCAAATCCACCGACAAACCGCTCAAACAAGACAACTTCCCTGCCAGCTACGCCACGTTTGCCAACAAGAACAGTTATCAGGACTGGAAATTTGTGCAATGGCCGAGCGGGGGGATGGTGCGGCGGTGAGGCTGACTAGTACCCAGGATTGCCGTAGCCCGGATTCGCGTAGCAATCCGGGAGGGGGTATGGACAAACTCAAAGGCGGATTACCCGCTGATGCATGGCGATACGGGGCTTATCAGCACCAGTCTCACTTCTGACACTTGAACTGTATTTCTGCTTTCGGAAAATTGCCGAAGATATACGGAGGCTGGGCTTCGACTACATTGACGATTTGCATTGACTCATTTTGATGCGAGCAAAAGTCATTCGCCTCACGCAAAGCATCCGCCTTCAACGTCCCCGATCCTGAAAATCCCGTTGCCGCTTGCCGCGAAACCATGAAACTCTCTTGGCCCATTGGCACAACCCCCGAGTTTGCGGCGCATGCGCCTAATAGCAAGCAGCTACATAAAATTTGCTTCATTTAGCCCCTCTATAAATTTCCACGCCCATTGGCCGCAAACAGGTTCGAAATATAGCAACATCCCCGCCGCTCAAATCTGCCCCAAAAACCAGTTCACGATATAAAAATGGTCCTCAAACAGCTGCGTTTCCATGCGGCTGAATTCAAACAGCGGCACCCACTGCGCCCGATCCGCATCATCCCCGCCGCGGACCTTGGGCAAACCATCGCCCGTCGGCGTCAATTCAATCAGAAACGCGTGCGTAATGGTGCGGCCGCGCAAGCTGCGGTGCGGGTGGTCAAATACCCGGCTTGAGCGGATAGACCCCGCCAACACCGGCGCGGGCACCTTTAAACGGGTTTCTTCGCGCAATTCACGAATCGCCGCATCACGAATCGGCTCATCCTGATCGACAAACCCGCCTGGCAGTGCCCACAAGCCACGCCCAGGCAAGTTACGGCGACGAACCAGCAAGATGTGGCCCGAGTGGATCACCACGGCATCCACCGTTACAAACGTGGGCGGATACGGCGCGACTGACCATGCTTTGCGAAAATCCAGCAGAAAGCGGTATTCCGTGGCCAGCGTTTGCCAGGTTTCACTACTGCGAAAGCCATCCAGCCATTGGTAAACAGCGGATGGCACCTTGGCGGCAGATTGCGCAAAATGCGCGCCGCCATCGCACAGTAGATATTGGCGCAGATGCGAGGCATCGATATCTGGCTCATCTGCGACCTCAATGCGCTCCCATTGCGGGAACAAATCCAGATACCAGGTATGGCGGCGTGACGGGCTGCCGATCACGCCAATCTTGAACTGCGCTTCGCGGCTGCCCAGGTTGGCGGTATCTACCGCGATCACTTTGTCGACCAGATTCTGGACTTCCGTCACCCATTGCTGGTCGTTGTACATGCGGTCCGAACAGCCAACCAGAAACACGCGGTCTTGCCATTCGGCAGGCAATGCAGCGCGCAGCATCTCTTCACGTTGATCCAGCGTGAACGGGTTGCGCGGGCTGAGCGCCTGGCGGGCCGAGCCACAGATGATGATCAGCTTGTCGGCCTGCTGCATGGCGGCCTCGATCACCTTCATATGGCCCAGATGCAGCGGCTGAAAGCGGCCAATAAAAACCAGATAGTCATGACGCATGCGTTGTGCTCCGGAATGCATCAACAAGAAAAAGGGCGTTACACACGCCCTTTTGCCCTGTTTTGATTACTGATAATAGCGTTTGGAGAAATCCAGCATGCGTTCAATGGGCAGACGTGCTGCATCCATTTGTTCGGCACTCAGGTAATCGATGCGAATACCCTCGCCCGCCTGCGCACGCTGCACGGCTTGCGTGGTATTGAGCTTCATGTACGGGCACTGATTACACTGGCAACCGGCGTAGATTGGCGCTTGCTCAATGGTCAGATCAGGCCGCGCCTGGCGCATGTTGTAAAGGATGCCGTCTTCGGTTGCGACGAAGATGGTGGCATCCGGCTCGCTGGCATAAGACTTGATCCAGTTCAGCATGCCAGAGGTCGAACCGACGTAATCAGCCTTTTGCAGCACGGGCAGCGGGCTTTCGGGGTGGGCGATCAGGTATTTGGCCGTGCTGACAGCGGCATAGGCTTCATCTAGCGCGGCCTGATTGAACTTGTCGTGGACTTCGCACACGGCAGACCACAGCGGCATGTCGTAGCCATACTGAAAGTTCAGATACGCACCCATATTGCGATCAGGCGAGAAGATGACCTTCTTACCCTCGGCATACAGATGGGCAATGATGTCATCGACATTGCGGCTGGTAACAATCCAGTCCGACAAGGCTTTGTGTTCTGCAGAAGAATTGATGTACGACACATGTACGTGATCTGGGTAGCTCTCACGCCATGCTTTGAGGGCGGTGACATCGGTTTGCGTCACCAGAGAACAGGTTGAACCGCGATCCGGCAGAATGACTTCGGCCTGCGGGTTCAGAATCTTGGCGGTTTCAGCCATAAAGCGCACGCCAGCAAACACAATGGTGTCGGCTTCGCATTCTTTGGCATAAAGGGATAATTCCAGGCTGTCGCCGACTTTATCGGCCATTTGCTGGATATGGGGCTCAGTGTAGTAATGAGCGAGCGTGACGACGCGACGTGACATGGCGATCCTCCATGTAAAAAGTTGCGGGCTTTCCCGCAAACGGATGATGGTTGTTACTGCCTTGCCCTCAATTGCGGCAAGTCCTTGCCAATACGACGCTTTTTCCGCGCTGCGAATCCCGCAGCACCGCGCCAGACCGACCAGATTAGCACAAACAGGTGACGATAAAAGCACCGTTTTTCGGTTTTTCGGCAAAGCGGGTGTTGACAGCCCGAATTGGCTTAGCCATAATGCGCTCCTCGTTGCAGCACACGACAGTGCGGGAGTAGCTCAGTTGGTAGAGCGCAACCTTGCCAAGGTTGAGGTCGAGAGTTCGAGACTCTTCTCCCGCTCCACTGAATCCAGGCTGCAACAAATGATGTAAAGCAACACCACTCCATGCGGGAGTAGCTCAGTTGGTAGAGCGCAACCTTGCCAAGGTTGAGGTCGAGAGTTCGAGACTCTTCTCCCGCTCCAGAATTTTGAAAAAAGGGAAAGCGCTGACTTTCCCTTTTTTGTACAAAAGTTTCTGGCGCGATAGCAAAGCGGTTATGCACCGGATTGCAAATCCGTGTAGGTCGGTTCGACTCCGGCTCGCGCCTCCAGTAACATCAAACACTTAGGCCATCCTTCGGGGTGGCCTTTTTGTTTTTCTGCATCTACGTAAACACGTTGGCTACCCGCCCCTGAAAGACTTTGGTGTGGATTTACCCCGACTTGATCCGGGGGTCCTGAGCGAGGCAGCAGGTATCGTGGCACGTTTGTTTGCGCGACCAGATCGAAGAATCACAGCGCAACTGGCGGGAAGGTGCCAAGAAAGCACAGATGGTTGCCAGGCTGGAATTGGCGGGCAACATGATGGGCTGTGCTCCAGCCATACTCTTCGTTGCTGCCCAACTACTCGCACTGGAATCCCGCTATTACCCAGTGCCACCGGCGCCCTAAAGCTCAAATACAAGAAGGGAAATGGTCATGGATGATTCAGTCAGACAAGTCATTGAACAATGCAGCAAAGACTCCTGCGCCGGCACAACGAGTTTTGGTGGCGTGGTCAAAGCCTTGGTGCTGGCCGGTATCGAGTCCTACTACGCTGATTATCGGGCCGCTGCGACAACCTTTACATGCCTGAGGGCGAAACCTGCACGCTAACACTACCTGTGCCTGCGGTATCGATTGCCGAGGCATTCGACCCGCAAGCATTGCAATCAGCCATTCTCGGCGCACAAAGCGGGGCGGTGAAATATCCGGAGTTCATGGCACTGACGATGGCTGCAGGCTGTGTTGGCTACGTTGCCTGGATTGCCGGAGAGCAGGTTACGTACATGGGCCGGAAAGGTGAGGCACATATTGAACCCATGCCCGGTGCCCGCTAACGACAGAGAGACACCACATAATCTTCCGTTCACGCAGTTATGTTGCCCAGGCAATCGCACTGATTGAATTTCGGCCCCCACCCCACCGCCTACTGCACCGATCAAGCGCAGCAAGGTCCACGGCGCACTCTGAACTATCCCGATGAAATAACCCCGCGTGTTTTTACATAGATATAGAGTATCGCTTTTAACCGGATTGCTGCCCGGCTAAAAATGGCGGAAGGATTACTTGATCTGCCCTCATCATCCCTTCTTAACGCGATTCCACCGCGATGCGAGGAATTGCACATCCGCTATTTTTTCACTTAAATTAATTTATCCATTACATTAATTGAAATAATGTGGTCGTTTATTTTGCCAAATATATATCTCCTTTTATTGATATTTAAAATTCAGTTTGACCTCAATCAATTCAGATTAATCGAACCTCGCGTTAGTACCATTTGTTGCTCAAGGCAATACATGTTCACAATCGAATTAAATCATCCATGCCATTCTCCGCTGGCAACCGGAATTACTCGCTCCGGTGAAACCGTAATTTAATTGAATTGGAGATATTGAATGAAAACCCTGATCGCTTTCGCCGTTACTGCCGGTATTCTGTTTACCGCACCAGTGTTCGCTGCAGAGGCAAGCGCCCCGGTGGCCGCGTCTACCCCTGCGGTCAAGACCATGCATTCCAAACATCATCACAAAGCCAACCGGAAGCACGCAACCAAAGCTTCCGCAGCATCGGCAACCGCCCAAAAAGCACAAGCCAAACGTCATGCCCGGAAACATCACCATCACCACACTGTGAAATGACCTCAGCGGTTTTGATGGTCTGACCTGACCGGTGCCTGCTGCAGTTGTTTTGCACTATTACAAGGCACCGGCAGCGCAGTGATATGGATACATTCCCCACACAAACCAGATGCCCTTTCAACCGCCCGAATAAGGAATGAGCATGAGTTTACTGAACGAAATCATTGGTGCCGTGGTTGCAGTGGAAGGTGTTGAAAAGCTAGATCCAAATGCATCTTTGTTGACGGAAGGGATTGCTGCGATCACTGGCTTTGAAGGCGTAAAGGCGGCCGCAGAATATATGGACAAATCCAACACAAACCCTCAACCAGGTGAGCAAGCATAAGGCAGGTGAATACCAGCCAAATTGCTACACAACCGGTTTCACCCAACGTTTCATTTCACAGAAATACATCCATGAACAAGCGTTTATTTTTGATGAGCATTGCAACAGGACTGTTGGTCTCGAGCTTGAGTCATGCCCAAGGGGCGGCAAGTGTGCCCGCCAGCGTTAGCGCGGTATGCAAGGACGGCACTACGTTCGCCGGCATCGCGAAAAGCGGAGCCTGTTCGGGTCATAAAGGCGTCAAAACCTGGCTGGCTACACCCCAAGCAACGTCTACCGCTGCAATGACCAAGCCGGCGGTTTCAGTTGCCAGCCAGCCTGCTACACCAGCAAAAGCCGTAGCCTCTGCCGCCATCGTCAAGCCGATTGTACCGGCACCGACTGGAAGCGCGGGCCAGGTATGGGGTAACGCCGGTACCAAGGTCTACCACTGTCCATCCGATAAGTATTATGGCAAGACCAAAGATGGCAGTTATATGTCCGAAGCCGATGCGCTGGCCAAGGGCTATCACGCCGATCACGGCAAGGCTTGCCACTAAGCGAGCGCGAGAAGCGGCGGACTAAACCCCGACAATACCGGGCTTTTCAGTACGGCAACACGTGCTGGAGTCGCTTCTGGCATCGACTGCGCGTTTGCCCCATCAAGGGCAAGCCGTAAACTTTTTTAACAGTGCACAACTACGAAGGAATAAATATGGAACACGGCATCATTGCATGGCTGGTGATCGGCGCGGTGGCAGGTTGGCTAGCGGGCGTGATGGTCAAGGGAGGTGGCTTTGGCCTGATCGTTGATATCGTCGTAGGTATCGTCGGTGCATTCATTGGCGGCTGGCTGGCGAGCGTGCTGCATATCTCGCTGGGCGCAGGCTGGATTGGCTCAATTATTACGGCCGTAATCGGTGCCGTGATTCTGTTGTTCATCATTCGACTGATCAAACGAGCGTAAGCGGATTGGTATTGCGGGGTGGGCCGCCGCTGTTTGTGATGTATGGATAGCCTGGAGGTTCACCCATCAGCATGGGGACACAAATGCGTGACATGCGCACAGACGCGGCCCGCCACTGGCAGCGACTCGCTCGACTGAAACAACGATCAGCAATTCATACGGACCAGCATGATAGCGACGTGGTGCACATTCCAAGAAAGCCCGGATTCATAAGAGTCATGGGCATTTTGCTGCTGGCTGCCCTGGCCACCGTACTTGCCATATCGCTGGCTGTGCATGCCATCAAGCTGTATTTCCATCTATCGGTACTGTGGCGGGCTGCACACCCGGGAGCCCACGCTGCTGCAGCTTCAGCAATACAGCTTGGCATGGGCTCGTTGCTGCACTGATGGGAGATCATCGGGGTAACGAATCAAAAAGAGCTGGCGTGTAATTGCCGCTATCGCAACATCACAACGTTGCTTAGCACGCGTAGATGCAACAGGCCCGCGCACCCTCGGTAGGGAGAACAGCCATTCTCAAGCCCAGATGCATGGGCGCTGCCGCATTTGCGCGCAATTGATGGCGCACAGCCAGGTATGCGGACGCGACGGCGGCTCGTCTGATTGCCGCAAACGGCATCAAGATACGATCAAGTCGCCGCTAGACGACAGCATTCTCGTAACTCCTTGTTCCTGATTACAAGTGTCATCGGGCGCTCAGACTTCCTGCTTACGGAATATCCCAATTACATAATTAGCCATGCAACGATTTAATGGCATCCTCCCCGTTTTGTGCCTCCCGCAGGTTAGTCAATGTCGCTCAAGTCCCGCCTTCTTCTGTTTGTGGCCCTGCTGGTTGCAGTGGTCATTGCCGTGCTGTCTTCTGTTGCTTATCTGCGGATGAAATCCGAAATCATTGCTGGCACCCGCAACGAGATTCACGCCGCGGTGCACGGCAATAGCGAGGCGTTGGCCCGCTGGGTTACGCAACACCGCAACGCGGTCATGGCCGTTTCTGCCCGTTTGCCGGGCTTGGCTGATCCGGTGCCTTTTTTGCAAACCGGGCAACAAGCGGGTGAGTTTGACCAGCTGTTTGCCGGTTATGCTGATCGCCGGATGGTTTATCAGCTGGCAAGCAAACAGCCGCCCGCGGGATACGACCCTACTTCGCGCACCTGGTATAAAAAAGCCAGCGAAGCCCATGGCCCGATCGTGTCCGATCCGTACGTGTTTGCCTCGACCGGCAAGCTGGGCGTGACCTTTGCTGCTCCGATTACTGAGAACGGCACGCAAAGTGGTGTGGTGGGTGGCGACGTAGCGCTGGAAGACGTCATCAAAGTGGTCACCGGCATTGAATTGCGCGGCGATGGATACGCTTTCCTGGCCACACATGATGGCAAGATCGTGGCGCACCCGAATGCCGACGCCACGCTCAAAGCCGTGGGCGACGTCATGCCGGGGCTGACCCAAACCGTGCTGGATGACGCCGAAAAGCAGAACGATCTGGTGGAAGTCACCATCGGTAATGCCGACAAATATGTCACTGCCTCCGCCGTACCGGGCACTCAGTGGGTATTGACTACGGTCAGCGATAAATCGGCCATGCTCGCGCCGCTCAACAGCTTGTTGATTACGCTACTGATTGCCGGTGTACTGGTCGGTGTGCTGGCAGTAATTCTGGCCGCCGCCGCGTTGAGCAGCTTGTTGTCCGGGCTGGTACGGCTACGCGATGCGCTGGCCGAAATCTCCACCGGCCATGCCGATCTGACCCGCAGTATTCCAGTGACACGCCGTGACGAAATCGGCCTGACGGCAGAGGCCTTCAACCGCTTTGTGTCGCGGCTGCGCACACTGTTTATTGATGTGCGCGACAACTCGGTGCAGTTAACCGGCGGCGTGCGCGATTTGCATGATGTGACGACCCAGCTTTCCAACGAATCGCAGCGCCAGGCCGATATTTCCAGCGCCACTGCGGCAACCATTGAAGAAATCACCGTCAGCATCAACCACATTGCCGATGGCGCACGCCAAAGCGAAAACACCGCTAGCCAGACCGGTGCCGTCTCGCTGCGTTCAGCACAGGATGTGCAACTATTGTCTTCGGATATCGATCACATCGCCCAATCCGTCGATGCGCTTGCCGACACCCTGAGCGCGCTGGGCGTACGCTCGGGCCAGATCACGCAGATTATCGACGTGATCAAAGAGATCGCCGACCAGACCAACCTGCTGGCCTTGAATGCGGCCATCGAAGCCGCTCGCGCTGGTGAAGCGGGTCGTGGCTTTAGCGTGGTGGCCGACGAGGTACGCAAACTGGCTGAACGCACCGCCAAAGCCACAGTCGAGATTGGCGGTTTGATTGGCGAAACCGATCAGCAAATCCAGGCTGCCTTGGGCAACATGGACAAGACTCGCGAGTCAGTCAGCGCGGGTGTGGAGAAATCTCACGCTGTCGCCGACCGCATCGGCGGCATCCACGGGCAAATGGAACACGTGGTGAGCAGCATTCGCGAAATCGCCGAAGCGACCCGCGAGCAATCGGTCGCGACCAATGAAATGGCCAAAGCAGCCGAGCAACTGAATCGCCTGTCGAACGAAACCGATGCAGCCGTCCAGCATGCATCCGGTACAGTCAAGCAATTGAACGAACGAGCTGGCGCGTTGCATGCGCTGGTGGCGCAATTCCAGCTTTAATTTCGACCGCCAGCCAACGGGCCACGTGCTCGTGCCTTGATCTGTTCAGGCGCACGCCTCTGCGCAGATCAAGGCTATCTTTAATCCGACTTCACGGAACCAAACCATGACCGAAGCAGAAGCTCTGCAGCTTGCCAGCCATCGCCATTACAAAGGCGGCCTTTACCGGATAGTCGGGCTGGCTCGTCACTCGGAAACGCTGGAATCCATGACCATCTACGAACACCTCTGGCCCCATGAGCAAGGGTTGTGGGTGCGACCAACCGACATGTTCAACGGCACGCTGGCTGATGGCTCGCTGCGGTTTGTGCCCCTATCCCAGAAATAAGTCGCGGAAAAGGGCGTGGTTTTCTGTCAGAAGATCCGCCCCATAATCAGCCCTGTTCCGGCCGCGTTTACCAATCCTGGCAGCTCAGGACATACTCAGCTCAGCGGCACGATTAGTCTTGATCTGCTCCAGCAGCGCCAGCAACATTGCCTGGATCAAGGTAATTGTTGCCTCGTCATGCAACCGGCCGTTGGCATCAATCTTTTTGCCAACTGACCCAACGCACAATTCACCACCTTCAATAATCGCGCCGGTCATGACCTGCAATGTCCCCGCCAGATGTGCTGACGCTTTGTCGCCCCCGGTCGGCGATGACGACGCGCTGAAAAGCAGCATGGGTTTATCCACCAACTCGCCGCTCCCCACGACCCAGTCCAGCGCGTTTTTCAGCGCACCCGGTACGCCATGAGCATACTCAGGCGTGGAGAAAATCACTGCATCCGCAGCACGCAAAGCGGCCCGCCAATGCGCCACCGCCGGAGTTGCCTCCAATGCATCGATATCCGGGTTGAACAATGGCAACTCCGCTAATTCCCTATAGATAAGCAGTTCAGCGTCTGCTGGCAGCAAACCCGCCACATTGCGCAGCAACGCCGTATTGAACGACTGCTGCCGCAAGCTTCCCGAAACACCCACAATTTTGATCTTTGCCACAACCCGCCAGCCCCACAAACAGTTTGAATATGCATTCGGATATGCGTTCGGCAACGCGCCCGAACTCCAGCGCATTATAGCGATTGCGGGCCCAGCCCCACCGTCCTCAACTGCGCCAAGCCGCTGTGAGATTGCGCGCAAGCCTGCTACAATGCGGCCCTGCCCATGCCCGGGTGGTGAAATTGGTAAACACAGCGGACTTAAAATCCGCCGCCTTACGGCTTGTCGGTTCAAGTCCGATCCCGGGTACCAGCCTCTAAATTAAAAATCTCCAGGTCACTCAGGTGGGCTGGTTTTTTTCGCGGTGCAATCTGCACCGCCCCTCTCCGCCGTGCCACCATCCGCGCTTCATCAATCCGTCTCCGGCCCGTACACACCGCGTTACTTTGGTCAGTTCGCATACCGATCATGACGAAGTGCGAACCGGCCGTCTTGCCACGCAATCAATCCTGCAGCGGCCTTCCATCCCTCGTCAGCTAGCTGCTGACATCCTTCTATCGTCTCGTTCCGGCACTTAATCCCCATTAAACGTCATGCGCAGCCTGCGGTGCAGCCACGTTTGTCTGCATATTAGTATTTAATTAATTTACATCAGACAAACGGATATATTAATTTACAAGTAAGCAAATTAAAATTATTGCCGAACACCTTACGCACCATAACAAAGCTATTGAAAGCTCCATACAAACAACGCGCCACATCAGCCAATGCAACGGTGGGATAGCGCATCTACGGGATAGATTGAGGTACTCGTCATGCTAAATAAAATCCAGTTTGCCCTGACAACAGCGGCGACTCTGCTACTAGCCAGTCCAACCTTTGCCACGACATCCATCATTCCGGACAGTGCACTGGTCAGTTCTACCGATTATTTCACTAACACGCTGGGCGATCCGGCGATGGACCGTAACGATGATGGTTCATCAACGCTGATCAATCTGGGATTCAATTTCACGTTGTACGGCAACACCTACACTAGCCTGTACATCAACAACAACGGCAACGTAACCTTCAATAACCCGCTTTCAACTTATACCCCGCAAGGCCCCACCGGCGTTAATGTGCCGATTATCTCCCCTTATTTTTCCGATGTAGATACTCGCAACCCGGCCAGCGGCCTGGTGTATTACCGCGATGACGGCAATACTTTGTACGTAACCTGGGACGATGTGGGTTATTTCAACCAGCACGATGACAAAACAGCCAGCTTCCAACTGGTATTGCGTGGCGACGATGCACTGGTGCCTACCGGCCAAGGCCAGATCGGCTTTTTTTATAAAGATATCCAGTGGACCACGGGTGACGCCAGCAGTGGCGTCGGGGGCTTTGGTGGATCGCCAGCCGCCGTTGGTTTTGGTGATGGCAACGGCGACGCACAAGTGTTGGCTTCTTCCCAGGCTAACAACATCAACCAGATTGTCAGCGATAGCCATATCTGGTTTAACGTGGCAAACGGCGGTGGTGTAGTCACTGTGCCTGCAGTGCCGGAACCAGAGACCTACGCCTTGCTGGGGTTAGGTCTGGTCGGGATGGTGGCCATCGGCAAGCGTCGCCGCCATACGTCCAGCCCAAGCCAGGATCAGCATCAGGATATGGCCGCTGCGTAGTTTCATTGCCGGCGATTGAATCGCAAATGTGAAAAGCCGCCAGTAATGGCGGCTTTTTTACGAATGTCACACGGCGGCGAGGATTACCGGCGAGACGCCAGGTATTTCGGCCAATGCATCAGCAGGAAACCGAATGTGTATTACCCGGTGGCGCCAGATCAACCATACGCCCTTCAATGAAGGCGAGCTTGACTCGATCCTGCAAATGCAGCGAGATCCCTGCCTGATTCAGCAAGAAAATTTCCACGGCATAGGCGTGTTCCCGTCCGGCATCCACCAACACGTGTTTCTCGTAAATACCCAGTACCACGCCGGGAAAACGCCCGCTGGTGTTGAGAAGGACCGTCTTGCCCAGACCGCTGGCGATGTGGAGTAAGTTGTCAAATCCGGATTGCAGGTAATCGCACTGGCGCTCTGCCAACCAGAGCGCGTCCACGCTGTAAACAATGGAAACCCTGAAGCCCGCCGGGTTGATCACCACCCAACCGACTTCATCTTGTTGCGAGCCGCCCTCTTCATAGACAGGAATAATTTGATATCTCATTACGGCTCTCCTCCCGCCTATCCTGATTGCTACAAGATTAGCTGCCGCAAGTGGCACGAATACCTGACAAGGTTACTGGGTAGTATTTTTCCAATCATCATGTAGCGCTGTATTGCAGCGCAATGTTTGGCGATAACCCTAATTGGCATTGGTCATGCTCATGTCTTACCTTTAATGCTTGTGCCGAGTATTTATGTAATTTCATTATAAGGAAAAGTAATATGAATATGCGCCATTTGCTGATCGCCTCGATCCTGGGCCTCACCGCATTGTCGGCGACTGCCGCTGACCTGCTGGATACCGTCAAGCAACGCGGGACGCTGAAGGTGGCGCTGGAGGGGACTTACCCGCCATTCAATTACAAAGATAACGGCCAGCTCACCGGTTTTGATGTCGAAATCGCCAGTGCTCTGGCGCAAAAGCTGGGCGTCAAAGCCGAGTTCACCACTACAGAGTGGAGCGGCATCCTGGCGGGCCTGCAAGCCGGTAAATATGATGTGATCGTGAATCAGGTCGGCATTACGCCCAAGCGTCTGGAAGCATTCGATTTCAGCGATCCCTATGTGATTTCTGAAGCGCAATTGGTGGTGCGCAAAAACGAAACGCGTCAGTTCAAGAGCCTGAATGATCTGAAAGGCGCCAAGCTGGGTGTTGGCCAAGGTACCAACTACGCGGATATGGCACGTGCCGTGGCGGGTGTGGATGTGAAAACCTACCCGGGCGAGCAGGAATATCTGCAAGACCTGGCACTGGGCCGGGTAGATGCAGCGCTGAACGATACGCTGATGATTCCTTACCTGATCAAGCAGACCAAATTGCCGCTCAAAGCGGGCGCGCCGGTGGGCGATCCTTCCAGCAACGGCATTCCGTTTGCCAAGAACAATCCCAAGTTCAAGGCCGCACTGAACAAGGCGCTGGCGGATATCAAGGCTGATGGCACTTACGGCAAGATCTCGCAGAAATACTTTGGCCGCGATGTGAGCAAGGCCCCCACGATCCAGTAATGGGCCATGCACCAGCCCCACAGGCATAGCCCATCCGATCCCAGCCTGATCAGAATGTGGCTACGCCCTGTCCGTGACGACTTATAATTACGGACATACACAAACCCCCTGCCCGCTGCAGGGGGTTTTGCTTGGGAGAAAAACATTCATGGATATCGTCGATCTACTGCAATCCGCCTGGCCCTACTTGCTTAAAGGCACGGGCTATACGCTGCTGTTTGCGGTCAGTGCGATGGTCGGCGGTTTGCTGGTGGGCGGCACGGTGGCGCTGCTGCGTTTGTCAAAGTGGCGCATCCTCACGTGGCCTGCGGCCATTTATGTGAGCTGCATGCGCGGCACGCCCTTACTGGTGCAGATTTTTCTCATTTACTACGGCTTGCCGTCGATTGGTATCCAGTTCAATCCGATCACCGCCGGCGTATTGGCGTTGAGCCTGAATGTAGGCGCGTATTTATCTGAAACGATACGTGGCGCCATCAATGGCGTGGATCGCGGGCAATGGGAAGCGGCGATGAGCCAGGGCATGTCGCACCTGCAAACCTTGCGCTACATCGTTTGGCCACAGGCTTTGCGGCTGGCGGTGCCGAGTTTGTCCAACAGCCTGATCAGCCTGATCAAAGATACCTCGCTGGTGTCTGTGATTGCCGTCACCGAATTGATGCTGGCCACCAAGGAAGTCATCTCCACCACCTTCCAGCCGTTTCCGCTGTATCTGGCCGCCGGGGCGATTTACTGGTGCCTGAGTCTGGCGTTTGAGCAGGTGCAACGCTGGCTGGAAGCACGCATGAACCGGACGCTTGCCCGCTAAGCATCCGAGGTGTGCTGGAAAAAAAATGGCGTCGCAACAGGCTTTGTTGTGACGCCATTTTTGATTTAATGCCCGGTCAAGAACGCTGGTTTAGCGAACGCCATGCATCATCTTTTGCAGCGGCTTGGTCAACATCAGCAACACGGCACCAGCCACAAAGGCCATCGCCACAAACAACATGAAGAATTCATGCAGACCGGTAATCTGGTATCCCAAGAACACTGGAGTGCGCCCGGCACTTGGATAGAAAGTGGCGAGAATGCCGGCAAACCAGTTGGCCGCTGCATTGGCCATAAACCACACGGCCATCATCAGCGAGGCAAACCGCGCCGGAGCCAGCTTGTTCACCAGCGACAAGCCGATTGGCGACAGGCACAACTCGCCCAGCGAATGCATCAGGTACATCGCGGTCAACCAGATCATGCTGGCCTTTGCCGTGGCCGACATATCCTTCACCCCAAAACCGATGACCAGATAACCAACCGCCAGCAACATCAGACCCCACGCCATTTTGGTGGGGGAACTCGGTTCTTTGTTGCGACGGCCAAGGGCAGTCCACAGTTGCGCCAACACGGGCGCAAAAACCAAAATGAACACCGGATTGAGCGACTGAAACCAGGACGCGGGGATGACGTAACCAAACAACGTGCGATTGGTGGCTTCTTCGGCAAAGAAGGTCAGCGACACCCCCGCTTGTTCAAACGCAGACCAGAAGAAAATCACAAAGAACGAGATCACGCCGATCACGATCATGCGATCAATATCCTGGCGGGTCAGTGGTTCATTGCGGCTGGCGGTTTGCGCCTTGGAGCAGGCTTTGGGCGCAAGACCAACCGGATCGCCACTGGGCGTTACCAGATAGCGTTTGTGGAATAACCCAAACACCACCAGCGACAGCAACATGCCCACGCCAGCGGCAAAGAAGCCCCAACGGAAGTCGGCCGCATTACCGGTATCACCGAGAAAACCGCAAATCAGCGGCGCCACAAACGAGCCCAGGTTGATCCCCATATAAAAGATCGTATAGGCCGAGTCTTTACGTTTGTCGTTCTGGGTATACAACTGGCCGACCATGCTAGAGATATTGGGTTTGAAGAAGCCGTTCCCGCCGACAATCAGACCCAGGCCGCAGTAGAACAACATGATGGCGGTTGAGGGCGTTTGCAGCATGCTGCCCGCCGCAAACAGCAGAAACTGGCCCGCGGCCATGAGTACGCCGCCCACAAAAATCGAGCGGCGATTGCCCCAGTAGCGATCGGCCACATAGCCGCCAATCAGCGGAGCCAGGTAAACCAGACCGGTATATTGGCCGTAAAGCGATGCGGCGAACTGTTTATCAAAGGCCAGCGCGTGCACCATAAACAACGCCAGCAGCGCGCGATTACCATAGTAGGAAAAGCGCTCCCACATTTCGGTGGCAAACAGCAAATACAAACCGCGCGGGTGTTTGCCGGCCTGGCTGGACAGACGTTGCGCCGGGGTGGCCACGCCTGCCCCGGCTATCTCATCGATGGTGGTTTCAGCGCTGCTCATCGAACTCTCCTGAATATGACGTTTCAATAAGGATTGTCCGGATTGAGCAAGGGCATGGCGTCGAACTATTCCCCGCATGCCTGGGAATTTTTCACTTTCGCGTCTGTGTTAGTTCCAATTGGTTATATAGTCGCTGCGCAAACTGTAAGGCATGCGGTGTATCGCCATGCAGACACAACGAATCCACCGGCAGCCGCAGCACCTTGCCGGATTGAGTCTGCACTTCGCTTTGCCGGGCGAAACGCAGCGCCTGGTTCACGGCGGCAGCATCGTCATCCAGCACGGCGCCGGGTTCGCTACGCGGCACCAGACTGCCGTCATCGCGATAGGCGCGATCCACAAACGCTTCCTGAATGACCCGCAACCCGGCAGTTTGTGCGCGCCCAACCATCGCGCTGCCCGCCAGCACCATGACCGCCAGTTGCGGGTCCACAGTATGGATGGCGGCGATGACCACGTCGGCCAGCGCCGGATCACGCGCCGCATCGTTGTAAAGCATGCCGTGGGCTTTGACGTAAACCAGCGGTACGCCCTCTTCCGCGCAGATTTTCTTGAGGGCAGAAATCTGCTCGATCAGGCTGGCCAGCAATTCGGCATGATCGATATCCAGCGAGCGGCGGCCAAAGTGCTCGCGATCCGGGTAGCTGGGGTGCGCGCCAATCGTCACACCGTATTCGCGCGCCAGCCGCACGGTGCTGCGCATGGACGCGTCGTTGCCAACGTGGCCGCCGCACGCAACATTGGCTGAGCTGATCAAGGCCATCAGTTGCGCATCAAACGGATAGCCTTCACCCAGATCCGCGTTCAGATCAATGCTCAAACGCGCCATTTCAGTTGATTCTCCAGTTGCGCCAGCCAGCGGCGTTGCTCCGCCAGCGCCGCCAGTGCTTGCTCCAGTGTGACCTCCACAAACCGCATGGTGTCGCCGGGTCGAAACTGCCCGGTGCGCCACAAATCAGCACGGATGACCTGGGCGATCTTGGGGTATCCGCCGGTCGTCTGGGCATCCGGCAGCAGCAGAATCGGATGACCTGACGGTGGCACCTGCAATACACCGGGCTGCACCGCGTGTGATGACAAATCCAGTGGCTGCCCCAACTCAAGTACCGGGCCAGCCAGATTGGCGCCCATGCGATTGGCATCAGGAGTGACGCGCCACGGCTCGGTCAGCAGCGCTTGCTGCGCCGCTGGGCTGAACGCACTCCATTCGGTTGCGGGCAACACCCGCAGCACGTCGCCACGCTCTGGCGCCCGCACCTGCGCATCCGGCGCCGGGCCGGTGAGCTGGCCTAGCGGCACCACGTCGCCCGCTTTAAGGGCTCGTCCGTTCAAACCGCCAAAATGTCCGGCTAGATCAGTGGCCCGGGCGCCTAGCACCATGGGCACGTCCACGCCGCCGCTCACGCTCAGATATATACGCGCGCCTGCCGGGGCAAAATCAATCTTCAGTTTTTGCCCGGCGCGTACCGGCACATTGCGCCAGCAACCAATAGGCTGTTTATCGAGCGTTGCGGGAGCCACTGCCCCGGTCAGCGCAATGACCGTATCGCACTCAAAGCGGGCGCTGAAACCACCCAGCGTGATTTCCAGCGTGGCCAGTTCCGGCGAATTGCCGACCAACAAATTGCCAATCAGGCTGGCCGGAATATCCATTACCCCTGCCAGCGGCACGCCCCACTGCGCGCCATCGTAACGGCCCAGATCCTGGATAGTTGCCAATGGTCCGGTTTTTAGAATGCTGATACTCACGCGCGCACCTCCATTGGCACGAAGCGCAGGGTATCGCCTGGCGCAAACAGCGCGGGTGGCATCTGGACAGGATCAAACAATTTGAGATCAGTGCGGCCAATCAAACTCCAGCCACCGGGAGACTCGCTGGGATAAATACCTGTTTGCGAGCTGCCAATCGCCACCGATCCGGCGGGCACCTTGAGCCGCGGGGTATCCAGTCGCGGCATGGCCAAAGCGGGGTCCATCCCGCCCAAGTAAGGAAAGCCTGGCAAAAATCCTACGCAGTAAACAACGTAATTGGCCGCAGCATGGCGTTCCACCACTTGTTGCGGGGACATACCGGCGTGTTCGGCCACCAGCGCCAGATCCGGCCCGGCGGCACCGCCGTAACACACCGGAACATCGTGATGGCGCCCGGCAATCTGCTTGCCTTTGCGGCTGCTTTGCCACGCGGCCTGAATGCCGCTTTCGATGATCGCCGCGTCTTCAATCATCGGGTCGAAACGCACAGTCAGATTGCCCATTCCCAGCATGACCCACCATGCCGGAAAGCGCTGCTGCAACAGCTTTTGCATGATCCACAAGCGGCGCTGGTCTTCCAGCGTTGCGGACACACTCAAGACCAGGGCGGTGTCGCCCAGGGGTTGAATTACCGGATTCATGCACCGTGCCTTTTCAGGGCCCAGGCGACGTGCTCGCGCACCATTTCGCTTGGGTCGTTTTCGCGGGATTTGAGTGCCGCAATAATCTGCGGCGTTGTTTTGGCATTACCGAGCCCAACCGCCAAATTGCGCAGCCAGCGTTCATGGCCAATGCGCAAAATGGCGCTTCCTGCCATTTTTTGCTGGAAAGTGGCTTCATCCCAGGCAAATACCGTCACCAACTCGACATCATCAAGGCCGTGCCGCACATGAAAATCCGCCTCTTTGCTATCTACTGCAAAGCGGTTCCACGGGCAAACCAGTTGGCAGTCATCACAACCATAGACACGATTGCCCAGCATGGGCCGATATTCTTCCGGGATATTTCCTTTGAGCTCGATAGTAAGGTAGGAAATACAACGCCGCGCATCAACCTTGTAAGGCTCAACGATGGCCTGGGTGGGGCAAACGTTGATGCATTTGGTACAGCGGCCACAATGCTCGTTTTGTTCTGGCGGATCGGTCGGCAGCGGCAAATCGGTAAACAGCTCGCCAATAAAAAAGAACGAGCCATACTCGCGATTGAGCAACAAGGTGTGCTTGCCGCGCCAGCCCAAACCGGCCTGTTTGGCCAGTTCGACCTCCAGCACTGGCGCCGAATCGACAAACACGCGATGCCCGAACTGGCCGACTTCGGCTTGCATACGCTCGGCCAGTTTTTGCAGCCGGTTGCGCAATATCTTGTGATAATCACGACCCAACGCATAACGCGAGATATATGCCTTGCTGTCATCGGCGAGGATGGCCTCGGCGTTGGACGTACCAGCAGGCAGGTACGGCATGAAAACGCTGACCACCGACACCGTTCCGGGCACCAATTCTGCCGGACGCGCACGTTTCAGGCCGTGCCGTGCCATATAATCCATCTCGCCGTGAAAACCGGCCTCTAGCCAGGCCAGTAATCCCGGTTCTGCATGTGACAAATCCGTGCCGGTAATAGCCGCGCGGGCAAAGCCCAGTTCGGCTGCCCACGCCTTGATCCGGCCAGCCAGCGCAGGCAGGTCCAGTTCTGACGATTCGATGGGTGAATATTCCTTATGCATGGTGCCGATGATACTGCATGCCGCTATCTGGCAGACGAGAACGCAACGCTGGCGTTGGGCGCGCAGATTGCTGCCGCGCTACAACCGGGCATGACCATTTTTCTGGAAGGCGACCTGGGCGCGGGCAAAACCACGCTCACTCGCGGCATCCTGCGCGGGCTCGGTTTTGCCGGCCGCGTGAAAAGTCCGACGTATACTCTTGTTGAACCTTATGCTGTTTCTAATTTAAACTTGTATCATTTTGATTTATATAGATTTCAAGACCCGATGGAATGGGTGGATGCCGGCTTTCGGGATTACTTCAACCCGCAGACCATCTGCCTGATTGAATGGGCTGACAAGGCACAGGGTTTGTTACCTGCCGCCGACTGGACGATTCTCCTTGCACCTTCGGGTGAAGGTAGAAGCATTGAAATTCAAGCACATACGGAGCACGGCACGGCATGTCTCGCGCAACTCGCCACCCCGCCCTGACCCCTGATTCTGCCCGTCGGCATGCACTGCGGGCGGCGGTTTCCACGTTATTTTTGAGCGTCGTTCCGGCCGGCATGGCCCGCGCGGCAGCGGCGGCCAATGTAATCGCCGTGCGCGTCTGGCCAGCGCAGGCCTATACCCGGCTGACTATTGAATCCACCACTCAACTAACTTTTAACCAGTTCACCCTCAAAAATCCGGATCGGCTAGTCGTTGATCTGGAAGGCGTGGACCTGAACGACGAGTTGCAAAAACTCGCCGGCAAAGTGGGTGCAGACGATCCCTACATTCAGCAGTTGCGCGCCGGGCGCAACAAGCCTGGTACCGTGCGGCTGGTGCTGGATCTGAAAACCGAGGTCAAACCGCAGGTCTTTACCCTGGCCCCGGTCGCAGAATACAAAAACCGGCTGGTGATCGATCTCTACCCTGCCGTGCAGAAAGACCCGTTGCTGGCGTTTCTGGATGACCAATCCACGCCCGATACGCCACCGCAGCTCAAGCTCGACACCCATACTGAGGCCAGCGCGCCTGCGCAACCACCCGATCGTTCTCCCGACGACAGCGTCATGGCGCAGGCTGACAGCAACAAATCAATCGACCGCAGCAAGCTCAAGGTCGACCGCTTGATTACCGTGGTGCTGGACCCTGGCCATGGTGGCGAAGACCCGGGCGCAACCGGCCCGCAGGGTAATCACGAGAAAAACGTGGTGCTGACGATTGCCAAGAAGCTCAAGGCACGGCTGGAAACCGACCCGAACATCCGCGTAGTCATGACCCGCGACGCCGATTTCTTTGTGCCGCTGGGCGTGCGCGTGAAAAAGGCGCGGGCCGTGCAGGCAGATTTGTTTATGTCGATCCACGCTGACGCGTTTATCCGGCCCGATGCCAACGGTTCGTCGGTGTTTGTACTGTCAGACAAAGGCGCCACCAGCACAGCGGCAAAGTGGCTGGCGCAAACCCAGAACGATGCCGACTTGATTGGCGGCGTAAAAATCAGCAATACGCAAGATAAATACCTAGCGCACACGCTGATGGACTTGACGCAAACCGCCACGCTCAACGACAGCATGCGTTTTGGCCGCGCCATGCTGACTGAGTTGGGCGGGTTAAACCGGCTGCATAAAGGTGCGGTGGAACAAGCTGGCTTTGCCGTGCTCAAGGCACCGGATATTCCGTCCATCCTGGTCGAAACGGCTTTTATCTCGAATCCACAGGAAGAACAACGGCTGATCGACGAGAGTTTTCAGGACAAAATGGCTGAAACCTTGCATACCGGCATTCGTAAATACTTTGCCAAAAACCCGCCCGCGCCCCGGACCAAACTGGCCCAGAGCTAACTGGCTGGCGCTGACTCTGGCAAATAAAAAACGGCTGCATCAAACGCAGCCGTTTTTTTTATTTCGAGTATTTCGACGCTGACCCGCCAAGACCGGCCGGATGTCAGAGAGAGAAACGCTCCATGCTCCAGCCCAGATCAAGCTCGCGGTTAGCCAGCTCCAGCAACGGCGCCAGATTGGCCAGCAAGGCGGGCAGATGTGGGGTGAGCGCAGCGATTTCCGCCGCGTCGCCTTTATGCAGCAGCGCCAGCGCCTCGGCAATCGCCGGAGTTGGTACGTGCGTTGGCGACGGCTCCGGGACCAATACCCGATTGCTGCCAATCTCGGCGCGCAAACGCTCGCCAGCGGCGGCCAGCAGCGCATCGGTATCATCTGCGTCGTCGTGTAATGAATTGGCTACCGCAATGCTGGCGGTGACCTGCAATTGCTCACCACGGAAATTGATGCGGGCATTGGCGATAGCCTGGCGCAGACGCTCACCCAGAATGCGCGATTCCGCCAGCGTGGTCGCAGCCGATACCACGGCAAATTGCGGCCCGGCCACCTGTGCCAGCGTGTCTTCGTTACGCAACTTGCCGGACAGCTGTTTGCCCAGCAATTGCAGCATCTGGCTGGCAACGCGCTCGCCAAGGTGAGCTTGCACGCCGGAGAAATCATCGATTTCGATCAGCAGAACGGTGACTTCACTACGATGGCGACGGGCGTAAGACAAGGATTGTTCGATCTGCAACTTGAGCAGATGGTTACTGCCGACGCCTTCAGCCACGTGAGTACTGGTCCGCGACTGCGCTTCGCGCACGGCATCCAGTTCCCGATGCGTACGAGCCAGTTCGATATTGGCCGCAACGCGAGCCAGCATTTCAGCCCGATCGGTCGATTTGGTGACAAAGTCGCTCGCCCCGGCAGTTACGCAATTCTGGCGCGTTTCTTCATCTTCTTCACCCGACACGATGATGATGGGCAGCAGCCGAAAACGTGCTTCCGGCGCCTGACGCACTCGCGCCAACAAGCCCATACCATCCAGTTCGGGCATGGTGAGATCAGAGATCATCAAACAAACGGATTCATCGACCAGGAGCCGGGCCCAGCCTGCTTCGCCATCGGCTTCTTCGATCACATCATAAGCACCGGCAAGGTGCTTTTTGATGGTGGCACGGACGATGCGCGAATCATCAACAACCAGCACGCGCGGCAACGGAGACAGCTCATTTGCTTGCATATTTTGTAAACAAACCGTGATTGCAATACGAGATAGAAATCTAGCACAAATGCATCATGCTCGCCGTTCGTCTCCGCCAGGCTCAAGCACTACAAACAACAATCGGACAGAACGATGGCCGTGGTCAGCCCGGATCAGCATCAGCCATCAGATGAAATGCCGTAAAGAAAGATGGCATTACCGGTGTAAACCAGACCGGCCAGACTGGGGAAAGACAGATCGGCCATACAAAACAGGGACCCAGAAAAACAAAAAACCCCGGGGTAACCGGGGTTTTTTCTACAAGACGCCTAAGCAGTCAATCAAGCAGCAGTTGTCATGCCCTTGATTGCAGCAGACAGACGGCTCTTATGACGAGCTGCCTTGTTCTTGTGGAAGATCTTCTTGTCAGCGATGCTATCGATCACGCTAACAGATTGCTGAAACACAGCTTGTGCAGCCGCTTTGTCACCAGCTGCTACAGCCTTCAGCACCTTCTTGATCGCGGTGCGGAATTCTGAACGCTGACTACCATTGTGTTGGCGGGCCTGTTCAGCCTGACGCGCACGCTTGCGAGCTTGGGCGCTGTTTGCCATATGTAAAAACTCCTGACTTATATCGGTTTACGACCCCTTAGCCCCTCGGGCAACAGGTCGACTTAATTCGGAAACCGCCGATGATATCTGTATTCTGTGATCGATGCAACTTCTATGCTCAATCTGGCTGCTCAAAGTGATATCGCATTCGATATCACTTTCGATATCATGCGCAATCTTCTCGAAATAGTAGCTGCACTTGTCCATGAATCTGCTGAAATCGCTCGCCACCACCAGCTCCATGACGCTGGCCTCTCGTGTGCTGGGCTTTGCCCGAGATGCGATTGTCGCACGAATGTTCGGTGCCACCATGGCCACCGATGCCTTCAATGTGGCTTTCAAGCTACCCAACCTGCTACGCCGCATCTTTGCTGAGGGTGCCTTCTCGCAAGCCTTTGTGCCGATTCTGGCCGAATACAAGAACACACAGGGCGAAGAAGCCACCCGTATTTTCATCTCATATATAGCGGGCCTGCTAACGCTGGTGCTGGCGGTCATCACCGTCGTCGGCGTAATCGCCGCGCCAATCGTGCTGTGGATTACCGCCCCGGGCTTTGCCAATACGCCCGCCAAGTTCGACCTGACGGTGCGACTGTTACATATTACCTTTCCGTATATTTTTCTGATCTCACTGGCTTCGCTGGCCGGCGGCATTCTGAATACCTGGAACCGCTTCTCGGTCCCGGCCTTTGCGCCGACGCTGCTGAATGTGTCGCAAATCTTCTTCGCGCTGGTGGTCGCACCGCACTTTGCCGAACCGATTGTGGCGCTGGCGTGGGGCGTCATCGTTGGTGGCGTGCTGCAACTGGGTTATCAGCTGCCACACTTGAAGAAGATCGGCATGCTGGTATTGCCACGGCTGAACCTCAAAGACGCGGGCGTCTGGCGTGTGCTCAAACAAATGGGCCCCGCCATTTTCAGTGTATCGGTCAGCCAGATTTCTCTGCTGATCAATACTATCTTTGCCTCGTGGCTGGTCTCCGGTTCGATCTCGTGGATGTATTACGCTGACCGGCTAATGGAGTTCCCCACCGGCGTGCTCGGCGTGGCACTGGGCACCATTTTGCTGCCGTCGCTGGCCAAAGCGCATGCCAGCAAGGACCCGGCGGAATACTCAAAATTGCTGGATTGGGGCTTGCGTCTGTGCCTGATGCTGGCTCTGCCTTCCGCTGTGGCGCTGGCGGTCATTTCCGGCCCGCTGGTTTCATCGTTGTTCCAGTACGGCAAGTTCGGCGCGCACGATGCTTTGATGACGCAATACGCGTTGGTAGCGTACGCGGTGGGTTTAATCGGGCTGATCATGGTCAAGATCCTCGCGCCCGGGTTCTACGCCCGCCAGAACATCAAAACGCCGGTGAAGATCGCCATCGTCACGCTGGCAATCACCCAGCTAATGAACCTGGCTTTTGTCTGGCAACTCAAGCACGCTGGTCTGGCATTGGCGATTGGCTTGGGCGCGTGTTGCAATGCTTCACTGCTGTATTACCAGTTGCGCCGCCACGGCATCTTTACGCCGCAACCTGGCTGGAAGGTGTTTTTTGCAAAGCTGGTCGCTGCGGTTATCGTCATGGCGCTGGTATTGGTTGGCGCTTTATATCTGATGCCCGCGTGGGATACCGGCGCGATGCCGGTTCGCATTCTGCGTCTGGCCGCGCTGGTGGGCATGGGCTTGGTGGCTTACTTTGGCGCGTTAGGGGTACTGGGCTTTCGACCTGGACATTTCTCCCGCAGCGCGGTCCATTAATCGTCCACGCAGATTGTCAGATTGTGGGGCGGTGTTTTCTTTCGAATGCTCGCCCTACGCCAGCGCTGCCTCAATATCCACCTCATCCACTTGTTCCGGCCGCAAATACCGCTGGCCGTAATGCAGGTAGACGCCTGAGCGTAAAAACAGCTCAAACAACTCGCCATCGATATGTTGTTCACGGCGCATGCGCGCCATGATGGCGATGGATTCGGCCAGGGTTTTACCGCGCTTGTAGGGACGGTCCACTGCCGTGAGTGCCTCGAAGATATCGGCAATCGCCATCATTCGTGCCAGCGGGCTCATTTCGTCGCGCTTGAGCCGGCGTGGGTAGCCGTTGCCATCCATTTTTTCGTGATGTCCACCGGCAATCTCCGGCACGTTACGCAAATGGCGCGGGAAAGGCAGTTTCTCCAGCATCACAATGGTTTGCACGATGTGCTCGTTGATCTTGTAGCGCTCTTCTTCGGTCAGCGTGCCACGACTCACCGACAGGTTATGCAGCTCGCCACGGTTATAGAGATACTCCGGCACCTTCATCTCAAAGCCGTAACCCTGCGGCAACTGGTCGCGCTCGTTGCGGTAAATCACCTGATCCGGCGCATCCGCCAGTAATGGCATGCTGGCCGGGAGCAGCGATGCCGGCATGCGCGACTTGCGTTCGTGTTCTTCATACGAAATACCGATGCGGTCATCCAGCGTACGTTGCCAAGTGCGCTGGCCGATCTGATATAGCCGCTCGATATCCTCTTTGGCCATGACCTCGCCGCCCTCATTGCAGCGAGCGACAAAGGTGAACTCTTCATCCAGCGTATGCAGCAATTGCTCGCGGGTGGCGCTCAGCGTTTGCGCGTCGCCACCTTGTGCAACGCCTTGCCAATAGGCAATCCATGCATCGCGCTTGAGCACTTCAAAACGCATGCGGATTTCGTGAATGCGGTCGTAGAGTGTTTCCAGCTTGGTGGCTTTGTCGACTACGTACTCCGGCGTGGTGACTTTGCCGCAATCGTGCAGCCACGCGCCGATGTGCAACGCCTCCCATTCCTGATCACTCAGCGAGAACTGTTTGAAAGGGCCTTCAAGCGTATCGCAGGCGGCGTGCGCCAGCATTTTGGTCAGCTCCGGTACGCGTTGGCAGTGGCCGCCGGTGTATGGACTTTTGGCATCGATAGCTCCGGCAACCAGTTGAATGAATGACTCCAGCAGCGCTTGCTGCTCCTGGATCAGCCGCTGGGTTTCAATGGCGACAGCAGCTGTGCCGGATACAGCCTCCAGCAGCGCCAGCATCGGATGCCCACCACGCAGCGCCTCGGCGGCTTCGATAAACAACACCAATACGCCAACCGTTTCTTCTTGGCGATTGATAAGCGGAATCGCCACGGCCACGGCGTTGTGATCAAACGGCTGCAATTGCCCGAACCAGTTATTGAGCCGATCAGCCTCCAGCCAGATTGATTGCGTCTGCCCGCTCACGTCGGCCAGCACCGCCGGATGTTGCGTTTGCATTTGCGGCACCAGCGTTGGCAACGCGGCCGTATCAACCATGCATTGATCTGCCCGACAGGCTTGTTCAGCCACTAGACGACCATCTGGCTCGGTCAGATAAACAATGCCGCCGCGCGCGTCCGCCATGTGCACGGTTTCGATCAGAATGCGTTCTATCAAGCGCGGAAACTCGCGCTCATCGGCAAGCGCATCACCAATATCCCGAAACTGGGCAATGGTGAGTTTCATGCGGCGCATGGCATCGGCCAGTTCGTGGATTTCCCGCACCACCGAGTTCACAACCAGCGGCGAATCAAAACGCATGGACTGGATATCGCGCGCCTGGGCAATCAACGCCTTGAGCGGGCGCGAAGCCAGCCGCGATACCCACATGGCAATCGGCACGGTAATCAGCAGCAGCAAGATCGAGATAAGCGCGGTTTCTTTGCGCAACTCGCGGGCATCGGCCAGTAATTCGCTTTCCGGCGCGACAACCGCCAGCAGCAAGTTGTCGCCTTCCGGCATGGAAACGGGCGCCAGATAGCCGTACCAGGTTCCGTTATCCAGTTCAATCGGGCCGGTATTACCTTTGTAGCGTGCCGGGTCTGCCATCATGCTGGACATGGCCGGAATACCCATTTGCTGCACCCGCCCCAGCTTGACGCTGCCGCCCCGATCCGCCCGCACAAGCTTTCCGGTATCACGCCACGCCAGCACTTGTCCGGCCGGATCGAGCAAAGCCAGCTCGCTGTGCTCGGTGACGCGTTGCTGCGCCAGCATGCCGCCCAAAGCGGCCAGCGTGACATCCACGCCAACAACCGAATTCTTGTCTACGCTGCGCCGCGAAAACGTCGTGCCGATTTCATGCGTAGTGAAAAACACATACGGCTGCGTGATCGCCCGTGCGCCTGCTGCCAGCGCTTTTTTGTACCAGTCACGCGTACGTGGGTCATATTGATAGTCCGGCTTGGGGCGGCTCGCCAGCAATTTCAGGTGGTCATCAAAATACAGAAAGCGGCCATCCTGCTTGCCACCTTTGATTTCCATGCTTTGCACCAGAAAAGCGGTATCCGGTGGCGGATTGAACGTGCTGCGCAGATCGGCCTGCGTGGGCAGGCGGCGCAATAAAAAGAAGTCGCCATTGGCGTAGCCGGCATAGGCGGCAGTGATGGCAGGCTGATCACGCAAGGCCTGCACCAGATAAGCCAGGCTTTGCAAACGCTCTTGCAGTGACCGGGCGCGGGCGAGTTTTTCCCGCGCGAGCAAATCCACCGCCAGCCCGGTGCTGGCGTACAGACCCGACACGGTATCGCCAGTGCGCCCACCAATCTGGTTGAACAGCTCCTGCGAAGATGCCAATAACATGCGGCGACTCTGGCGGTCGTTGTACCAGTTATTGACCAGTGCATAGGTCACGATCAGCAGGATAAACAGCCAGGCAATATGAATATGCAGCGGATATCGCCTGCGCTCGCTGGTCCCGTCGAAAATACCCATGCCGCCCGCCTTTAGCAGAAAGAAACGCGGCT
The DNA here is from genome assembly GCF_031291215.1 of Silvimonas sp. Lineage (NCBI taxonomy): Bacteria > Pseudomonadati > Pseudomonadota > Betaproteobacteria > Neisseriales > Chitinibacteraceae > Silvimonas > Silvimonas sp. The sequence goes on from NZ_JARLJK010000064.1 coordinate 127,101, forward strand.
ACATGCACCGCTCTGTCTGAGCTTAGACGAGCAATGCTCAGGAACAAGCTTTTAGCCGGTCTGCGCCAAAAATTGAGATATGACGACCTGGCCCGTCGATAGACTTGGGTGCAGTCATGACAGCAGGGTAAAATAGCTTTTTCCCGTCTCTTGAATCGCCAAAGGATTGCACCGTGCAGCTCTCGAATCGTGTTCTTGCCATCAAGGAATCGCCGACCCTTGCCATCACCGCCAAAGCGGGCAAGCTCAAAGCAGAGGGCCGCGATGTGATTGCGCTGGCAGCTGGCGAACCAGACTTCGACACCCCGGATCACATCAAGGCAGCGGCGATTGAAGCTATTAACCGTGGCTTTACCAAATACACCCCGGTATCGGGCACGCCCGGGCTGAAGAAAGCCATTATTGATAAATTCAAACGCGATAACGGCGTGGATTACGCAGCCAACCAGATTCTGGTGTCGGTGGGTGGCAAGCAAAGTTTCTTCAACTTGTGCCAGGCGTTTATCAACCCGGGCGATGAAGTGATCGTGCCCGCGCCGTACTGGGTGTCGTATCCGGATATCGTGCTGATTGCCGAAGGTAAACCGGTCATCGTGGCCTGCGGCATTGAACAGGGCTTCAAGCTGACGCCAGCGCAATTGCAAGCTGCAATTACCCCCAAGACCAAAATGCTGGTCTTGAACAGCCCGTCCAATCCGACCGGTGCGGTTTACTCGCTGGAAGAACTCAAGGCACTGGGCGAAGTGCTGAAACAACATCCGGACATCCTGATCGCCTCGGATGATATGTATGAACACGTGATGCTGGGCACCACGCGCTTTTACAACATCCTCAATGCCTGCCCGGAACTGTATGAGCAGACCATTTTGCTCAATGGTGTTTCCAAAGCGTATTCGATGACGGGCTGGCGCATTGGTTACGCGGGCGGCCCGGCCAAGCTGATCAAGGCCATGGAAAACATCCAGTCACAATCGACTTCTAACCCGACTTCGATCTCGCAAGTTGCGGCCGAAGCGGCGCTGGTGGGTAGCCAAGACTGCATCAAGCCAATGCTGGTGGCTTTCAACGAGCGCCATCAGTTTGTGGTGCAGCGCTTCAATAGCATCCGCGGGCTGAAGTGCCTGACCGCAGGTGGTGCGTTCTACGCCTTTGTCGACGCGCGCGAAGCCATCAAAACGCTGACTGCAGAAGGCAAGCTGGCCGAAGCCACCGATATGGCGTTGGGCGCGTACTTGCTGGAAACACAAGACGTCGCCGTCGTGCCAGGCTCGGCGTTTGGCGCAGAGGGTTATTTCCGGATCTCGTTTGCGACCAGCATGCAGAACCTGGAAAAAGCACTGGCGCGCATTGAAAAGGCACTGAGCTAAGCCGCGACCAATCGTGTGGTGACCCAATAAAAAACGGAGCCAGGGCTCCGTTTTTTATTGCAGAAATCAGACCGTAATCGGCGGATTGCTTAGCCAAAGCGACGCTGGCGCATCCACTTGGTGACAATCCACTTCTCGCCTTTGAGCACCGGCAGCCCGCCATGCAGGGTCATTGGGTCAACTTGGCCGCTACTGTTGGTGTATTCAAAGTACACGGCAGCGCCTTTCTTTGGCCCCACGGTAAGACCCAGTTCCGGGAACACCGTGCTACCGCCCTCTTCCACATCATTCAGATAAACAATCAACGTGGAAACACGCTGCCCGCCACGATCCAGATGCACGCGACTACCCGGATCGCTTTCGGGGAAGTAATCGAAATGCGGCTTGTATTCCCCGCCCACCTTGTAATTGAGAATCTGCAGGCCCTCGCCATTCTCGACCGGCCAGTTCATGACCTCGGAGATGCGCCGATCCAGGCGAGCGATAAATTCGTTTTCGTTCACATGAAAAAATGTACCAAAACTGGTGCGCTCTTCAATCACCGCATCCTGGCCGGTTTTCGGATCAACAATGGTGGAGCGCTTGAGCCGCGCTTGCGACAACTTCACCAGTTCATCGCATTCTTCATGGCTGAATACGTCATCGAGCACGGCAATATAAGGTTTCTCCACGCGGCTGACGACCTGCACCACCCGGTCATTAGTCTGGATAAAGTTGCCCGGCTTGAAGCGTGGCGTTTCGTAGCGGTAACTGTTTGCAGCGATGCGCTCTTTGACACCGCTACTGGCCACTGCCGGTTGCGCTACCGGTTGTGCGGCAAGCACCGGAGACACGCCGCCCTTATGGGTGGTGGAGAAATGAAACACAATGGCATTGGCAAACATGGGGTCGAAGTTTTTTTCGACCATCACGTCAATCAGCGATTGTGCGGTACAGCCACGACCGAGGTTGTCGACGATCCACTTCTGCCAGTCTGGCGAAATATTGGTGATTTTTTCCATTCGACTGCTCATCCTCGTTTTTTGTGAGTACGTTTTTGAGTACGTATGTCTGGTTATTTTTGACATTTTTAACCGTTGCCGCGCGCCGTGTCATCCGTACCGTGACCACAAGCACAACAGGCGCAACAGTCCACCCGCTCCACGGTAGGTGATCCCGGCAAAAAACTGCCATCTGTAAGCGTGCAAGAGCTTGTCGCGCGGCTGTGTTAAAATTTCGCGCTTCGATTCAACTGCTTGGCTAGCCATCACCGATATGGATCTCTCTGCACTGACCGCGCTTTCCCCCCTCGACGGCCGTTACGAAAAGCAATTGGCCGATCTGCGTCCGTTTTTCAGCGAATACGCACTCATCAAACACCGCGTCACTGTTGAGATCGCGTGGCTTAAGGCACTGGCAGCTGAACCCGCCATTACCGAGATCGCGCCATTCTCGCCCGCGACCATTGCCGAGCTTGATCAGGCGGTAGCGCAGTTCTCGATTGAGCACGCGATGGAAGTCAAAACCATCGAGCGCACCACCAATCACGATGTGAAAGCCGTTGAATACTGGATGAAAGAACGTTTGTCCGGTAATCACGAAGTGTCTGCCGCAAACGAGTTCATTCACTTTGCGTGTACTTCGGAAGACATCAACAATCTGTCGCACGGCCTGATGCTCAAAGCTGCGCGTGATTCGGTCACGCTGCCCAAGCTGCGTGAAATCACCGCCAAACTCAAAGATCTGGCGCATGAACTGGCCGATGCAGCCATGATGAGCCGCACCCACGGTCAACCGGCGACGCCGACTACCATGGGTAAAGAAATGGCCAACGTGGCCTACCGCCTGGAACGCCAGCTGGCACGCCTGGAAAAAGTGGAAGTGCTGGGCAAGATTAACGGTGCGGTGGGCAACTACAACGCACACTTGTCGGCCTATCCGGAAATCGACTGGGAACAATTCTGCCGCAGCTTCGTCGAAAGCCTGGGTTTGACATTCAACCCGTACACAATCCAGATTGAACCGCACGACTACATGAGTGAGTTGTACGACACCGTATCGCGCATCAACACGATTCTGATCGACTTGAATCGCGACATCTGGGGTTACATCTCGCTGGGCTTCTTCAAGCAGCGCGTAAACAAGAATGAAGTTGGCAGTTCGACCATGCCGCACAAGGTTAACCCGATCGACTTCGAAAACGCCGAAGGCAATCTGGGTCTGGCCAATGCGATGTTGACGCACCTGTCGCAAAAATTGCCAATCTCGCGCTGGCAACGTGACCTGACCGATTCCACCGTGTTGCGTAATATGGGCGTCGGTCTGGGTTATGCACAATTGGGTTATGCGTCATGCCTGAAGGGTTTGAACAAGCTGCTGGCGGATCGCCAGGCGATGCTGGACGACCTGAATGACAACTGGGAAGTACTGGCCGAGCCAATCCAGACCGTCATGCGGCGTTATGGCGTGCCTAATCCGTACGAGCAGTTGAAAGAACTGACACGCGGCAAGAGTGGCATTACCAAGGAAGCGCTGGCCGTGTTTATCGATGGTCTGGCTATTCCAGACAGCGAAAAGACACGACTGAAGGCGCTGACGCCATGGACGTACATCGGTACAGCCGTTGAGCTGGCCAACCGGATCTGATCTCGCGCTTCGTTAAAGAAGCCAGGATGACCTGGTAGCAGTAATTAAATTAGTAGTTGTCTCGCAAAGCCGGCGGCCCAAGAGCCGCCGGCATGATATTGAATCAAGGGGAGATTTACCCGGTGAAACGCAAAGTACTGGTTGGCGGCACGCTTGCCGTTGTGCTGCTGGGCGCGGCTTATGTCGGCAGCTCGTGGATGGCCGGACGCTCGGTGCAAGACACCCTCGAAAAGCAGAACCAGTGGCTTTCCAGCCTGCCGTACTTCATCGTCAAAAACCGCGAATATCATCGCGGCTGGTTCTCTTCCACTGAAAAAACCACACTGCAAATCAATCCGCAGTTGTATCGCTTTTTCCTGGAAAAGGAAGGCGAACCGCTGCCGACCTTTGAAGTGACCTACACCCAGAATATCCAGCACGGCCCGCTGCCGCTGCTAAGCCACTTCAATCCGCATCCATACAAGGCAGTGGTTACTACGGATTTCCAGTTCTCTCCGGAAACCCAGAAAACACTGTCGCGCTTCTTTGGCACGCAAAAACCGATCAGCATTGAAAACCGCATCAGCTTCAACGACGATGGCCTGATGACCATCAAAGTGCCGTCGTTTGACTATGAAGAAGCGATTTCCGGCGTCAAAGCCAAATGGCAAGGCTTGAACGCCACGCTGGATTACGGCGGCGATTTCAATCGCGTCAAACTGATCGCCACCGCCCCCGGCCTGAGCGGCGAAGCCAAGGGCAAAGGTCAGTTTACGGCCACCGACATGACCTTCGAGTCCGATCATGTGCGCGGCAAAACCGGCCTGATGATTGGTACCTCGTCCGCCAAAATTGCGGACTTCACGCTGGATATGCCAGGCGACAACCCGTTCAAGCTGGGATTACACAACCTGAGCTATGACGGCAAGCTGGCCGAAAATGGCGAATTGATCGACGGCAGCGCTCACTTCATGCTGGAAAAGCTGGTCCTGAACGATCAGCCTTATGGCCCAGCCGAATTGCTGGCTGAAGCCAACCACTTGCACGGCCCGACGCTGGCCAAGCTGGGCGACGAATTCAACCGTCTGCAAAAACAGCAATTGACCCGCGAGCAGCTGTCGAGCGAGTTGATGAAGCTGGCTAAAGCCGAAGGCATGCCACTGCTGACGCATGACCCGCGCCTGGCCATTCGCAAGCTGGATATCAAACTGCCTGATAGCAGCATTCATTTCAGCGGCGAAGTGGGCCTGCAAGGCTTCAAGCCAGAAGACCTGGATCAGCCGGCGGTGTTCATGCGCAAGCTGGTGGCGAAGGCAGAGTTCAATGTGCCACGTAAAGTCATTTCGACTGTCGTGACCTGGCAAGCGCGCAATATGTTTGGCAACGCCGATAACGGCGTGTCACAAGCAGATCTGGACTACCTGGCCGGCCAGTTTGTTGAAGGCCAGCTGGACCGCATGTCGGAACAAAAGCTGATCCGCGTCGATGGCGACACCATTTCCGCAACCGCATCGCTGGAAGGTGGCAAGTTCATCCTGAATGGCGCAAACGTGCCGCTGCCGTGGGAACAGGTGCAACACGCTGTGGCTGGTGCCGCTACCGAAGCTGAAAAACCGGCGAAGGTTGAGGCATCGAAGTAAACCTGGCTTTGTAACAAGCTATGTAAAAAAAGGGGGCGATTCAATCGCCCCCTTTTATTTTGCATGACTCACATGCGCCAGCACCGTCTGTTACTGGATAATCCCGCCGCCCAGACAAACCTCGCCGTCATACAGCACCATGGATTGCCCCGGCGTCATCGCCCACTGCGGCTCGTCAAACACCAGTTTGACACCGCCCTCAAAATGCTCAAGCGTGCACGCAGCGTCCTGCTGGCGATAACGAGTCTTGGCGGTATATCGGCCAGGCGCAGGTTCTTCACCCAGAATCCACGAGCAATCCAGCGCTAACAGGTCATGTTTGAGCAACAAGGGATGATCGTGACCTTGCACCACAATCAGCTCGTTCTTTTCCATGTCCTTGCCCGCCACAAACCACGGCAAACCTTCACCGCCGATACCCAGACCCTGGCGTTGGCCAATGGTGTAGTACATCAGGCCCATATGTTCGCCAACCACGCGCCCTTCCGGCGTTTTCATGGCACCGGGCACTTTAGGTAGATAGCGGTTCAGGAACTCGCGAAATGGCCGTTCGCCAATAAAACAGATGCCGGTGCTGTCTTTCTTGCGGGCGTTCGGCAGCGCGATCTGTTCTGCAATCTCGCGCACCTCAGACTTTTGCATGCCGCCCAAAGGAAACACCGCGTGGCTTACCTGCTGCTGGCTCAAGCGGTATAAAAAGTAGGTCTGGTCTTTGGATTGATCCGCCGCACGCAACAACTCGGTCCGGCCATCGGCACGCACGCGGTTGGCCGCGTAGTGGCCAGTAGCCATCTTCACGCCGCCCAGTTTGATAGCGTAATCCAGAAAGCATTTGAACTTGATTTCGCTATTGCACAGGATGTCCGGATTCGGCGTGCGCCCGGCCGAGTATTCAGCCAGGAAATAACTGAACACGCGATCTTTGTATTCTTTGGCGAAGTTCACCAGTTCGATATCGATATCCAGCAGGTCGGCCACAGAAATGGCATCCATGCTGTCTTCCTTGATCGAACAGTATTCGTCGTCGTTGTCGTCTTCCCAGTTCTGCATGAACACGCCGACAACGTCGTAGCCTTGGTCTTTGAGCAGGTGCGCGGTGACGGATGAATCCACGCCACCCGACAAACCCACCACAATCTTGTCATTCATTCGTTATTACTTCCGGTCAAAGTCTTGCAGGATTTCCAGCGGATAACGGCGACCAGCAAGGTAATCGTCGATGCACGGCATCAGCAAGGGGCTGCGGTGCTGTTCACTACGTGCGGCCAATTCGTCCCGAGTCAACCACAGGGCGCGTTCAATATCCGGGTCAAGCGCGAGACCGGCATCAAAACCGGTCAACTTTCCGGCAAAAGCAAAGCGCAGAAAGGTCCGTTGTTCATCCCCGGACGGCGACCATTGGTAGATGCCCATCAACGCCTCGGGCACAAAATGGTGTGCGGTTTCTTCCAGTGTTTCCCGGATCACCGCAGCAATCAGCGATTCACCAAATTCGAGATGTCCGCCTGGCTGGTTAAGCGTGAGTTGGCCATTGATGATCTCTTCAACCATCAGAAAACGCCCGTCGCGCTCGACCACCGCCGCAACCACCGCATTGGGTTTGAACATGCTGCAACACACTAAAATCAAAAGCGGATTTTACCGTAATGCGCCGATCCCGTCAGGCGACATGCTGACAATGGTTTAGGCGTATGCGCATAAAGCGCCAGGTAAATGGCAGCGCACCGGGCGACGGAGGGCATGAAATCTCGCCGTCTGGCGGAATATGCCGGATCGCCACAGGCCATTGTTCTGATCTGGCAGCGATGTGTGATTCCACCGCCAATGCTGAAAAAATCCAGTCCGCAGGCTTGCGCCATCTATTGAAAGGCCGGATTTATTGGTGATTCCCAACTTGCCCTGAATATTGATCAGCCATTTCCAGCCACGACTGATTCAAAAATAATTACATTGAATGAACGGCAATTGATGACGTTATTTACAGCAAATTTAATCGAAAATAATTTACGGAAAGAACCTGGAAAGAAAGCTTTGAAACCAGTTCAAATCGGCATCCACTCAAACGCAATGATTCAGGTTTTCTTATCAACGCTGGATATCAATTTCTTTCCACTGCCCCGATTGCAATCCATCCAGCGTGTATTGGCCAATTGCGTAGCGAATCAACCTTAATGTCGGAAAACCGACTTTAGCCGTCATCCGCCGCACCTGGCGATTTTTGCCTTCGCGGATGATGATTTCCAGCCAGCTAACGGGTATCTGTTTGCGCTCGCGAATCGGCGGAACGCGCGGCCACAAACCAGGTGGCTCGGGCATGAGGCGCACACTGGCCGGTTGCGTTACAAAATCCCCCAGATCAACGCCATGGCGCAGTGGCGCCAGCGCGGCGTCATCGGGCGCCCCTTCTACTTGCACCCAATAGGTTTTGGGCAATTTATGACGCGGATCGGCAATTTTATGCTGCAGAGCACCATCATCCGTTAAAAGCAGCAGCCCTTCTGAATCTGTATCCAGACGGCCAGCGGCATAAACGCCTTTCACCGAAACATAATCGGCCAGACATTGATGCGGCGGGCTGGGCGAAAACTGGCAGATCACGCCATGCGGTTTATTGAAAAGAATGACTTTGTTCATGCCGCTATTCTAACCTTCTGCCGGACCAGACAGCGTAACCGCAGATGCCCGCTTGGCTTTCGCCCGCGTTCACGCGATAATCGCGGCTTGTCTGGCGCCGATACGGCGTTGTCCTAATCTCTGCATGGGAAGTACCTAATGAGCCACATTCAAGTACCCAAAGAGGGCGCGAAGATCGTTCCGAATCTCGCCACGCCGGATAACCCAATCATCCCGTTCATCGAAGGTGACGGTATCGGTGCTGATATCACCCCTGTGATGAAAGAAGTGGTCGACGCTGCAGTAGCCAAGTCCTACGGCGGCAGCCGCAAAATCCACTGGATGGAAATCTACTGTGGTGAGAAGGCTTCCAAGCTGTACGGCAATGACACCTACATGCCACAAGAAACGCTGGATGCGCTGAAAGAATACGTCGTATCGATCAAAGGCCCGCTGGCAACGCCGGTTGGTGGCGGTATCCGCTCGCTGAACGTGGCTTTGCGTCAGCAGCTGGATCTGTATGTTTGCCTGCGCCCGGTGCGTTACTTCGACGGCGTACCTTCGCCAGTCAAGCAACCACACCTGATCGACATGGTGATCTTCCGTGAAAACACCGAAGACATCTACGCTGGTATTGAGTGGGACGCGCAATCTGAAGGCGCCAAGAAAGTCATCGAATTCCTGCAAACCGAAATGGGTGTGAAGAAGATCCGTTTCCCGGAAACTTCGAGCATCGGTATCAAGCCGGTTTCGCGCGAAGGCACCGAGCGCCTGGTGCGCAAGGCGATTCAGTACGCCATCGACAACAACCGTAAATCCGTGACGCTTGTCCACAAGGGCAACATCATGAAGTTTACGGAAGGCATGTTCCGTACTTGGGGTTACGAGCTGGCCAAGCGCGAGTTCGGCGGTGTTGAGATCGACGGCGGCCCGTGGCTGCAACTGCCTAACGGCATCGTTATCAAAGACGTGATTGCTGATGCGTTCCTGCAGCAGATTCTGCTGCGTCCGGCTGAATACGACGTGATCGCGACCCTGAACCTGAACGGCGACTACATCTCTGACGCGCTGGCGGCAGAAGTGGGCGGTATCGGTATTGCTCCGGGTGCCAATCTGTCTGACAACATAGCTTGCTTTGAAGCTACGCACGGCACGGCACCGAAGTACGCTGGCCAGGACAAGGTAAACCCAGGATCGCTGTTGCTGTCAGCTGAAATGATGCTGCGTCACATGGGCTGGAAAGAAGCGGCAGATCTGATCATTGTGGCGATGGAAAAAACCATCAAAGACAAGATCGTGACTTACGACTTCGCCCGCTTGATGGAAGGCGCACAAGAAGTCAGCTGCTCGGCCTTTGGCAAGGCGATTGTCGAGCGCATGTAATGGTGTTGGATCGCGCAAGCGGTCAGCCAGCATGGCACAGAAAAGCCCCACCGCGGTGGGGCTTTTTCATGGGCGGTATTCGGGGTGTGGCGTTCTGACACATTTGCGTAGCTATTGTATTTTTCTGGCAGCGCACCATCTACAGTAAGACTGTGTGGCGGGGTGCTGGATGCAGCGCAACAAAAAACCCCGCACATGGCGGGGTTTTCAAACGCTTCAGGAACCTGAAATCAGGCAGCCTGGATGTTTGCAGCTTGCTTGCCCTTAGGGCCTTGTGCAACTTCAAATGTCACACGTTGGCCTTCTTTCAGGGTCTTGAAACCAGGCATATTGATCGCGGAGAAGTGAGCAAAGATGTCTTCGCCGCCTTCGTCCGGAGTAATAAAGCCAAAGCCTTTGGAATCATTGAACCACTTGACTGTACCCGTTGCCATATTAGGTCTTTCTCCAAGATAAACAGTTAAAGCATTTTCCCAAGGTTTGAAGTCAAGACCTGTACAGCGGGTTAGACCGGCACAGCATGAAACTTGTCCATCAAACGCGCATTCGTTTTACGCGATATTTACTTTGATGGTCAAGCAAGGCAACGCCGTATACGGTAAAACTGTTGTTTCCAGGAAACGCTTGAAAAAGCCCTGTTCCGGGCCAAAATGATAAATAGAAACTCGGTTGGATAGTTATGGCGCAGCAGCATCAATTTGAGCGGGAAATAGTAGAGAAAGAGATCCGTACCGGGCCTCCCTCCATGTACCGTGTCGTGCTTTTAAACGACGATTTCACCCCGATGGAATTTGTGGTTGCCGTTCTGCAAACTTTTTTTTCCATGCAGCGCGAACAAGCAACCGTAGTCATGCTCAAAGTCCATACTGAAGGACGAGGCATTTGTGGTGTGTTCCCCAAGGACATTGCCGCAACAAAAGTGGCGCAGGTAACCGAGCACGCCCGCCAACATCAGCACCCGCTCCAATGCATCATGGAGGTAAACGAATGATCGCCCAGGAACTAGAAGTCAGCCTGCACATGGCTTTCATGGAGGCGAGACAAAAGCGCCACGAGTACATCACCGTGGAACACCTCCTGCTCGCCTTGCTTGATAACCCGTCAGCGGCGGAGGTCCTGCGGGCCTGCGGCGCCAACATGGATGAACTGCGTCATCAGTTGTCCGACTTTGTCACCGAACACACGCCGGTCGTTTCTGGCACGGGTGAGGTAGAGACACAGCCGACGATTGGATTCCAGCGCGTCATTCAGCGTGCGATTTTGCACGTCCAGTCTTCGGGCAAGAAGGAAGTCACCGGTGCCAATGTGCTGGTTGCGATCTTTGGCGAAAAAGACAGTCACGCCGTGTACTTCCTGCATCAGCAAGGGGTAACGCGTCTGGACGTGGTCAACTTTATCAGCCACGGCATCAGCAAGAGCGCACCCAACGCCTCTACCCCGCCGCGTTCGGATCAAGGCTCGGAAGAGCATGACCCCGAAGTCAGCCCGGGTGGCGCACTGGAAAACTTTACCCAGAACCTGAATCAACAGGCCCTGGCTGGCAAAATCGACCCGTTGATCGGGCGCGATTCCGAGCTGGAGCGTGTGGTGCAGATTTTGTGCCGTCGCCGCAAGAACAACCCGCTGCTGGTGGGTGAGGCTGGCGTGGGCAAGACTGCCATTGCAGAAGGCCTGGCGCGCCGCATCGTGGAAGGCGAAGTACCAGACATTCTTGCCGATGCCACCGTGTATGCGCTCGACATGGGTGCCTTGTTGGCTGGCACCAAATATCGTGGTGACTTTGAGCAACGCCTGAAAGCGGTGATCAAACAACTGACCGAAGAGCGCAACGCCATTCTGTTTATTGACGAGATTCATACCCTCGTTGGTGCCGGTGCGGCCTCGGGTGGCACGCTGGATGCATCCAACTTGCTCAAGCCAGCGCTGTCCAACGGCACGCTCAAGTGCATTGGTGCGACTACTTACACGGAATACCGTGGCATCTTCGAAAAAGACAACGCGCTGTCGCGTCGCTTCCAGAAGATCGACGTGGTTGAGCCGACTGTTGAGCAAACCGTTGAGATTCTCAAAGGCTTGAAAGACAAGTTCGAGAAGCATCATGGCGTGAAGTACACGGCAACTGCTTTGAGCACGGCAGCAGAGCTGGCCGCCAAGTACATCAATGATCGTCATTTGCCCGACAAGGCCATTGACGTGATTGATGAGGCAGGCGCGGCGCAGAAAATTCTGCCCAAGTCCAAGCAGAAGAAAACCATTGGCAAGAACGAGATCGAAGAGATCGTCGCCAAGATCGCGCGCATTCCACCCAAGAGTGTCTCGAACGATGACAAGAGCACACTCAAGACGCTGGATCGTGATCTGAAGAGTGTGGTGTTCGGGCAAGAACAAGCCATTGATGCGCTGTCTTCGGCAATCAAGATGGCGCGGGCTGGTCTGGGCAATCCGCAAAAGCCGATTGGCGCGTTCCTGTTCTCTGGCCCGACCGGTGTCGGCAAAACCGAAGTGGCACGACAACTGGCGTATACGCTGGGCGTTGAGCTGATTCGCTTTGATATGTCCGAGTACATGGAGCGTCATGCGGTCAGCCGTTTAATCGGTGCGCCTCCGGGTTATGTGGGCTTTGAGCAAGGCGGTTTGTTGACGGAACAGGTCACCAAGCATCCGTATTCGGTGTTGCTGCTCGATGAAATCGAAAAAGCACATCCGGATATCTTCAACGTGCTGCTGCAAGTGATGGACCACGGCACGCTGACCGATAACAACGGACGCAAGGCGGACTTCCGCAACGTGATCGTGATCATGACGACCAACGCCGGTGCCGAGTCAATGAACAAGGCCATTCTGGGCTTTACTGCCAAGAAGGAAGCGGGCGATGAGATGCAGGAAATCAAACGCCTGTTCTCGCCAGAGTTCCGCAACCGGCTGGACGCTACGATCTCGTTTGCACCGTTGACTCACGAAATCATCCTGCAGGTAGTCGACAAGTTCCTGATGCAACTGGAACTGCAACTGCAAGAGAAGAAGGTGGACGCGCACTTCACACCAGCACTTAAAGAGATGCTGGCCGAGAAGGGTTTCGATCCGCTCATGGGCGCCCGACCGATGGCCCGTCTGATTCAGGACACCATCCGCAAGGCGCTGGCCGACGAGTTATTGTTTGGTCGTCTGGCTCATGGCGGTGAAGTCACCATTGATCTGGATGATGACGACAAGGTGGTGTTGAATCTGCCGGAAAGCGAAACCGTTCCAGCCTGATTGGCCTGAGTTGTCGTAACAAAAAGCCCCAAGCAATTTTCATTGCCTGGGGCTTTTTATTTGGCTGCGCTTTACCTGAAACCACCTCTGCGCGGGCCAGGCTCACTCAAACTGGGTGTAAACCCGGTTACCACCTGCGGCTTTTGCTTCGCGCAATGCGGCCTCGGCTCTTTCCAGTAACGCGGGAATGGTTTCTGTTACCCGTTTGACGGTGGCGCCAGCGCTAAAGCTGATGGGTACTGTCGCGCCGGTGTGCCCTGGCAATAACGTGCGCCCGAAGCGCACGCGCAACGCATCAATCAAACCAAGCACATCGCTCTGTTCGACATCTGGCAGCACCACCAGAAACGATCCACCCTGGATGCGCCCGATGCCATCGCTCACACGCAAACGCTGCCGCAGCAAAGCACACAACGCCCGCAATAGCTGGTCGCCCGCCTGATGACCCAAGGCTTGGTTAACGCGTTGCAGACCATCAATATCCAGCATCACCACGCCCAATGGCTGGCGACTGCGTTTGCAGCGGGCGGCCTCAACCTCTAGCAATTGCATGATCGCCTGTCGCCCCAACATGCCAGTCAGCGCATCGCGAGTATGTTGCTCGCGCAGCAAGCGAAAGCGCGCGGCGCGGGTCTGGATGGCGGCGACCAGAAAGTCCGGCTCGATGGGTTTGACCAGAAAATCGTCAGCACCACGCCGCATTGCCTCCAGCCGCTTGGACTGCGCATGTTCTGAAGACAAGAACACGATCGGCACACTCATATAGGCCGGTTGCTGGCGTAGCACACTGGCAATTTCCAGACCGCTCCAGCCCAGCATGTACAGATCAAGCACGATCAGCTCAGGGTTGAGCTGGGCAATTTTCTCGAACATCTGCACCGGCCCGTTGGCCATCTGCACCACCATTCCCGCCTCCCGCAGGATCTCGGCGTAATACTCGGCCACGTCGGGCTCATCATCCACGATCAGGATGCGATAGGCCGGATGCTTGCGCTGTTGCTCCAGCCGGTTGAATAACTCGGCTAATTCATCAGGGTGAACCGGCTTGTGGATAAACGCTTGCGCCCCAAATCGGGCCGCAATCAAGCGGGTGGCGATATCCGACTGCGTAGACAAACACACCAATCGCTGCGGCGCACGTACGCCGTTAGGCAAAAAGTCGGTCAACGTTACAAATGGCGCGGACTGGCTATCCAGGTCCAACAGCAGCAGATCAACCCGCTGCTCCGGCAAGGTCGAGCGCAAAATAACCTGCGCGCCCGGCATCTGCAGCGCCAGCTCGATTTGCAGCAGTTCGCTGGTCGCCAGATCGTTGCTGACGATTACCACCTGTTCGGGTCTGGCTTCAACCGTGGGCAGCGCATCGGCCAGTTGTTCCAGCCCCGACGCCAGGAAGTGTGTAACGGCTTGGGCCAGGGCATCCATACCGTGGCGTAGCCGTGTCGCGGTTTGCGAGCGCGTCTGCGGGGTGTGGCTCTGGTATTCCAGATAAAGCCGTTCCAGCGACAAAGCGGCTGCGCGCACGCCGGTGGCCATCCACTCGGCGCCAGTTTCGTGCAATTGTTCAATCCGGGCGCGTAGTTGCGCGTGGTCGGCGGCATCCAGGCCGTGTTCCAGATATTGCTCAACCTGCCCTTTCAGGGCGTCGAGCGTGGATTGCAACCCGGTTTTAATGTCGGCGGGCGAGCCGCGCAGGCGGCCTTCTGGTCTGGTCATAGCATCCCTTCACTGCATGCGTCGCGAGGTGGTGAAGCCGCTCCGCCACACGTTTGGTGGCTGAGATCAAACCGGATTACAACACCTGTCTGATATGGCGCTGGTCGCATCCCCAATGGATAAAGGCAATGGCCCTGCCCTCGCGTGGCAAGACCGTCGCTACGACTCTTTTTTTACTTCAACTCCCGCCGTAATGGACATCTGCTCCAGTCAGGGGCGTCCGGCAGGAATGCGGCAATGAATCAGCAGAAAGCACAAAGGACGCGGCTCATCCCCTACCGCGTTGCCTTTATGCTGCTTTTTGTGATGCCAGCCCTGATCAAGCTGATCAGGCGTGCTGCTGCACTATCACCGCTTGCGCTGGCATTGGTGAGGCAAAACCCGCTTCGCCAAAGCTTTCGCGGATGGTTTTGTTGGTGTCGAAATACACCTGCCAGTAATTGTCGTTGTGGCAATACGGACGCACCGCCAGCACTGGCCCCACCAGGTTGAATTCGAGAATCTCAACATCCACCGCGGGCTCTGCCAGCACATTGGGAATCGCCGCGATCTTTTCCTTGAGCAAGGCAATAGCGGAACGATGGTCAGTAGAGCCGGCCAGTTGCGCTTTCAACTCCACCCGCCGATACGGGTTGGCAGTGAAGTTCTGGATAACATCACCAAAAATCTTGTTGTTACCAATCAGGGTCAGCACGTTGTCGGGCGTATTGATACCGGTAACAAACAGGCCGATTTCCTTGATCGTACCCACTGTGCCCGCGACGCTGACAAAGTCCCCGACCTTGAACGGGCGCAACACAATAATGAATGCACCTGCAGCAAAGTTGGCCAGCAAGCCCGACCAGGCCAGCCCGATCGCCACCCCGCCTGCCGCAATCAGCGCCGCAAAGGTAGTGGTCTGCACGCCGAAATAACCAAGGATGCCGATCACTAGCAGTACATTCAGCGTAACGGTGATTACCGAGCCAATGTAGCGCAATACTGTTGCGTCGAGTTTCTGCCGCATCAGCGATTTTTCTACCATTCGCACTGCAACACCAATCAGCCAACGCCCGAGCACCCAGAAAATAATTGCCGCGATGATCTTGATTCCGAACTCAGTCAGAATGCCGATCGCCAAATCGCGGTAGTGCACGACGTCAGCAGAACTCAAATCCATAGTTGAATCTCCGATTTCCAAAGCCAGTGTTATTAAATAAATTGAACCTCAATCAGCCTGGCACAAAATCGGAAAAATTCATCTGTCATCCACGGGGATGGCTCAGTTTATGCAGTGCCTGCAAGCGTGCGGTGGCGACGTGGGTGTAGATCTGGGTAGTAGCAATATCGGAATGCCCTAGCAGCACCTGTACCATGCGCAGGTCGGCGCCATGGTTGAGCAAGTGTGTGGCAAAGGCATGACGCATGACGTGCGGAGACAAGCGCGAAGCATCAATACCAGCTTGGGCAGCGTAACCTTTGATGATGAACCACGCACCTTGCCGGGTCAGCGGTTCACCGCGCTGGTTTACAAAGATCAACCCCTGGCTTTTGCCAGCCAGCAATAGTGGGCGCGCCTTGCTGATGTATTGCTCCAGCCAGTGCCGCGCCTCTTCGCCCAAAGGCACCAACCGCTGCTTGCCGCCCTTCCCGCCCACCACCTGCAGATACCCTTCGGTTAAATGCAGCATGGCGCGATCCAGCCCGATGAGTTCGGAGACGCGCAGGCCGGTGGCGTACATGACTTCCAGCATCGCCCGGTCACGCACACCAGCCTCGGTTTCCACGTCCGGCGCGGCCAGCAAACTCTCTACCTGCGCTTCAGAAAGTTCTTTGGGTAATGGCCGTACGCGTTTGGGAGTCACCAAAGTCAGCGTTGGGTCGTGCTGGATTTGGGCATTGTTGAGCCAGTGCTGATAGAACTTGCGCAAGCTGGCCATGCGCCGCGCCATCGTTGCCGCTTTCACCTCGCGCGACTGGGCGGCCAGAAAGGCTTGCACGTCGTCGCGCTGCGCAGTTTGCATGGTCTTGTGCTGCTCTTGCAGCCAGACCGCCCAGATCACCAGATCGCGGCGATAGCTTTCTGCCGTGTTCTGCGCCAGACCATCGGCTAGCCAGATGTTATCGATGAACTGGTCTATCCATTGTTGATGCTGCGGGTTTGCGGCCAATGCCATGCGTTTACAGCCTGCTCAGATTTGAAAACAGATCCTGACTTTCGTGCGCCAGCAACCAGCGTTTGATCGGCACCCAATCCCGGCCATTACGATGGGCATTAAAACCGCCAATGCCGGTAGTGGCCACGACCCGATGACACGGAATCAGAATCGGCAAAGGGTTTTGCCCGCATGCGCCACCGACCGCGCGCGGTACCGAGCCAATACGGCGAGCAATTTCTGAATAAGTGGTGACGTCGCCACAAGCGATTTCAGATATCTGCTGCCATACCGCGAGTTGATGCACTGAACCCTCAAGTTGGGTTGGCAAATCAAAACGAAAATCTGGCTCAGCAAAATAGGCCGCAATCTGTCGGGCGGTTTCGCGCAAGATGGCACTGGAAAGCGGCCGCAACGGTTCAGTCTCTGGCAGAAAATCCACTTTGACCAACACCTCAGCCTGCGCAATCAGCCCCACTTTGCCAACTGGGGTAATTATGACGGACTGGTATTCGGGATATGCGGTTGCAGTGGCCGCGTCGTGCTCAGCCATGACGATTTCCTCTGGTGCAAAGAGACATCCTAACCAGGATTGGCAAACCCAAGACGAAAAAAAACGCGAAGCACGTGGGCTTCGCGTTTTCAGAAAATCGGCACAAATTATTGTGCAGCGGTTTCCTTGATCTTGCGTGCTGGCAGCTTTTCCTTGATACGTGCGGACTTGCCCGAACGATCGCGGAGGTAGTACAGCTTGGCGCGACGCACATCACCACGGCGCTTCACTTCAACGGAAGCAACCAGCGGCGAGTAAGTCTGGAAAGAACGCTCAACACCAGTACCAGCGGAAATCTTGCGCACGATGAACGCGCTGTTCAGGCCGCGATTGCGCTTGGCAATCACAACGCCTTCAAACGCTTGCAGACGTTCACGGTTGCCTTCCTTAACCTTCACTTGCACCACGACGGTATCGCCAGGTGCAAATTCCGGCAGGGTTTTACCCAGACGGGCGATTTCTTCTTGTTCGAGCTTTTGAATCAGGTTCATGACCTTACTCCTTTACGAAACTTGTTCCTTCTTCCCCACGAGGGAGAGAGCCGACATTTGCCGTGTGCTCCGCCTTGAATTCGGCCAGAAGACGAGTTTCTTCTTTTGAAAGCTGACGACCTTGCAACAGATCCGGACGACGCAACCAGGTGCGGCCCAGCGACTGCTTCAAACGCCAGCGACGTATGTTGGCATGATTTCCCGAAAGCAGAACTTCCGGAACCGCCATACCGCGGTAATCTTCGGGACGGGTGTAATGCGGGCAATCCAGCAACCCATCCACAAACGAATCTTCGACAGCACTCGCCGCCGTGTTCAACACGCCGGGCAAGTGTCTTGCCAGCGCATCCATCAGCACCATGGCGGGCAATTCTCCGCCAGACAAGACATAGTCACCGACCGAAATTTCCAGATCGACCTGGCGTTGCAACACGCGCTCGTCGACCCCTTCATAACGGCCACACAAAAGAATCAGACCGGGCTCATTCACCAGCTCCAGCACTTTTGCATGGGTTAACGGTGCACCTTGCGGTGACAGATAAACCACTTTCGGCGTAATGCCGAACTGCGCTTGCCGCGCCTTGGCCGACGCGATGGCGTCTTCCAGCGGTTGCGGCAGCATCACCATGCCTGGACCACCGCCATAAGGGCGGTCGTCTACCCGGCGATAGTTATCATGCGTGAAATCACGTGGATTCCACCCTGCAAAATCGATAATGCCCTGGTCAACCGCGCGCTGGGTAATCCCGTAACGCGTGATCGCTTCGAACATTTCGGGAAACAGCGTAATGGCGTCGAAACGCATTTTGACCACTGCTTCCGGTACTACAGCCTCAGTAGTCAAGGCCCCAGTCCACCGTGATGATCCTTGCTGCCAGATCGACCTTGAGCACCACATGCCCGACAAAGGGCAGCAGGCGCTCGACATCGCCGTCTTTGGCTACGATCACATCATTGGCACCGGTCTCGAATAACTTCTCGACCACACCAAGGTGTTCACCCTGAGCGTTGACTACTGCCAGGCCGACCAGGTCAGCCCAGTAATATTCATCAGCGCCAGCTTGCGGCATCAGGCTACGCGGCACCGCGACCTGGCAGCCTTTGAGGGCAAATGCCTTGTCACGATCATCCACACCGGCCAGCGTCACAGACAGCTTTTTCGGCTGTACTGCGGCTTCTACCAGTGTGTAGGCGCGCCATTGACCGTCTCGCCCGATCCACCATGTTTTGTAGTCGAGCAAGCTGTCGGGATGTTCGGTATCCGCAACGACATTAATGCCGCCACGAATGCCAAAAGCCCCGCTGATATAACCCATTGAGACCAGATCTTCTGGAACGGTCGCAACAGATTGCGTTTGCGGGGCTGTCGGTTTATTGCTAGCCACGATCAACTGCTTATGCAGCAGCTGGCTTGTAGCCCTTCAGCAGGCGAGCAACGGTGTCGCTCACTTGCGCGCCAACGCCAACCCAGTGGTTCACGCGATCAAGCGCGAAACGAACTGGTTCCTGGCCTTCGCCGGCGGACGGGTCATAGAAACCCACGCGCTCGATGAAGCGGCCATCGCGGCGATTGCGCGAATCAGTAACAACAACATTGTAGAACGGACGGTTTTTGGCGCCGCCGCGGGACAGACGAATCACAACCATGATTGATACCCAGTAGAAATCGGTTTACGCGAAACCAGCGATTGTATGTGAAAAGCGCAAAGCAATACAAGTGTTTAGCTCGAAAGCCTGCGCCCGGACCAACGATTTACATCCCCGGCAGCATGCCTTTCATGCCGCGCATCATCTTCATCATGCCGCCTTTGGAGAACTGCTTCATCATTTTTTGCGTCTCTTCAAATTGCTTCAAAAGACGGTTTACTTCTTGCACGCTCACGCCTGCACCCGCCGCAATACGGCGTTTGCGGCTGGCTTTGATCAATTCCGGCTTGCGTCTTTCCAGTGGGGTCATCGAATTGATAATGCCCTCGATGCGCGCTACGGATTTGTCGGTCACCTGGCTATTTGCCATCTGGCTGACCTGGCCTGGCAATTTGTCCAGCAAAGCACCCATGCCACCCATTTTTTTCATCTGGCCGATCTGCGATTTGAAATCTTCCAGGTCAAAACCCTTGCCGGATTTGACCTTTTTCATCATCTGCAGCGCTTCAGCTTCGTTGACGTTTTTCTGCACGTCTTCGATCAGCGACAGCACATCGCCCATGCCCAGCACGCGGCTGGCCATACGATCCGGGTAGAACGGTTCCAGACCGGTTAGCTTTTCACCGACACCGATAAACTTGATCGGTTTACCGGTAACCTGGCGCACCGACAACGCCGCACCGCCGCGCGAATCGCCATCGAGCTTGGTCAGAATCACACCCGTCAACGGCAGCGTTTCATTAAACGCACGGGCCGTGTTGACCGCATCCTGGCCCTGCATGGCGTCGACTACGAACAGCGTTTCGACCGGATTCACCGAGGCGTGCAGTTCTTTGATCTCGGCCATCATGGCTTCATCAATCGCCAGACGGCCCGCCGTATCGACGATCAGTACATCGTGAAAATGCTTCTTGGCGTAATCGTGTGCAGCAAGGGCAATGTCGACCGGTTTTTGCGCCACATCAGACGGAAACCACTCCACCTCGATTTGTGCCGCCAGCGTTTTCAACTGCTCAATCGCCGCCGGGCGATACACGTCGGTGGACACCAGCAAGACTTTTTTCTTGTGTTCTTCTTTCAGCCGTTTGGCCAGCTTGCCAGAGGTGGTCGTTTTACCCGCGCCTTGCAAGCCCGCCATCAACACCACAGCGGGCGGCACCGCAGCCAGATTGAGCGCATCGTTCTGCGCGCCCATCAGCTTGGTCAGTTCTTCATACACTACGCCAATGAATGCCTGACCCGGCGTCAGGCTGCCAATGACGTCCTGCCCCAGCCCGCGCTCTTTCACATCGGCGATAAATTGCTTAACCACCGACAAGGCCACATCGGCTTCTAGCAGCGCCATGCGCACTTCGCGCAGGGCATCCTGGATATTGGTTTCAGTCAGGCGGGACTGACCGCGCAGGGTTTTAACAACCCCGCTCAGGCGGTTGGAGAGGTTATCCAGCATAAATTCTTTCCTTGCAGGCTCGACGGCCAAGCCGGCTCTGTTAGACTAATCAATCCCCCGATTCTAACTGATTTGATATCCGTGTCCTGGCTCGCGTTGATCGCTTTGTTCATTTATCTGGCTCTTGGGTGGCATTTTTGCCGCACCCGGCTAGCTGGTCGCGGCACCATTCACCCGGGCATCGAACACGCACTCTTGCTCCTGGCACTGGCAGTTCATGGCCTGGCGTTGTGGCCCTCACTGGCCGCGCCACCGTTGCATTTCGGCGCATCAGAGGCACTGTCGATTGTGGCCTGGCTGGCTTTGATCACCTATCTGGTCGGTCATCTGGCCTTCCCGCTGGAAGGTTTGCAGCCGCCCGTTATGGGCATGACCGTGTTATTACTGGGCGCAAGTCTGCTGCTACCTCCGGGTCACGTTTTGACCTACACCCAGAACGGCATTTCCCGCCTGCACTTTATGGCCGCGATGCTGGCGTACGGCTTGTTTACCAACGCCACTGGCGTCGCCATCTTGATGCGGCTGGCAGATAAACGGCTGCATCACGCCTCGGCCAATTTGCTGGTCCAGAAGTTGCCGCCGCTACTGGCGCTGGAAAAACTGCTCTTTGCCTGCATTACCACCGGCTTCTTGTTGCTGACTATTGCACTGATTACCGGTGTGACTTTCAGCGAAGAAATCTTTGGCAAAGCGCTGGAGTTCAATCACAAGATTGTGTTGTCGGTAGCCGCGTGGGTGGTTTATGGACTGTTGCTGGTGGGTCGTAAATTACGTGGGTGGCGTGGTCGTGTTGCCACACTGTGGGCAACCACCGGCTTCTGCTTGCTGATTCTGGGCTATATCGGCAGCCGCTTTGTACTGGATGTCTTGCTGCACCGCCCAGGCTAAAGCCCAGGTTATTGAATTAAAGCGAGCCTGGCGCTGCTATAATCCACGCCATTGCCACTCCGGAATGCCGCTTTGGACGACATCCCCATAGGTGGACTGATCGCTGCCCTGATCATCTGCCTTTTCAGTTCCGCTTTTTTTTCCGCCTCGGAAACCGCCATGATGGCGGTCAATCGTTTCCGCCTCAAAGCCCGTGCCCAGCAAGGCCATCAAGGCGCCATCCTCACACGCAAGCTGCTTGATCACACTGACCGTTTGCTGGGTGTGATTCTGTTGGGCAATACGCTGATCAATACCGCCACAGCGACCTTGGCCACGCTGATTACCACGCGCTTGTTCGCTGGCACGCATTACGCGCTCGGCATTGCCACGCTGCTGGTTGCCTTTGCCATTCTGGTTTTCTCAGAAGCCACCCCCAAGGTAATCGCCGCAACGCATCCGGAAAAAACCGCTGTTCTGGCGAGTTTCCCGCTTACCTTGTTGTTGAAGGTGTTTTACCCGGCAGTCTGGTTCATCAACCTGTTTGTGCACGCGCTGCTGCGCTTGTTTCAGTTGTCCGGCAAGAAGCAGGACCACACCAGCTTGAGCCCGGAGGAATTGCGTTTATTGGTGCTCGAATCTGGCCGCTTCATGGAAAAGAAGCATCACACCATTCTGGTGAATCTGTTTGAACTGGCCAACATTACCGTCGATGACGTAATGACTCCGCGCCATCAGATTGAGGCGCTTGATCTGGAAGCGCCGCACGAAGAACTGAGCCATCAACTCTATACTTGCCATCACACTCGCTTGCCGGTGTATGAAGGCAATGCGGACAATATGGTCGGCATATTGCACACACGCAAAGCCCTGTCATTGCACGAAGATGAAGTCACCGGGGACACCCTGCGCGCGCTGATCCGCCCGCCGTATTTCATTCCTTCCGGCACACCACTATTTACCCAGTTGCAGAATTTTCAGGAAAACCGGCGGCGCATTGGGCTGGTGGTCGACGAGTATGGCGAGTTGCGTGGGCTGGTGACGCTGGAAGATATCCTCGAACAGATCATTGGCGAATTCACCACCAACGCACCCGGCACCGGCTCGCGCCTGGAAAAACAGTCCGACGGCAGCTATTTGCTGGATGGCTCCATGAGCCTGCGCGAACTCAATCGCAAGCTCAAACGCAATTTTCCACTGGATGGCCCGAAAACGCTCAACGGCCTGGTGCTGGAATACTTTGAAGACATTCCGGATGCGGGCACTTGCCTGACCATTGCTGGCGAGCGCCTGGAAATCATGCAAACCCAGGATCGCAGCATCAAGATGATCCGCCTTTATCCGCAGCCTGAACCCCGGTAGCCAATACGCATAAATGTGCCAAAAGCGCGACACCGTTCAGCGCCGCGCGCCGGTAGCTTGCTATGACTCGCAGAATACGCACAATACGGTGTGGCCTTTGTTAGACTGAGCTATTAGACCAATTCTTAAAATGCTCGGGCAGATAACGCGGTATCCCTTGCATGGTTCTGCCGCAGCCGTACCGTTATGCGCTTTGTGGTGATTCGGGATTCAAAAGATTCGCGGATTAACCGGGTTGTCCCCATGGACCAGAGCACATGCCGGCTTGATTGAATCTGCTCGAAACTGAATACGACGCCTATGTCCACAACTTCAGCCCCTATTTCCGGCTTGGCACGCCTGCTGGTTCAGCACGGGCGCTTGGCCGAATCCGATATCGAAGCCATTCACCAGACGCCAGGTGAAGGCAAAAACTCGTTCATCGAACAGCTCATCCAGAGCAAAAAGATGACGGGCAAAGAAATTGCCGAGTTCAGCTCGCAGGCCTTTGGTTATCCATTACTGGATCTGGACCAGATTGACGACAGTTATATTCCACAAGGGGTGCTTGATCCGAAACTGATGCAAGCGCAGCGGTTGGTGCCGCTATTCAAGCGCGGCACGCGGCTGTTTATCGGCATTTCTGACATCACCAACATGCAGGCGCTGGAAGAAGTGCGCTTTCAGACCGGCCAGCAAATCGAACCCATCGTGGTCGAAGATGCCAAATTGCTGGCCTTGCTGTTCAAGCTGATTGAGGCCTCGGGCGCTTCCATTAAAGACCTGCAAGTCAATGACGCCGAACTTGAATTAAGCGGCGGTGAAGAAGAGAACAAGCCAGAAGTCGCATCGGTCGATGTTGACGATGCGCCGGTGGTGAAATATATCCAGAAAATCCTGCTGGATGCGATCAAAGCCGAGGCTTCGGATATCCACTTCGAGCCATACGAAAAGTTCTACCGCATCCGCTATCGCCAAGACGGTATTTTGCGCGAGGTGGCGCAGCCCCCGCTGGCCATCAAAGAAAAAATCGCTTCGCGGATCAAGGTGATCTCCAAGCTGGATATCTCGGAAAAACGCGTGCCGCAAGATGGTCGGATGAAACTGGTGCTATCGCGCACCCGTGCCATTGATTTCCGGGTCTCCACGCTGCCGACTTTGCACGGCGAAAAGATTTGTATCCGGATTCTGGACCCGTCATCAGCCACGCTCGGCATCGACGCGCTCGGCTACGACCCGGATCAGAAAGAATATCTGATGCGTGCCATCAACCGGCCTTACGGCATGGTGCTGGTGACCGGCCCAACGGGCTCCGGCAAAACGGTGTCGTTGTACACCTGTTTGAATATTCTGAATGTGCCGGGCACCAACATTTCGACGGCGGAAGACCCGGCCGAAATCAACTTGCCCGGCGTGAATCAGGTGAACGTCAATGAAAAAGCCGGGCTGACGTTCTCCGTCGCGCTCAAGGCCTTCTTGCGGCAAGATCCGGACGTGATCATGGTCGGCGAAATCCGTGACCTGGAAACCGCCGACATTGCGATCAAGGCGGCGCAGACGGGTCACATGGTGTTCTCTACCCTGCACACCAACGACGCGCCGAGCACGCTCACCCGTTTGTTGAATATGGGTGTCGCACCATTTAACGTCGCCTCGTCGGTCATTTTGATCACGGCGCAGCGTTTGGGCCGGCGTTTGTGTTCGCAATGCAAGGTACCAATGGACATCCCGCACGAGGCATTGCTGGATGCCGGTTTTACTGAAGCCGACCTGGATGGCAGCTGGACACCTTATCGCCCGGTGGGCTGTGATCACTGTAAAGGTACCGGCTATAAGGGCCGGGTGGGCATTTATCAGGTCATGCCGATTTCTGACGAAATGAACCGTATCATCATGAAAAACGGCACCGCCATCGATATTGCCGATCAGGCCAGGCGCGAAGGTGTGCGCGATTTGCGTTTGTCCGGGCTGATCAAGGTCAAGCTGGGAGTGACTTCGCTAGAAGAAGTCATGGCAATTACCAATGAATAATCATTGCTCTGCAAACTCATCAAACGGGCATACAACCGCCCCAAGCAGGAAAGGGAACCAGTAAATGGCGACAACAACAGCCAGGCCAGCCAAGCAGACGCTGAAGGTCAAGGAATATACCTACAGTTGGGAAGGCAAGGATCGCAACGGCAAGATCGTCAAAGGCGAAAGCCGGGCCAGCGGCGAAGCCGTGATCAAAACCCATTTGCGGCGGCAAGGTATCAACGTTATCCGGGTGAAGCGTCAGCGCGTCAGCGGCGGCAAACGCATTACCGACGAAGATATCACCATGTTTACCCGGCAGCTTTCCACCATGCTCAAGTCGGGCGTGCCGTTGTTGCTGTCGTTCGATATTGTGGCCAAGGGTCATAGCAATCCATCGGTGACCAAGCTGCTGATGGAAATCAAATCGGATATCGAGAGCGGGTTTTCCATGACCCAGGCGTTCCGCAAGCACCCCAAATATTTCGACGCGCTGTATTGCAACTTGATCCAGGCCGGTGAGCAAGCCGGTATTCTGGATACGCTGCTGGCACGTCTGGCAACTTACAAAGAAAAGATGCTGGGTGTTAAAAAGAAGATCAAGTCGGCCATGTTTTACCCAACGGCCGTGATTGTGGCGGCGTTTGTCATCACCGCCGTCATCATGATCTTCGTGATTCCAGCCTTTAAAGATTTGTTCTCCAGCTTCGGCGCCGATTTGCCAGGCCCAACGCTGCTGGTGATGGCCATCTCCGACTACTTTGTGCATTACTGGTGGTTAATCTTTGGCGGCATTTTTGGCGGTTTCTATTTCTTCATGAAAGCATGGCGACGTTCCGAGGCCATGCAGATCGTAATGGATCGCTGGTTGCTCAAGCTGCCGGTGCTGGGCGACATCATGAAGAACTCGATTCTGGCCCGCTGGAGCCGGACGTTGTCCACCATGTTTGCTGCGGGTGTGCCGCTGGTTGAGTCGCTCGAATCTGTGGGTGGCGCCGCCGGCAATCATCTGTACAAGATTGCCACTCGCAAAATCCAGACCGAAGTTTCCACCGGGACCAGTCTGACCACGGCGATGCAGAACGTAAATGTGTTTCCCAACATGGTTTTGCAAATGACTTCGATTGGCGAAGAGTCCGGCTCGCTGGACGCCATGCTCAGCAAGGTCGCCGACTACTACGAAGAAGAAGTGGATAATGCGGTAGAAGCCTTGTCCAGCCTGATGGAACCTATCATCATGGTGGTCTTGGGCACCTTGATTGGCGGTTTGGTGATCGCCATGTATCTGCCAATTTTCAAAATGGGTCAGGCGGTCGGTTAATGCAGGAATTTGCTTGGTTGTTCACACAAAACCCGCTGCTTTTCAGCGGGTTTTGTTTAGTTCTAGGCCTTTTGGTCGGCAGTTTTCTCAACGTGGTGATTCATCGACTGCCACGCATGATCGAAGCCCAATTTCGCCAGGAATGCGCCGTCATTGATCTTCCAGTTGATGCACCATTACCCGCGCCAGCGAGCCGTTACAATCTGGTGGTGCCGCGTTCGGCTTGCCCATCGTGTGGACATCAGATTAGCGCGCTGGAGAACATCCCTCTGCTTAGCTGGCTGGCCTTGCGCGGTAAATGCAAGGGCTGTCGAGCCCCAATCAGCATCCGCTATCCGGCCGTGGAGCTACTGACAGGCCTGCTAACAGCCTGGGTCGGGGCACATTACGGTTTTTCAGGTGAGGCACTGGCCGCCATTGTGCTGACTTGGGCCCTGATTGCGCTGTTCTTTATTGACGCAGACACGTATTTGTTGCCTGACTCCATTACGCTCCCGCTACTATGGATCGGTCTGCTATTCAATATCGATCATGGCTTTGTCTCGCTGCAATCTGCCGTGATCGGCGCAGCTGCCGGTTATCTGGCGCTGTGGTGTGTGTTCTGGTTATTCAAACTGGCCACCGGCAAGGAAGGGATGGGCTACGGCGACTTTAAACTGCTCGCTGCGCTGGGCGCCTGGTTTGGCTGGCAAAGCCTGCCCATCATCGTCTTGCTGTCTTCAGTTGCTGGCGCGGTGTTGGGTATCATCATGACCGTGGCGGCCAAACGCGGCTTTGGCAAGCCTATGCCATTCGGCCCCTATCTGGCGGTCGCCGGTTTCGCCACCTTGTTGTGGGGACCTCAGCTGCAAAGCCTGCTCTTTGGTGGCTTGTAAAACCCCAGAACAAACGAGGCGGGATATGCTGGTAATCGGTCTGACTGGCGGAGCAGGCAGCGGCAAATCAACGGTGGCAGATCTATTTGCCGAGCATGGTGCCGGCATTGTCGATACGGATGTGATTGCCCATCAGCTATCCCGCCCGCCGTCAGCCGCACTGGATGAAATCCGCACCGTTTTCGGCGATAAGTTCATTGCGCAAGATGGCAGCATGGATCGTCCGCGCATGCGGGAGCTGGTCTTGTCGGATGTATCGGCGCGGGGGCGACTTGAGGCCGTTTTTCATCCCAGAATTTTGCAATTGGCTAAAGAACAGCTGCAAACGCTCACCGCAACGCACCATTACGCCTTGGTTGTAGTGCCCTTGCTGTTCGAGTCTGGGCGCTTTTTGCCTTTAGTCTCCCGTACTGTCACTGTGGATTGCACGGTTGAGCGTCAGCGGACTCGCCTTGCCCAGCGCGCGGGCTTGACCACGCAAGCTATCGACCAATTGCTGGCTGCGCAATTTTCCAGAGAGCAAAGGCTGGCTCTGGCCGATGAGGTCATCCGCAATGACGGCAGCCACGAAGAGCTTGCCGACCAGGTTGCTACGCTTCACCGGACCTTTATAAAGCTGACAAAATCGGCATAATCCCCGCGCTACACCCATTTTTCGCGTATTGTTACAAGACACGAATTGAGTTAAGCCCAATTCCTGTGAAATTGACACATGCAAACTTACAGACGGGTTTTCAAACGTCTACGGTTGCTGCAGAATTGTGTATCTTTGCCCTCCCCCAACAGCCCGGCACACCGTGATTAGCTACGAATTTCCCATCAACGAGCGGATCCGCACGCTGCTGCGTCTAGAAGACATCTACGACCGAACCACCACGCTGGCCGCTCGGGAGCATTCACTCGACCATCACACAGCGTTGATCGGCTTGTTTGAGATTATGGAAGTAGCGAGTCGGGCGGATCTCAAATCCGACTTGTTGCAAGAACTGGAACGCCAGCGTCAATCCCTGTCAGCGTTGCGCCATAACCCGCATATCTCGGAAGAAGCGCTGGAGCGCGTGCTCTCGGATATCGAAGACACGCATGGCCAGTTACTGCAAATGACCGGCAAGGTCGGCCAGTATTTGCGTGAGAACGAGTGGCTAATGGCTATCAAACAGCGCCTGGCGATTCCTGGTGGTGCCTGTGAGTTTGATCTGCCGTCGTACCACTACTGGCGCCAGCTGGCACCTGAGCGGCGCCAGGCAGACCTGGAGCGCTGGTTGTCGCCACTGATGCCGATTCGTAACGGCATCCAGATTGTGCTGCGCCTGTTACGCGATTCGGCCAAGGTGTCGCATTTTACCGCGCGCCAAGGGGCTTTCCAGCAAATGTCGGGGGGCAAGACGATCCAGATGCTGCGCGTCACCTTGCCAACGGACTTACCGGTGGTACCAGAACTGTCGGCCAATCGCTACGCCATCAACGTTCGCTTCATTCAGCCATCAACCTCAGGCGAGCGCACCAAACTGGTCGAGGCCGATATTGAATTCGCGCTGGGTTACTGCAATCTGTAATTCACACGTTCGCCACACAATCGCGAAAGATCTGAAACACTCATGACGCAATCCACCTCCCGCTTTGTCACCTGCCCTTGCTGCAAAAAGCAAAGCGCGTACTCGCCCGAAAATCCGTTCCGGCCGTTCTGTTCCGAGCGTTGCCGCTTGATTGACCTTGGGCAATGGGCATCGGAAAGCTATCGCGTGCCAGTCGAATCTGATGACCTGGACGAACAGACACCGCCCCGACTGTCATAGTTTCGTCGCAGTCCCGTCACTGTTTCTTCAATAAATCGTCATTGCGTGGTCATGCGCTCCGCTTAATTTCTCTCCATACCTACAGGAGGGAAATGATGCTCCAGACTCAGAACGCCGCACCCACAAAACAGAAACGTCGCCTGTCGGTTACGCTGGCGAATCACGAAGGCGCGGTCCGCGCCGCGCAAGCATTGCGCTACCGCATTTTTGCCGAAGAAATGGGCGCTCGCATCCACGCTCGTGAAGCCGGTCTGGACCAGGATCTGTTCGATCCATATTGCGACCACTTGCTGGTGCAGGATGACGACACCGGCGAAGTCGTCGGCACTTACCGCATTCTCCCGCCGCATCAAGCCCGCAAGCTGGGCAGCTATTACTCCGACACCGAATTCGATTTGACCCGACTGGGCCATATCCGCTCGCAGATTGTAGAGATCGGCCGCTCCTGCGTGCACCCGGATTACCGCACCGGCGCCACCATTACCCTGCTGTGGCATGGTCTGGCCAGCTACATGCGTGAGCGCAATTACCGCTACCTGGTCGGCTGTGCCAGCGTCTCGTTGGCGGATGGCGGGCATACCGCGGCCAGTATCTATCGCAAGCTGGCAGACACCGCCATGGGGCCGGTGGAATGGCGGGTTTTCCCACGCTGCCCATTGCCCTTGCCCGCCCTCAACCAGAAGCTGGATGTCGAGATTCCGGCCCTGATCAAAGGCTATCTGCGCGCTGGTGCACAGTTGTGCGGCACGCCTGCCTGGGACCCGGACTTCAACACCGCCGATCTGTTCTTGCTGCTGTCCATGCACCAGGTTGACCAGCGTTACGCCAAGCACTTCATGCGCTAGTTGGTTATTAGTCGCCCATGCGAGACAGTCTGCAATAAGACCATTTCGGCATGCGCGGCAAGCGACTAAACTTGGTTCTCATTTATCAAATTGAAACAGATGGGGCGTGTTCTTTCCTCAGAATATCGAGAGGCGTGCTACCCCACTGTCTTGATCGCCATGCCGCTTCTACGCACCGCGCTGCGAGTCAGCCGACTTTCCCGATTAGGCCTACACCTGCTGCGCGGTCTTGCAGCAGGTGCTTGGCGTTTTCCCGGCCTTACGCAGGAACAGCGCATTGTCTATATCCAGCGCTGGTCCGAAAAACTGGCGCAGATTCTGGGCATTACTGTGCGGGTGCAGGGGATTGCACCGGGGCTGTATCCGCCTAATCACCTGCTGCTGGCCAATCATATTTCCTGGCTGGATATCTTTATCCTGAATGCGGTCACCGTTTCGCGTTTCGTTGCCAAGTCGGAAATCCGCAGCTGGCCCCTGATTGGGCGGTTGTGCCATCACACCGGCACGCTGTTTATCGAACGTGAAAAAAAGCGTGATGCTGCCCGCGTGAACAACGCCATGATTGAGGCTCTGCAATCAGAACATTGTGTCGCCGTATTTCCGGAAGGCACTACTTCTGATGGGTCGCGTATTCTGCCTTTTCGCTCATCGCTGATGCAGGCGGCGCTCGAAAGCCATGCCACCATCCAGCCGGTTTACCTGCGCTACACCGATGCTGATGGCAATTACAACCCGACCCCGGCCTACGTAGATGACATGTCGATTGGCAAGTCGCTGTGGCAGATTTTGGGAGCCCGTGGCTTGCATGCCGAAATCACCTTCCTGGCACCGTTTCCAGCCGACCATGCCGACCGGCGCCATCTGACGCAGTTTGTGGAGGCGCGCATCATCGCCGCCCATCGCGCACTCAATGAAGGCAATGGTGACTGCGAGGCGCTGTTTGCGCCTTGCACCGTCGCTGCATCGGCCAGTCCGGCTACGCCGCGACAGCAAGACCCTGAAGATATGGAAGAAACGCTCTGCCACGCGAGCCGTATCGCCGTTTAGCTGGCGGGCTCATGGCCTCACCCGACGGCTGATGTGGTCATTCCTGAGTGATGCTTTGATAGCTTTGCAACGCCGGTTGCTGCACTACCACACCCGTATCGAGGTTGATCGCGGTGAGTTGCCCGCCCCAGATGCACCCAGTATCCGTCGCCCAGACCGACTCCGACTGCAGTAGACCCAAGGCGGACCAGTGTCCGCACAATACCCGTGGCACGCTCTTGCGGCCAGCCACGGCAAACCAGGGCTGCAATCCGGCGGGCGCCTGGTCCAGTTCACCTTTGTACTTCAACTGCAAATTCAGACTCTGGTCGACAAAACGCATGCGGGTAAACGCGTTTACAGTAAATCGTAAACGGTCTGCTTTACTTTTGGCCTCGCTCCAGTGTGTGGGCTGATTGCCATACATTTCAGTCAGAAAGTCCCGCCACTGCTCGCCGCGCAAGACCGCCTCGACCGCTGCAGCCGCTTCGAGCGCCTTCTCTTTGTTCCAGCCGGGCCAGACGCCTGCGTGCACTACCACCGCGTCGCCCAGATCAATCATCAACGGTTGGTAGCGCAACCAGTCGCAAAAGGCCGCGCACTGCGGATGCTCCAGAATGGCATCCAGCGTATCGCCCGTTTTGCGTTTGGAAACGCCTGCAGCCACGGCCAGCAAATGCAGATCATGATTCCCAAGCACGGTCTGAACCGCCGCGCCTTGGCCCATCACCCAACGTAATACTTCCAGCGAACGCGGGCCGCGATTCACCAAATCACCGACAAGCCACAGGTGATCGTTTGCCGGGTCAAAATCCAGTTGTTTCAATAACAAGACCAGTTCGTCAAAGCAGCCTTGAACATCTCCAATTACGTAACGCGACATCCTGATCCTTTGCGAGAAATACCGCTTCCAGCCAGCCGACCCGAGCGTCTCAGGTGCATTTTGCTCTGGCGAAATATTCCTGAAAGTATACCCGCAAGCCCCCGGCAACGCTGCATGGCAACATAAAACGCCGCCGCACGGCCCGACGTGTGACGGAATAAATCTTTGCCCGACGTCTTTTGCCGTAATTGTGATAAAGGCGTCCATTGCTTATGCGAATTTCAGAAAAGTCTCATAGATCGTAATTTGCCAGACCGTTAACTTGTCGGTTCTCTACCAGTACCGGATTTAGCCGCTTGCCGATAGCGCACTCCGGATTCATGCACTGGGAGCAAATGGGGACGCAAAATGAGAATCGGGTATTTGTTGGAAGAAAACCGCGATGGGCTGGACCAAAAACGCCAGGCCCTGATGCAAACCTGGAGTTGTCAGGCTATTTTCATTGACCAGAGTAGCCATTCGCGCCGGCAACTCTCGATGGCGCTGGCCAGCATGGTCAGCCACGACACCCTGGTGATCCAGAACATGGATGGCGCGGGGCTTGGCGCTTATCAATTGTTGTGCTTGCTGGAACAACTGGATCGCCGTGGTTCGGCGCTGGAGATCACCTCGCTGGGTCTGAGCTCCAATACGCCGGACGGTCAGCGCATTCTGCTGAGCCTGCTGATTCAGCAACTGCGCTCAGAGCGCCCTGCCCGCAGCAAGCCATTGGGCAAACAACGTGGGCGCCGCCCCAAGCTCAATGCCACGGCCGTGCGCACACTGGCTGAAAGCCTGCGCAACGGCACCCATAGCAAAGAAGTGGCGCGGGACATGGGCGTGTCGATTGCCACGCTATATCGATACAAGCGGCTGATTGAGGATGGCGGCATCACGCCTTGAGCGCGTCGCCGTGCACATCCTCAAGTTTTGAGCGGCAAATACGCGTCAAACCGCGTGCTTTCTCCATCAAAACAAAAGTCCGGCTTTAGCCCCGCCAGCCATGGTGCTGTGCGGGGTCTTTTTACGACCACTCGTTGCCGGGCGATCCGGCGAGCGGGTTCCAGTAGTGCATCGGCATCGGTATCGCCGCCGATTAGCGTCTGAAAAGCGTGCATCTCTTTCTTGGCGCGCGCGCGTTTATCGGGCTCGGGAAACATCGGGTCTAGATAGACCACATCGAAACTTGCGGGCTTGCCCTCTTGCACCAGCCACTCCAGAGCATTGCTTTGCAGCAATCGCATACGCGCGACTATGGATGCCGTTTCATCATGCATCATGGCCCGGCGCAAGCCATCGGCCAGCAAGGCGCACGCCACCGGGCTGCGTTCCAGCATCTGTACCTCACACCCCAAAGTAGCCAGCACGAAGGCATCCCGCCCCAAACCGGCCGTCGCATCCAGTACCGTGGGCGTATTGCCCGCTTTCAGACCCACTGCTTTGGCCACCGGTTGCCCGCGGCCGCCGCCAAATTTACGGCGATGCGCTTGAGCGCCATCGACCAGATCCACGCACACCAAAGCCTTTTCATCCGCCTGCGCCAGCGCCAAGCGGTCATCTTGCCAGACCAGGTAATGCCCGGTTTCCGGTGCGTTTTCCAGCAAGGTCAAGCCGAACCGCTCAGCCAGCAACGTGAGTTCGTCAGCCACTTCTGTTGCCACAATCCCGATATTCACGCCCACGCCCCCGGTGCTGTCGTCGGCATAATCACCGGTGCCATGGCCAACGGCTCGAAAGCCGGGCGATAGCGCACTCGGGGCAAGCGTTGCAGCGGGTCTTGCCGGTAAAACTGTTTGAGTTGTTCATAGACGCGAGGATAGTGCTCGGATACCGCATGCGGTGTTTCGAAGAAATATTCGCTAAATACCGCAAAGCACTCGGCCGGATTTTCGGCGGCATACAGGTCAATCGGGCTATACAAGCCCAGGTGCGCCAGTTTGCTTAAATGGGAAAACGCATCCGAAAAAGCCGCCTTCCACTCAGCGGCATCCATACCGGCATGTAACGCTGGCCGACCATTGGCTTCACCATTGCGCATATCCAGTTTATGAGCCAGCTCATGGATCACTACGTTCCAGCCATCCAGCCAGGGCGACTCAGCCACATCCATCCAGGACAACAGTACCGGCCCCTCCGGGCGCGCTTGCCCGGCCAGATGCTGTTCGTATTCGTGCACCAGGCCAATGGCGTCGGTGTAGCGATCGCGACTTAGAAAACGTCCGGGATAAACCACCACTTCTGACCAGTCGTCATAAGCGTCGAAATCCAGGTTGATGACTGGGAGCACGGCTTGTGCCGCCAGCAACACCCGCGCATGTTCGGTCAATTCCAGCTCATGCACCGGGGTAATGGTTTTCTCGTGCAGGAACCAGGCGGTATGTTCGCGCAGCCGCTGCTTTTCGTCCTCGGTCAACCCGAGAAATAGCGGCATGGCAAGGACGGGATACCACAGCGCATCCGGAATCGGATTGGCGGCCAGGTAATGCTCGCGACGACGGGTGCGCAGAAATTCAAACATGCAGGGGTGAACCGAAGAGGGATCGACCCTCTTCAGGTGAGGGGGTCGTCAGCACATTTCAAGCCGCCCCCTCTTGCTCAGCCCGCCAGCGCGGGCGAACACCCCTTATTTGCCGAGCGCGCCTTGTGCAACCAGCTCCACTTCGCGCTGCGCCGACTGGGTAAATGGGTGCAGATGCGTCAGGAACTGCCGACTGGCCGCAGCCCAAGAGAATTTCTCGGCATGCTTGCGTACTGCTTCCCGGTCCACGCGCAGTGCGTCCAGACACGCTTTCTGCAAATCGTCGTTAAGCGCGCCCGGGCCGTCCGTGCCGATCACGTCAATCGGGCCCGTGACCGGATATGCTGCTACCGGGCAACCGCTGGCCATGGCTTCCAGCAACACCAGGCCAAACGTGTCGGTCTTTGAGGGGAATACGAACACATCCGCGGCGTTGTAGACCTCAGCCAGTTCTGATTGACTCAGCACGCCTAGCCAATGCACGCCCTGCGCCTCGCCATATTTGGCTTTGAGTGACGCCGCTGCCGGACCATCGCCGCAAACCCAGCGCGAGCCAGGTAGCTCCAGTTGCAGGAAGGCTTCTACATTCTTTTCTACTGCCACGCGCCCGACGTACACAAAAATCGGCCGCCGGGTTTGCAGGCGATCACGGGCACCGGGTTTGAAGATGTCCAGATCCACCCCGCGTGACCACATCACCACGTTTTTGAAGCCGCGCGCTTCCAGATCGTCCACCACCACTTTGGTCGGCACCATCACGGCGTGAGCGGCATTGTGAAACCGGGTCAGAAAGCCATAAGTCCAGCTCAGTGGAATACCAAAGCGTAGTTGCACATATTCCGGAAACCGCGAGTGATACGCGGTAGTAAACGGCAGCTTGTGCTTGATGCAGTAACGCCGCGTTGCCATGCCCAGCGGACCCTCGGTCGCGATGTGAATGGCGTCCGGCTTGAAGCGGTCGATATGTTCGGCAATTTTTTTACCTGGTCGCCATGACAGACGAATCTCCGGGTAGGTCGGGCAAGGAAAAGTCTTGAACTGCAGCGGGGTAATCATTTCTACCGCGTGGCCCATCTTTAGCAACTCGGCTCGAGTTTGCTTGAGGGTACGTACCACGCCGTTGACTTGCGGTTCCCATGCATCGGTCACAATCAGGATATTCATGCGGCAGCTCCGTGCAGTCCCATGGATGGAATGGTCAGCGCGTTAATTTGCGCAGATTGTTCGTCAAAAAACTTTTGCCAGGTCACGATGCGCAACTCGCCGGTGGGGAGTTCTACCAGTGCGGTCAGGCTTTCCACCCAGTCGCCGTCATTGCAGTAAAGAATGCCGTCAATCTCGCGCATCTCGGCTTTGTGGATATGTCCGCACACCACGCCATCCAGCCCGCGCTCGCGCGCCTCTTGCGCCACGGCATTTTCAAAACTGCTGACGAAGTTCACCGCTGTTTTGACTTTGTGTTTGAGATATTGCGAGAGCGACCAATAACCCAGCCCCATGCGGGCCCGCAGGCGGTTGAACCAGTAGTTGAGCTTCAGCGTCACGCCATACAAGCGGTCACCGACAATCGCCAGCCACTTGGCGCACTGCACTACACCGTCAAACTTGTCGCCATGCAGCACCAGCAACTGGCGGCCGTCTGCGGTTTTGTGGATCACTTCATCTTCAATGCGGATATCACCAAACATCAGCCCCAGAAACTGCCGGGCGCCTTCGTCGTGATTGCCGGGAATGTAGATAACGTGAGTGCCTTTGCGCGCCTTGCGCAGCACTTTCTGGATGACGTCGTTATGGCTTTGTTGCCAATACCACGAGCGCTTGAGCGCCCAGCCATCGACGATATCTCCGACCAGATAGAGATATTCAGACTCAGTATTTTTGAGAAAGTCGAGGAGATAATCTGCCTGGCAGCCCGACGTGCCAAGGTGGAGATCGGAGATCCAGATACTGCGGAATTTCAGGGAGTGATCCGCCATGACGAGGTTTCCAGCCGTTGGTTTGGCGCATCTTGCCCAGCGCGCATGACAAAGCCGCGTCGTTTTGATGACGACTGCGTGACTCGCGCCAGGCGGCAGGTTCTTGACATACCGTAACTGCGACAGGGATAGTCAGGGCCGTACCTTTGCCTGACCAAAGCATCACCATGAACCAGCCTGTCCGCCCCGACACCCCCTGCATCGCCGTTTGCTCCACCGGGCTCGGTGACGACGTTTGTCGTGGTTGCGGCAGAACCTTTCAGGAGGTTGCCCACTGGGTAGCGCTGACGGCACAGGAGCGCGAAGCCGTCTGGCAAAGGCTGGAAGCCCACTGGGCCGGACTTGGCCTGACGCCGCCGTGGCTGCGCAAGTAGTGCCCGTTTCCACTCGATGTTTGATCCGGACCGCCCACGCTAGTCTTCTCGCGTGACGGTTTGATGAAGCAAACCTTGCAGCAAGGGCCATCGCCCCGATGAAGTGACGACGAGGTTTGTCAGCTGTAGTGGCAACCGGAGTCCAAACAACAAAAAACCCGCAAATCGCGGGTTTTTTCAGGCGCTCGCTGCACAGTGTGCAGATCAAGACTGGGCGATCAGGACACCAGCAATGCCGGTTCATCCGATGAGTCTGCGCGCTTTTTGCTTCGCTGCGACAGCCATCCCATCCCGATCATGCCCAGACCCAGCAAAGCCCAGGTTTCCGGCTCGGGAACCGCTGACAGTAACTGCACGCTGGGAATCGAAGCGTTGATACTGAAATCCAGACTGGCATCAACGGTATGCCTGTCAGCGTAGAAAATCTCCAGTTCGTGCCAGCCATGACCCACGGTGTCGGTGGCCAGGTCGGCAAACGACGGCAGCGGATGCACGCCCCCTACTTGCTGCACAAGATGACCATCGAGGAATACGAACGCGTCGTCATCAGCCCGCAGCGAAAAAGTAAGCGCTGTAGTGCCTGTGGTTTTGAACCAGCCGGTATAGACCGCCGTCTGGAACGCAGAAGAATCATTACTGCCGGAAGCATGCGGCGCATAAATATCGTTAAGCGCAACCGGCAACATCGTGGTGTAGCCCGAGCCGTCGTAGCTCAAATGGCTGTTGTTGCTGACGTCGCTCCCTCGTCCCCACCAGTTGATATTGCGATTGGCATCAATATCATGCACCACAGGATTTGAGGGATTGCTTGAATATGCGGTGTTCAACGTCGGCAGACCGTTATAGAGCGTCGGGTTAACCATGTTGTAAAAAACATCGCTGCAACAGTGCCCCTCAAAATCCGGGTCGTGATTGGTGTCTGAATAATAGTCAGCCATCAACGTCCCCGTGACCGTATAAGCCCCAGCTATCGCGCTGACCCCCAGCCCCGCCAGCAACAACGCTATTTTCGCCGCATTTTTGTACATGCTTGCATCTCCGGAAAAACTACTTGCCTAAATTCAAATCGCTTACTTTCCGATGTAATTATTATTTATTTTGTAAGTAAAATTAAATTTATAGAAAGTTAAATTCTTACGCAAGTGCCTTTCATCTGAACAAAATCGCAGACGCCCGCGATAAGCGTGGCGAAAGAGTCTCTGCTAGATTCGAGCCTGCACTCGCAGCCAACGCGGCAGTAAAAATACATCCGCCCAAGTGTCGAGCAATTTTCAAAACCCAGTCAAATAGCACACTGCGGCCATGCGACATGCTTGTCTTTATCCCGCCCAGAGCATTACGAGTCGTATTAAAAACAAATAGCTGCCAGGCGGATGCTACAGACAAGACTGAAATGGCCCTTCAGCCGCTGACAAACGCCACCGCAGCACTAATTGGAAGTTACTTACAAAAGAAGAGTAGCCCAGTACTATCGAACACTGGCGAAGCCAGACATTAGCGCGGCCAGACGGTTAACGCTGCCCCGGCGCGATGACACTCAGTGCCGCTGCCCAGCGTTGATGTGCCGCCAGATCAACGGGCTTGTACCTCACGACAGCGCTCGCCGGATCATTCCCCAAAAAATTGCCATCCTTGCGATCCTGCGCCGGGCGAATGGGCCGAAGCACAAAGCCCCCGCCGCAGTTAGGGCACACATTCAGCAACGCCTCGACGCAATCCGCGCAAAAGGTGCACTCATACGAGCAAATGCGCGCCTCGGGCGAATCGGCAGGCAATGCTTTATTGCATTGTTCACAACTTGGCCTGAGTTCCAGCATGGCAGATCATCCACTTCGGTTGATTGAACCATAACCATATGGACAAATCGTCATCCAGCCAATGCCTGCCCAAGACCACTCCCGGACAATTCAGGTCACGTCGGTCGGACTGGAGTTACCTGGCATTCTGCGGCCCTTTCCACCGAGGCCAACGTCAAAAACGTCAAAAACACTCCCAAGCTTCGATCTCCACCGTGCCATTTGTGTACGAACGCAAAGAACCCTTGAAAGCCTGGCTTTCAGGGGT
Organism: Silvimonas sp.; assembly: GCF_031291215.1. Classification (NCBI taxonomy): domain Bacteria; kingdom Pseudomonadati; phylum Pseudomonadota; class Betaproteobacteria; order Neisseriales; family Chitinibacteraceae; genus Silvimonas; species Silvimonas sp. Next base: position 165,833 of record NZ_JARLJK010000064.1, read on the forward strand.
TCTTTGAATTCCCAAGATATTTCTTGAAAGGATATTTAGCGCCGAGTTATCTATCGATCACATCAACCCAAGGCCGTATTTTTACCTGTCTTTTAATCGATAAAATCCCAACCTGGGATGAAAGAGGTGGCTACTTTTCGAGATCAGCAGGCCACTCCCTCGCTTTATGGGTTCGATCGCCATTAGGAAACCGCACCCCATGCCCAAGGCAGTCGCGGACATCGGGTCGCACGGTAAACCGCAGATTAAAAGCTATGCCGAACGGTCAGCGTCGCACCCTTGTTGTGGGTGACCCGCGCGGAACCAGAAAACGCCCAGTCGCTAACGATCAACGATAGTCGTCGCTGCGGTTGTGGGCCAAACGGTGATGTCGGGTTCGACGACTGGGCAAGCATGAGTTGCGGCGCCGTTGAAGTACCCATATGAAAATAATTCGGAGTCTGCTGCCCGGCCGCAGTCGATGGCGCGGCCTTCCCTGCGGGAGCAATCGGGAAGTCGTGGGCGAACTGTGCGTTATAGAAGTTCTCAGCTTGCACGTAAAACGGCTTGCCCTGAGTCACCCGATATTCCAATTCAGAGCGGTGCAAATAGCCTGGTTCCGAATTGGCCCGCGCAATCGTCACGGGCGGCGGCACGATATTCGCAATGGTCACTTCACGGGGCGACTCAATGACAATGCCATCCGCGAATGCATATCCGCTCAGCATAAAGAAAACTGCGTCGACAATCCTTTCGCTCAGGCAGCTCATAGAGAGGCCTCCAATAAAGGAATTGAAACGTCACGCCCCCGATTTTTTATGTCTGAACAGACCGCCTTTACTGCTTCGCATTCAACCCTGCATTGTAGTCAGCCCTTCGCCGCTGGCTACTCTAATAAGCAGCGCCCAACACGCTCCTGCTGGACGGTCGCCTCTGCGGTCTTCGAAATCGTCACCCATGCGCCCCCCTTGTCGCGATGATCAGGTATTCACTGTCCGCATTTGCCGTACATCCTTTGTGTGGAGGCAGCCAAAACAAGAACCCTCCAAAAATTGTCGCCGCTCCGTCTTTATATTTTTGGGCCCAAGGTGCTGCAGCAAGTAATTGCGTGAAAACGAATAACTGAAAATCAAGCGTCAGGCCGTCCCACTAGCGGAATTGGAGCGGCTGCAAGCTGGTGCAAGTCAAAAATGATGATGTCGTTTATCCCTGCTCGCAACCAGGGCGCTGGGCAATAAAGCCGCGTCTGTGGACCGATTTTCCAGTAGCGCCCAAGATTGCGGCCATTGACCCACACAACGCCCTTGGTCCACTGACTCATGTCTAGAAAAGTGTCCCCTGTTTCGGTCAGATTAAAGCTCACTTTGAAAAACAGGCCGCTCTTCGCTGGATTCGTGCATACGCTTTTTAAATTGGCAATGAACAACTCATCCATTGGCAGTGGCACGATTTCCCATCCCTGCAACTGGCTGGTCTGGCCCATCGAATCGGTCAGCGAAACCGACTGCGTTATGCCCTTCCGGTCAATCATGTCGGTGCCATAATTAACCCGCCCCATACCTTCAACCAGAATCTCCAGCAACGCGTTTGATGGCACCGCGGGAAGTGTCATGTCAGTTCCCGGGGTCACCGCCGCGTAGTCCCGCGTGTAGCCAACGGGGACTGCTGGCCGGGAAAGAGCGCCGGCATATTGGCCCGCCAGGAAAATCGTGGCGTAGTCGTGTAGCTCGGTCACTTTCATTTTCTCGGCGCCACTGGAGCCCAATGTCCTCCGATACAACGCAAATCCGAAGGATTGGCCAAACATCTCAAAGGGCAACGGGGCAATCGTCTGGCTGGCAGGCAGCGCCGAAGGCAAGTTGTCCCAGATCGATGCATAAAGCGTCGGAAGCGGTGCACTGGCACCGGTCAGTGTCAGAGTGCCGGGAAGTGCAGGTGCTGCGGCGGGTGGTGTACTCAAATGAAATGCAATCAGATTACGATATGTCTGGAACTTGGCCGTTGCCGCACCTTGTTCGCTGATCGGAGCGAAGTAATCGTAACTGGTAATGTCAGGCTGATACTGCCCAGTCCCTATTTCAAGATTGGCGCCAGCAAAAAAGCCAAAGCTCGTACCGCCATGCACCATATACAGATTGAATGACTGCTTTCTCTGCATGAAGCTGGCCAGTTCCGACGAAATGTCAGCTGTCGATCCGCCCAATTCGGCATCACCCCAATGCGAGAACCACCCCGTATAGACCTCGCCTGCCATCGCAGGCACCGCAGCAAAGTGACTGCGGGACGTGCTGATCGCGGATGACGACCCGTTACTCAGGGCAATGGCACCGCCGGCCACGTTGGAGCGGCTATGCATCAGTTCGGCTATGCCATCTTCGGTGTAGAACGGCCCGGCAATTCCGTTCTGCAGCCAGCATTGCCGGATTTCTTCAATATATACAGCGTTGCTGTCGAACGAGCCGAATTCGTTTTCAACCTGCAACATCAGGATTGGGCCGCCATTGCTGGCCATCAGCGGCGCGATACGCGGTGCCAGTTCGGCAATATAGCGTCGGACTGCGGCCATATAGCGTGGGTCGGAAACGCTGTCTGTGCGTAGTTTGATGTCAGGGTAAGCAAGCAGATATGAGGGAATACCGCCAAGATCCCACTCAGCACACACGTAGGGACCTGGGCGGACCAACACCCACAAGCCCTCGGATTGGCACAGCCGGATAAACGACTCGATATCCCTGTTCTCGGTGCTGAAGTCGAACACGCCTGGGCTGGACTCGTGGTAGTTCCACATGATGTAGATGGAAATGGTATTCAGCCCCATCGCCTTCGCCATTTGAATACGGTGCTGCCAGTATTCGACTGGAATGCGCGCCGGGTGCATTTCACCGCTGCGAATCTGGAACGACTGCCCGTCAATCAGGAAGTCGTTGCTGTTGGTGGCAAATGAGAATGCGTGCCGCCCCACGGGTACCGGTTCAACTGGACTGCCCGTGCCTCCCGAAGAGCCTGTGCTGGGGGAGTCGTTTCCGCCGCCACCACATGCAGACAGGACGGGAATCAACGAAGCAAATGCCAGGAATGCCCTGCGGTCCATAAACTAACTCTGAGATAAATTGCAATGTAACCACCCCGCTCCATGCGGTTTGCAATGGATCAACGATGGACGTGAGTGGTAAACGTTCTCTTTTAATGGATTTCAGAAGAGTGAGCCTGAGCAAATCTGAGCAGAACGGAAGAACAGGAAGCAGGCGTGAACTTTAACTGAAATCAAGCTAAAACAGCTGTTTTCAAAGGACTGCGCAAATGGCGCTTCGTCATCCGGTACGCCAATGAGAAAACCGGCTCCGCAGCCTGGTCTGTGACAAGCTCCGCAATCAAGCGCGTATCAGCAAGCCGGCATTATTGGGCTGATGCCACTTCTTCTTGGATGAGAAAAACAGGAAAGAAGGAAGAAGACCGGTAGCCAGCGCAACAAGGCTGATCAAGCGGGATCAGGTCGATACGGTCTGCGGCTCAACATTGTGGTATGTGTCTGAGAGTTTCTGGATTGCAACGCTCAGGAAGCCAGAACTATCCTCAATAAGCAATGCCTGCTTCCCGGCCTAAGCGGACTGATCACGTGGCAATAGCTAACGCCATCAACTGTGTATCCACTTCGGTTCCGCAGACCAACCCGTGTCGTAATCCGTCACGATGACGCAAACCGCTGTCTCAAAGAGTCAGTCAGTCGCACGCGCTGCTGGTCGTATTCCGCCCAAGGGCCGACCTTTTGCTGTGCAAGACGGTCGGGGACGTTGTGGATGGTCCAGAAAGAGGCACTTTCCAACCAGGGCAGTTCGTCCCATGAGATGGGGGTGGCAACACTCGGCGTTTCGCGCGCCCGTGTCGAGTATGCGGCCACGGCTGTTGCGCCCCGCGCGTTACGCAGGTAATCCACAAATATCCGACCTGTACGCTGGGCTTTGCTCATGATCGCGACGAAGCGCTCCGGCAAGGCAGTGGCCAGATGTGAGGCCAGCACATGGGTCAATGCCTTCGCCTCTTCCCAGTTCAAAGATGGTTTGAGGGGCACTTCCACGTGCAAGCCTTTGCCGCCGGTGGTTTTCAGAAACGTCGGTAAATCCAGTTCTTCCAGCAAGCCTTTCAACAGTTGCGCGCCTTCTACGACGGTTTGCCAAGCGACCTCTGGTGCCGGGTCCAGGTCAAAGATCAGTCGGTCCGGTTTCTCCAGTGTTTTGGCCGTGGAACCCCAAGTATGGAGTTCCAGCACGCCCGACTGGACCAGTGCGATCACCGAGTGCAAGTCATTGGCGATCATGTATCTGGCGGAACCACTTTCGCCAGCGATATCAATGGCGGTGAGTCCTTCAGGCAAAGAATCACTTAGATGTTTTTGAAAAAAACACGGATGCTCTGCGCCTTGCGGACAGCGGACCAGCGTCAATGGCCGATCGTGCAATTGCGGCAGCACGTAATCGGCAACTGCCTGGTAATAGCGCGCGATGGCCAGTTTGGTGTCGCCAGTGCCCGGGAAAACAATCCGGCCAGGATGAGTGATGGAGACACCCGCAACATCCGTCGCTGCGGACTGTGAGGCGGGTTTGGCCTTGACTTTGATGGCTTGCGCGGCTGGTTTTGATGGAGCCTTCGGCACGTCGACGGGCGTTTCCGGCACGACCGCGTGAGCCGGTTTGTCTGGCCTCAGACCAAGAAAAGCAGCCTGGCGCAGACGCTTCTCTGCGGTCCATTCGGCAAAGCGCACCTCCACCACCAGTTCCGGTTTTACCCAGTGCACATGCGCCCGTTCGCGCGGTGCAATCCGGCTCGTTGCGTCGTCAAATGGGGCTGTCTTGCGTTCCAGTTGTTCAAGCCGCGTGGCGAGCAGCTTGAGCATTTTTTCATTAAAACCAGTCCCTACGCGCCCGGCATACTGAAAATGGCCGTCGGCATCGTAAGTGCCCAGCAACAACGCGCCAAATCCGCTGCGGCTGCCTTCCGGCGCGGTGAAGCCACCCACCACGAACTCTTGTCGTTGCTGGCACTTGAGCTTGAGCCAGTTACGGTTGCGCACCGACTCGTACGGTGCATCGGCGCGCTTCAGGATCAAACCTTCCAGCCCATGATGACAAGCATGGGCGAAGGCGTCGTCCATCTGACCTTGCAAGTGGTCGCTAAGCCGTAACGCGCTATTCTTGGGCAATTTATCGAGCAATGCCGCCAGCTTTTGTTTACGAGTCAGCAAGGGCTCGGGGCGGATATCTACGCCATCCAGGAATAGCACGTCAAAAATGTAGTACATCAGCCGCGGCGGTTTGTCGTTGCCCGGGTCGTCCGCAAACGCATTCTGCAATGACTGAAAGCTCATGCTGCCATCCGGTTTGACCCCAACCAGTTCGCCATCCAGCCAAGCGGTATCCAGCGGCAGTTGGGCCAGTTCGCTGGCGATCTTTTCCAGGCGGGAAGTCCAGTCTTTGGCATTCCGGCTATACAGCCTGGCAGAGCCCGCTTCGATTCGCGCCAGCATGCGATAACCGTCAAACTTGATTTCGGCAATCCAGTGTTGGTGATTAACGGGCAAGGTGGTGACCAAGCTGGCCAGTTGCGGCTTGACCATGATCGGCAGCGTACTTTCTGCTGGTGACGTTGGTTTACCGCGCGAGCGTTTGGCAGCGGTGTGGGCCACAGCGTCGTTTGTCCGGCTACTAGCGCGGGCGGCAACCGGGGCGTCGTCGATTTCGTCGATCAAGCGGCCTGTTGCCACGCTTTTATCCAGCTCATCGGTAACTTCCGCCGCCGCGCCAGTTCGCGCGGCATCGTCGTCCACTTTGACCAACAGCCAGTTTTCCACATCGCGTTTGTCGTCAGGACGGTGGTGCATGCGAATCAGATCCCAAGTCCCTTTCAGTTTTTCGCCATTCAACCGGAAATGCAGATGCCCTTTGGCATAACCTTTGGCGGCATCTTCCAGTGGCTGCCAGGTACCGCGATCCCACAGCATGACTTTGCCTGAACCATATTGATGCGGCGGAATGACACCCTCAAAGTCGCCGTAGGCAATCGGATGATCTTCCACCTGCACAGCAAGGCGTTTAACTGCGGGATCAAGGCTCGGCCCTTTGGGAACCGCCCAGCTTTTGAGCACACCATCCAGCTCCAGCCGAAAGTCGTAATGCAGATTGCGCGCGTCATGTTTCTGGATCACATAGCGCAACACTGGCCCTGACTTGGTCGTCTTGCCTTCGGGTTCCGGCGTTGCCTTGAAATTACGTTTGGCGCGGTAGGCGTGCAAGGCCATGGCGAGCTCCCGGTTTTATGCGGCTTTCGCCCGGGTTTTGGCGGATGCCCGGGCCTTGCCGGTTTGGGTGGTCGATGAGCGCGCGGAAGCAGCTGCCTCGGCCGTCTTGGGCAAACTTTTTTTCAGTAGCGCCATCAGATCAATGACGTCCGCCGCCGGGGCTTCGGCCTCAGCATTTTCCGGCTCGTCATCTGCCGGGCTCACGCTATGAATCTGGTGAGCCTTGATTTTTTGGCGGATCAACTTGAGCAAGTCGTCGCGATATTGGTCGCGATACTGGCTGGGTTGCCATGGCTCAGACATGCTCTCGATCAGCGCCACGGCCATGGCAATTTCCTTGGTAGTCAATTCAGTGCCAACTGCAGCAGCCGGCAGCTCCAGCGACGCCACACTTTTGATTTCCTGCGGGTAACGCAAGGTATTCAGGACCAATGCGTCATCGACTGCAGCGACGACGGCCAGATGCTGCTTCACCCGGATCACAATCTGCGCCACACCCACTTTGCCCGACTGTTTGAGCGAATCACGCAGCAGCGCATACACCTTTTCGCCACGTTTTCCGGGAACCAGGTAATAGGGCTTTTCAAAGTAGATCGGATCAATGTCGCTTTGCTCAACGAAGGCGAGCAGATCAATGGTCTGGGTTGCAGCGACGTTGGCCTTGCGAAAATCTTTTTCTGACAACGCCACGTATTGGTCGGGCTCGTGCTCGTAGCCCTTGATGATGTCATCCCAAGCGACTTCTTTTCCGGTCGTTTTGTTCACCCGTTTGTAGCCCACCGGCGCAAAGTCACGCTTGTCGAGCAAAGTCAGGTCAAGCTCATCCGGCGCTTCGGCAGACTTGAGCGAAACCGGAATGAAAATGAGTCCAAAGCTGATGGCTCCCGTCCATAAGGCGCGTGGCATGGTCGTACTCCACTTCACAGGCAACATGTTTAGTCTGGCCCGGCGCAGCGTCGTGGCCTGTCAGCCTGGCGCGGCAATTACTGCCCATTTGCAGCATCTTTTCAGGAAAGACACAACCTACACGCGGCTTAGCTTTTGCTGCCTTTGACCCCGTAATGCCGGGCGTATTCTTCACCTTCCTTGCGTTCCGTAACCGATTTCGGCACCTGTTCATGCTTCTTTCTGGCTCGTTGGGCCGGAGGGTCCATTTGCGGCGGGCGAATCTGGTCACGCGGCGGTGACGACCCGTATTGATCGTCGTGATGCTGCGTGGTGGTCTGCACCGGCGGGTCGGGTTGGGGTCGCTCGCTTCGGCCGGACGAAGGGGTCGCGCCGTCCGGATAATTGGAGTCGAAGTCACTTTGTAACTTGTCGTTGGAGCGCGTGTTCTTTGCCAATGCGTCCACCGTATCACTGCGAGGTTTACTCATATCGAAGCTCCAGATATCCACATGGCGAGCGAGAGTGAGTCAGTCATCCAGCTTTTCATCCAGCTTTGAATACCTGGCCGCTGTTCCTGCTGCTTCGGTGGCAAAGCGGATTTTCCAGACGTGGCTAGCTCCCCGGACACCACGTTGGGGAAGGCGGCAGTACGCGGCCACGATAAACATCTTCCGCGGCAACCCTGGGCTGTGCCATCCGGCCCGCGCCTACGAGTTGTAGGACTTCCACCCGTTGCAGACGCGAACCGTTGCCCGGCGCGCTTTACTGTGATCAAACAAAAATAATGACCGGCAGGACTACGAGTTTTTCAGAGGGCCGCTGACCAGATCGTGATCAGCGCGTGGCGGGAGAGGATCGAATTTGCACCTGTGTAGGAGCAAGCAGGCGATGCGCTTTCACCGGAATACGCCGACGGCGGACAACGGTCGTTTTGCAGTGCGCATAGCATCAACTGCGGTTCGTTCCACACTTCAGGAGATCATCATGGCCACATCGCATACGCCTGCCCACAGCAGCGCTACCCGCAAGCCCGCACAAACCCGTGCCCCAGCCAAAAGCAAAACCACCACTACCAGGGACCATGACCCAGCGACCGCCTTGCTGATGGCTGATCACGCCAAGGTCAAAAAGCTCTTCAAACAGTTTGAAAAAAGTAAAACCAAAGGCACCCCGGCCGAAAAAGCGCAAATCGTGGCGCAGGCCTGTCTTGAACTACGAATTCACACCCGGGTGGAAGAAGAAATTTTCTACCCGGCAGTGAAAGCCGCCTTGGGTAAAGACGGCGACATGATCGACGAAGCGGTCGTCGAGCATGCCAGTTGCAAAGACTTGATCGCGCAGCTTTCCGTCATGAAACCGGGCGATGAATTGTTTGATGCCCGCTTCACGGTCTTGTCCGAGTTCATCGAACACCATGTTGAAGAAGAGGAAACCGAGCTTTTCCCCAAGGTCCGCAAATTGAAGGGGCTGAACCTGGATGAACTGGGCGAGCAAATGAAAGAGCTCAAGCAGACGCTATCTGCGGACACTGCAGTAGCGAGCGCGCACTGATTCCTGGCACCTGAACCGGAGATCGCCCTTGTGCGGTGACTCCGGTTCGCCAGTCGGCGGGCATTGCACGATGTTGTTTGATGTGAGGTGGGCTATGCAGAGCAATTTCAGAAAACCGTTGGCGCCCGATTTGGGTAATCGCCCGTTGGCTGGCGGCGGAAATACGGGCAAAACCGATGTGAGCGCGTCGGAGCGGCAACAGCGTCAGAACACCATGGCGGAACAATCAAACGCCGTCGAGGCCTTGGCCGAGGGAATGCCGTTCAACCGCACCAAAGAGCGGGAGTACGGCGAAGAAGCCAGTTGCCCCGCAGAGGGAGATCATCTGGCTTCGCAGTCCTTGCTTGCTACTGCCAGCACGGTGAGCGAAACCACCTCGTCTGCCAAAACTGGCGGTGGGCGGCCACTGTACGGTGCAAGCCCCGCCAGTGAATCACTGGACCGTGCCCGCACCGACGCCTCTGATCAGCGCTTGACGACCAACCAGGGCGTGCCGGTGGCCGACAACCAGAACTCGCTCAAAGCGGGTTTGCGCGGCCCCACCGCCATGGAGGACTTCATCCTCCGGGAGAAACTCACCCATTTTGACCATGAGCGCATCCCGGAGCGCGTGGTGCATGCCCGAGGCTCGGGTGCCCATGGCTATTTTGAAAGCTACGTCGACCTGTCGCATTTAACTCGCGCAGCGCCGTTTGCCGAGGCCGGCAAAATCACGCCCGTGTTTACCCGGTTTTCTACGGTCGCGGGCGAGCGTGGCTCTGCCGATACGGTGCGCGACGTGCGCGGTTTTGCCGTGAAGTTCTACACGGATGAAGGCAACTGGGATCTGGTGGGCAATAATATTCCGGTGTTCTTTATCCAGGACGCCATGAAGTTTCCGGACCTGATTCATGCGGTAAAACCGGAACCCAACAATGGCATTCCACAAGCGGCCAGCGCCCACGACACGTTCTGGGATTTCGCCTCCTTATCGCCGGAAACGATGCACATGCTGATGTGGCACACGTCTGACCGGGCGATCCCGCGCAGCTACCGCATGATGCAAGGTTTTGGCGTGCACACCTTTCGGCTGGTCAACGCCGAGGGCGAGTCTGTGTTCTGCAAATTTCACTGGACGCCAGTCGACGGCACCTATTCGCTGGTGTGGGATGAGGCGGCCAAACTGACCGGAGCCGATCCCGACTTCCACCGGCGCGATCTGTGGGAAGCGATCGAGGCTGGCGAATATCCTGAATGGGAACTGGGTCTGCAGATTTTTGGCGAAGCGCTGGCGGATAGCTTTGCGTTTGATGTGCTGGACCCGACCAAGCTGGTGCCCGAAGAACTGGTGCCGCTGACGCCGGTGGGCCGAATGGTACTGAACCGCAATCCGGATAATTTCTTTGCTGAAACGGAACAGGTCGCCTTCTGCACCGCGCACATTGTGCCGGGTCTCGACTTCAGCAATGACCCGCTATTGCAGGGGCGCATCCATTCATATCTGGATACACAGATCAGCCGTTTGGGTGGCGCCAACTTTCATGAATTGCCCATCAACGCCCCGCTCGCGTCGGTCCATAACAACCAGCGCGATGGCATTCACCGGCAAGCGTTGCCGCGAGGACGCGTGGCTTATGAGCCCAATTCGCTGGCAGGCGGATGTCCGTTTCAGGCCGGCATGGCAGGCTTTACCAGTTTTGCCGAGCATATCGAGGCCGATAAAGTACGCGGCAAGCCGGAAAAGTTTGCGGATCATTACTCGCAAGCCCGTCTGTTCTGGCAAAGCCAGAGCCCGCCAGAGCAGCAGCACATCATCAATGCGTTTTGTTTTGAACTGGCGCATGTGCAGACTCCGGCGATCCGCGAACGCGTGGTCTCCATGCTGGTGAATGTGGACCCAGCGCTGGCCGGACAAGTTGCCAAGGGTTTGGGCTTTGCCGTTCCCCTCGCCATGCCCTTGGCCAGCACGGAGCCCATTCCCGAATACTCGCCTTCGCCCAGCCTTTCGTTGTTTGCTCACCCCGGCGAAAAGGGTATCCGAACCCGCAAGGTTGCCATCCTGGTGGGTAGCGACACACAGCCGGGCGTTATCAACGCGATCCGGGAGACCCTGCAAAAGCAAGGCGCGGTGGCCAAGGTGATTGCTTCCAGCATGGTGCCGCTGACCAGCAATGGCGACACCTTGAAAGTGGATATGCCGTTGTCGGCTAGTCCGCCCGTCCTGTTCGATGCCGTGATCATTGCCGATGGAGCGGATACCGTGAGGCAATTGAGTGACGATGCCTTGGTCTGGGAATTTATAAGACTGCAGTACCGCCACGGCAAACCGTTGCTGGTGATAGGAAGCGCGGCAGACTTGTTGTCGCTCGCGGGCATCCCAAGCGTTTTGCCCGATGGCTCAGACGATCCCGCCCTGTTTCGCGTCGAAAGTGACGACCCGACTGCCCAGCTTGCCGAGTTCATCAATGTGCTGGGTTCACAACGGATTTACAGCCGGGAAACCAATCCACCGAGTACCTGATTTGCGCACTTTTCCAAGAGCATGAACGGTGCAGCGCCTGACCAGGTTTTTAACTTGCCAGGCGTTTTTTTGTATTACCCCCGTACTGCCATCCTGTCGGCGGTTTGCAGGAGGAGTCCTCCAAAGCCTTTAAAACCGGCTTTTTTTATTCGGAATCTCCTACCCGAATCCCCGGCATTGGCTGATCAAGTGGGCCAGGGCGCTCCGTTAATCTGAAGTCACGTTGCATCGCAACGCGTTCCCCTCTTTTGGGGTGGAACGATTTCTTCAAAATTTTCAGGAGTTCATCATGGCTAATCATCAACCCCATTCGTCGAACCAATCCTCTAAGCACACTGGCACCAGTCAGCAGCATTCTGCTTCACAAAATAAATCCGACTCGAACAAGAGCCAGTCCCGCAATGCCGATGAGAAGAGCGGGTCGCGCGGCGGGTCGCATGAACAGCATGTCGAGGCTGGCCGCCAAAGCCACAAGAACAGCTAAATGAAACTGGCAAAACGACAAAGGCCCGGGGATTATCTCCGGGCCTTTGTCGTTTCGGTGGGGATGCACTCGCTCACCCGGCTCGTCGGTCCAGCACATCGTCCGGCACGACGTCGTCTTGCAATACCACCCAGTGTTCAAAGATTTTGCCGTTCGCCAGCCGGAAGGTATCAATGACCGAAACCACGGGCTGCCCTTCGCAGTAGTAGCGTCCATGAACCATTACCACGTCCCCTTCGCCCACTACGGCGCCGGGAGTGTAAGAGGTTCCAGGCGGGAGGCTTTGCAGCACCTTGCGGGCCGCAACGGCGTTGGCATTGGTAATCGGGGAGTGGTCGACACAACGTTCGGATATCGCCGCCATTGCCTGAAGGGGGTTGTTGCTCAAGAAAATGGCGTCCATCAACTCCGTGACAATTTCTTTGTTCGACTTGGGCAGGACTGGCTCGTTACGATTTACAGATACCACAGTTCATTTCCCCCAAAGAACCAGTATGGGCCAAGCCCCAAGGTCTGTTCCGCGTATTGACGGCTGACCAGACTGCCGGGTATTCCACCGCAGACACAACGCCCGGCACGCAGTATGGGAGCTTGCCGGGCACATTTAATGCGGATTTATTCTGGCTCGGGCAGATTGAATCTGGCGCGGGCTTTGTTCAATGCTTCCTGTATGACCATTGCGTAGGGCTGCGCATTTTTCCACGCGGCAATTAGCCAATTGCACCCGTCGGCCGCTTCGGCACTCCAGACTGGCGTCGCTACCCGCAAGTACCGACCATCGTCCACCACTTCGCAGCTGCCGTTGATCTCATCCGAAAGCCACTCCTGGATGAACTCCCTGCTTTTGATTTCGCGCGCCATGGCTGTCTCTTCCCGAAAAATGAGCTTATTGAGATGAACGATCGCCAAGCCCGGATATTGCGAGATGTATCAGGCAGAAATCTAGGAGATTTCCCCACCTGTAAAAACACGATGTACGCCTGTTTTGAAGTGGGAAAAATCTGGCAGGAATCGCGGACAGTGGCGCAAGGGAGAGAGGCCTCTGTTCGCCGACCGGATCCTGTACGTGATGGAAGAGTTGGTGCGTGGGGCAGTTGGCGGGCGGACTGCCAGGACAGGTACGCCCACGGTGGTTTTAGTGATTCAAATCAAATTCGCATTATTGAAAATCCGCCCCCTCTCCCAAAGAAGTGATAATGGTTCTCATTGATGAGGCTATTTTTGCTGCAGTCGATTCGCCAGTTCAAGGGGCTCCACGCCGGTTTGTCGTCGTAGCAGATATCCAAAAGTGGCTCTGAGATTTCACCTTGGGCTTGTTTTGTCTATCCCTTTGCCAAAAGTGCACCAATGTCTCAGAAGCAACATGTCACCATCCCTGTTCTCCCCATCACGGAGAACTCTGTTGGGATGCAGTCCAGTTCAGCCAAGCCTGTCCGTGATGCGATAGAAGGTTTTTTTGTCCGACACCGACATCAATTGATCTGGGTACATGCTGCAGCTTTCGTGGCATTTATTGCAGTCATCTTTCTTCCGCTGTTTCTTTCGGAACCCCCGGAAACTGCTACACCGTTCACCCATTTCACTACCTTCGCGAATTACGCGATGTGGGGACTGTGGTTTCCATTGGTCTTTCTTTCGGTCATTTTTACCGGGCGCTCATGGTGCGGATTGCTTTGCCCGATGGGCGCCGCCTCCGAATGGTTGAACAAAATCGGGCCACAGCGACCCATTCCAGCCTGGATGCGCTGGGAAGGGACGCCCGCTGTCAGCTTTGTACTCACCACGATTCTGGGGCAAACGCTCGGCGTGCGGGATCACCCAGAAGCCGCCGCTGAAATTTTGGGTGGCACGATGCTGGCCGCCCTTGTGGTTGGCTTTTTTTATGGGCGCAAGAAACGGGCCTGGTGTCGGCACTTATGCCCGATTGGCCGTCTACTTGGTCTGTACTCCAGGCTAGGCGCGATCGAGTTCGCCCCCCAGGTAAGACGTCCGGGGCGGGATGCCTACAGCCAGAAAGGAGCATGCCCAACCATGATTGATCTTGTCGGGAAGAACGAATCGCGTCATTGCATTGAATGCTTTCGCTGCGTCAATCCAGCCGCCAAGGGCAGCGTTCGCATGGAATTTCGCCGACCAGGGCTGGAGATCGAGAACATCCGCGATAATCGCGCAAACCCGGCTGAAGCCTGGTTTCTTTTCCTGGATACGGGTGTGGCGCTCGGTGCTTTTCTCTGGTTAGTGTTACCTCAGTATCAGGCCATACGGCAGAGTATTGGTGTCTGGTTTATAGAAAAGGGATGGACATGGTTTCTTGAAATCGGGCCATCCTGGTTAGTTAGTGTTCACCCGCAACGCGGCGAAGTGTTCCTTTGGCTCGATTTCTTCACCATCAGCGGCTTCATGGTCACCTGGATGATTGCCTTGACCGCGTTACTGGCAGCGACCACGAGCGCCGCCGCACACCTGTCCCGGCTGGTTGGCGGTGACGGCAGTTTCGGCCGACGCTTCAGTGAGCTGGGTTATCAATACGCGCCTGTGGCCATGGTTTCTCTGGTCATCGGCTTGGGTGCCATGCTGTTCGACCCGATCAAATTTACGCCCCTCGGCCCGGCAGGCGTGCAGATCCTCAAAGGTAGCCTGTATGTGGTTGGTGTCGTGTGGAGTGTCTGGCTTAGCCAGAAAATTCTGGCTCGTCAGGGCGTGCGTGCATCGAAGCGATGGCTGCCAATTCTCCCTGGAATTGCGGGAAGCATCGTGATCGGAGCCTGCTGGTGGCCAGCAATTTTCGGCGCATAACGCACTATTTTGGCTCCCGAAAATGTGAAATCAGGTTGGCTGTCATTCCGCCCCGTCTCTGGTGCGAGTCCAAAGCACTAGCCGATAAGTTGGCCTGTCCACACAGGCGTGGACAGACCCATGATTCCATCATGAACGAATGCCGGGCGCCAGAATGATCAGCTCACGCCCATCGCCGGATCACTCATGCCATCCTTACCGGTCTCAAGGCGCCCGGCAAAGCGTCGCACAAACTGGTTTCCCGCACTGACCGTAAAGTCATACCAGCCACCGGATTGCGACAAGGTCCAGTACGGCTCTACCTGCATATTGCTGGCCACCGTGTAGGTCCACGGGCCGTCGCTGCGATAAGCGTTAGAGGTGACAGTTACTTGGGCTGCGGCGTCACCGCTATTCATGATGGTCAGGTAGATGGCGTTATTGCCATGGTCATAGCAAACCCGAACCTCCGGATTGGCGCCGGTCGCTACCGTTGCGGCATTGCCCTCAAACAGTCGATGATAGCCATTCGGGCCGAGCACCCACAGGCTGTACTGACCGGTCGGCGAGTTGACGGCGACATTCCACGAGTCGGATATCTCCTTGCCAGCTTCCACGGTAAAGCGCCGTGGGTAACTTGCCAGGTTCAAGCGGTCGTAGACGTGGAATAGCGCACCCTGAGTACCGGTGTTGCTGAAAGTCAGCCACACCAGGCCGTCAGCCGTGTCGACATTGGCGCTGGTATGCAGGTGGTACGGCAATGCCCGAGACGGTCTCGACATGGCCTGTTGCGTGGGTAATGGCACGGACCCAACCGCAGGTACGGGCACCACGCCTGCCGCCTTTTGCTGTGAATAGGTGGCATCGGCCTGCGCCTTGCTTGGTGCAGTCGCCAGCGTTGGCGTGGCGTTGTTGGGGGTGCTGAAATTGAAGCACGAAGTGAGATCGCCAAAGACCGCACGCCGCCATGGGCTGATGTTTGTTTCAATGACGCCAAAACGCTGTTCAAGAAAGCGCAGCGTCGAGGTATGGTCGAACACTTGGGAGTTAACCCAGCCGCCTGTACTCCACGGCGAAACCACCAGCATAGGTACACGAGCTGCAGCGCCAAATGGTCGGCCATCCGGCGCGGTGGTGTCGGCGTCATACGGAAGGTGCGGCATGGTGAAATGTTCCGCTGAAATGTCGACGGTCGACTTGCCCAGATAACTGCCGTCGCTATTGCGCCATGGCGGATCGGGCGGTGGGGCATGATCAAAGAAACAATCGTTCTCGTCGTAGGGGATCAGCAAGATCGTCTTGCTCCAGACATCCGGATTGGCGGTCAGCATGTCCAGTATCGTCTGCATATACCAGGCGCCCTGGTCCGGAATCGACGAGATGGGATGTTCACTATAAGCCGCCGGTGCCACGATCCAGCTCACCTGCGGTAAGGTGCCCGCCGCGATGTCATCGGCGAAAGCCTGCAAATATCCTCCGTCCGGCATGGTGTTGCCGACGCCTTTGAGTAGCGGCGAAATCGGGTTCATCACCGACGAGGAATAAGGCGTATTGACCGTATAGCCTTGCGCCACCATGGCTTCGACGGCGGCGCGGTAGCTGGCAAATGCGCCCAACTGGTTGTTGTTGCTGTTGTTGGTGGGACTTTGATACACCTTCCAGCTTACGCCCGCGGCTTCCAGGCGTTCCGGGTACGTTGTCCATGGCAAGCCTGTGGCAGAAGAGCCGATTGTGTTGCCGGAAACGGTGTAGCCCCAACTGGTGTTGCTGGTGACCGAGTGGTTGACGACGTTCGAGCCGTTGGTGCCGCTCCACAGAAAAATACGGTTCGGGAAAGTCCCGGTATGCGTCGA
The DNA here is from genome assembly GCF_031291215.1 of Silvimonas sp. Lineage (NCBI taxonomy): Bacteria > Pseudomonadati > Pseudomonadota > Betaproteobacteria > Neisseriales > Chitinibacteraceae > Silvimonas > Silvimonas sp. Next base: position 182,155 of record NZ_JARLJK010000064.1, read on the forward strand.
GGTATGGTAGGCGTCACAAATTGTGAATGCATTGGCCAGCGCCGCATGAAAAGGCAGATCTTTGGGCTGCAGATAGCCCATTGATGCGGCAATGCTCTTGGCCTTGGGCCATGCGGCCATCCGGCCGCCGTCCCATGCGCCCTGCTGGTCGCTCCATGAGTGGGTGCCGCCAATGTAGAGCCCGTTACCCAGTGCGGGATCAAGGTAATACGGCTGTACATTGCCCGACGCCCCCTGCTGGATCCACACCGGGTTGCCGGAGGCCATGGGAATGGTGAAGCGGTCGCTATAGCCCCGTACTCCAGGCAGCGTGCCGAAGTAATGATCGAATGAGCGATTCTCCTGCATGAAAATGATGACATGCTCGACATCGTTGATGGTGCCGGTCGCGTTGTTGGCCGGAATGGCCAGCGCGCGCTGGATGGCCGGCGGAAAAGCGCTGAATGCGGCTGTGGCAGCGGCTGCGCGCAAAAAATTGCGGCGACTCATTTGGGTCATGGTAGATCCAGTGTGGAGTGTGTTTTATCAAGGCAGGTCTTTGCGGCTCGACTCAAGGTGCGCAGTCGATCTGTGAATTCAGCAGCGGCGATTGCAGCGCGGCGGTGCCCGAAGCGGCGCACGGCCCAGGTGCCGGCGTCAGCACGATCGGCACTGCGGTGGTGACGCCACCCGCGCCCAATGGTGCCGTGTTGCCACTCACCGCCTGGTTGGTTGAAGGGCTGTTGCTGGCCGAAGTGTTTCCGGTCTCGCCACCACATCCGGATAGCAGCAGGCACGCGGCAACAGTGGTGGTCGCTGCCCCGGCCGCGCATACGCGTTGCAATGCCCAGGCGCAATGTCGCGCAAACGGGATCAATGTGTTCATCTCAATCCCCTTCAATTGGGCAACAGTGTGGAGAGCGGCTTTTGCGACAGGAAGATGGATTCGACTTCGGCCTGACTGAGCGCCCGGTTCCACATGGCCAGATCACCAAACATTTCCTGGTACATCGGTGCGGTAGTGCATTTGCCAGCCGTATAGGGCGGAGTCATGCTGCATTTGTTCATCAGATAGCTGCCTGTACCATCTTCACCCACACCCCACTGCGCGAACGGCGACAACTTGGTCAGGTCTACCGAGCCGGTGGTCTTGCCCAGGATTTCAGTTTTGCCAAGTACCGGGTCCAGCGCATACATGCTCATCGTCTTGGCCACGCCGTCGACCGAGAGTGCGATGTAGACCCATTGCCCCACACTGATCTGGGTGTAGGGGCTGGTTGGGCCGTCAGCACGTACGCCGCCCGAACCGATATTGAAAGCGATGCCACATTGATTGGCGGTGCTGCTGGCGAACAAGCCAATCGCCACGCCGGCATTGCCGCCACTGACGTAGTTTTTGTTGGAAAACACCGGTACATCGTTTGTCGCGACACAAGACTGCACCTTGAACCAGAAGCCGATGGTGAATTGCGGCGTGGTCCCTTGTGAGACGTCGAACCCGGACGCTGGCGCCAGTTTGTAACCTTCCAGGCCATTACTATCAACAAAGTGGGTATCGATCAGGAGCCCATATGCGCTGCCTGGTGACCCTGAGACGACTGCCCCTGCCCCAGCAGGTAGATCGGCTGCATATGGCACCATGGTGCTGTGGCCCATTTTGTCGATTGGCGGCAAGGTGCTGCTGAATGGGTAGTAGACCGTAAGGCCATTGCTGAGGGTGGCCGCGAGCGGGACCGGCGGCACGAACGATACCCGCGACAGGGTCGAGCGCAGGGCAGCGCTCGATGTCGCACCGACCTGTACCGTGTAGTTCAGCAGATAGCTGCCCTGGGTCGTCAGTTCCTGCGCCAGTTGCGTATCGGTGTAATTGCTTGTCCCGGCGGGCAGGTTCGAGGCGATCACCACGCCGTCGCGCAGCACGTTGATCGTGCCGCTCGCCGGGGCGGTCCAGCTCAGGCCGACGTTCGCGCTGGTTGAGTTGTTGTTATTGACGGTGGCAACCAGTTGCGACACCGGCTGTGCGCCGAGCAGTTCTGCACCGTCCATAGCGTAACTGGCAGCGGTCTGCGGGATGTTCAGGTAAGCCAGCAGTGACGGCGATACGTCTGCCACGCTGGGTGCCACATACAGCTGGCTGAAGGTTGAGGGTGCCACCGAACCCGTGAAGCCAGCGGTGCGATTGGTGCTCTGGTTCAGGCCGATAAAGGTGGTGGACTCCGGCACCAGCGGCAAGCCATCAGCCTGGCTGTTGGCGCTCAGCCCATGATTGCCGGTGACCACGATCAACCACTGGCTATTTGACACCTTCACGGTTTCAGCCACCAGGGTGCCGACGGACTGATCCAGCTGCGTCAAGGTATTGGCGTACTGCGCTGCCCCTTGCCCGTAATTGACGGCGGCGTCTTGCGCCGCGTGGTACTGCGCAAAAATCAAGGCATAGCCATTGTCGATCATTTGCACGGCCTGGCCTGTTACGCAGTCAGAGGCCGTGGCGCTGGTGGAGCAATCGGCCAGGGTGTCCAGGTACCCGGCACTGTGGTCCATCGACAGCAATTGGGCGAGCCCGCTCGACGCCACAGCCACGCCATTCAGGCCGCTGCTCGCTGCCTTAGTCAACTGAAATACACTTTTGCTGTGGGGTGTCTGTTGAGGCGCATCGGATAGAACCTGGTGACGTACCGCCCATGCCCCGGTCAGCAGCGTGGCCCATCCCGGCGTGTCCAGTGTCGGTTGCTGACCGACGGTTCCGGTTATGCCACCGTTGTACGCAAGCTGTACCTTCAGCTTGGCAAGGTTCGGCAAGGTGCCAGCCGCAATACCCGCTTGCAAGGCGTTATATGTTGCCCCATCCAGATCAATAACCAGCGCGTGATTGATTGGGGTCCCGGTGGACTGATTGCTTGGCGAAACCGGTGAACTGCTGGTTTGCGTGTTGTCCGCTGTGGGCGTTGTCGCACCGTCTATGGGTGCTGCAGATGTCGCCTGGCCACCACCACAGGCCGTCAGCGTGACCGCCGTAGCCAGAAACAGTGCGAGCAGGCCGCCGAGACGACCCACGCTCAGCCGCGATCCGGATGTATTCACCTGCTCGAGATGGGGAATGACCACGGTGAAATCTTTGCCCACAGCAGATCGAAATCGGGGCAACAATCGGCTTTCCGTAAAAACGGAACCACATCGTTTTGCTCGCATGCTCATGCCTTTTTATTGGGATGGGTAAGTATGAGCAGAGGATAGGGAAGGCCCACTACGTCGAAATGACGGATTTACCAATCGATTCCGCTCTATACACCGATTTTTTCGTTTTTAAACTGGCACCATTGCAGACTGTTTTTGGGCGAAGAGCGTTGTGCGCATTGACCTGCCTGATGTCAGAGTCCAGTGAGACGACGGGTTTTGTCACACTGCGTCGGTATATTTAAAAATTCGATCACTTAGCGCGCTTGCAACCCATTTTCCAGGTGGATGGCCATGACCCTCACACAAATCCGAAGCTTTATCGCTGTGACACAACATGGTGGTTTCACCGCTGCGGCGCGGGCGCTTTCGATGAGTCAGACCACACTTACATCGCAAATCCAGACGCTGGAACAAGACCATGGCGTGGAGTTGTTCCATCGACGCGGTCGGCGCGTCGAGCTGACTGCCCTGGGCGTCGAGTTTTTACCGGTGGCACGGCGCATGGCGGGCTGCGAAGCAGATGCGATCTCGATGTTGCACGACAGTGGCACGCTCAAGGTCGGTGCAGTTGGCCCTTTTCATGTCACCGAAATGATCGAGGCCTATCACGGCATCCACCCACGAATGCATCTGTCGGTGAAGCTGGGCAATTCTGAAGAAATCCTGCGCAATCTCGATGAATACAGCTGTGACGTGGGCGTTGTTGCTCGCGCGTTCGAAGATGCACGCTACTTTACCCAGCCCTATGGGTCGTTTCCGGTCATTGCCTTCGTCGCGGCATCGCACGCTTTTGCCCGCCGTTCCAGCGTGACCCTGCAGGATCTGGCCACGCAGCCGCTACTCATGCGTGAGCCAGGTTCCACCACGCGCCGCGCGCTGGAAGATGCAATGGACGCTGCCAGGCTGAAGCCACGCGTGGTCATGGATATTGGGAGCCGGGAAGCTTTGCGCGAAGCGGTGGCACGGGGTCTGGGGGTCGGGACGGTCTCTCAAGCGGAGTACATCTCTGATGACAGGCTGCGGCCACTGCGAATTGAAGGCGAGCCCGTTGAGACGCACATCCATGTGTGCTGCCTTAGCGAACGACGTGATAGCCGGCTGGTCTCCTCATTTTTTACCGCCGTTGAACGTTGTCGCCGTCCTGGCAGGTAACTGAGGGCCTTGAACTTGGTGACAGCCAATATCCGCTTCGGCCGATACCACCCCCGCAGCCCATGCTCCGCGTGCGGCCAAAACAACCGGCGCGGCGCACAGCAATTCACGTCCCCTCTACGCTGGAGAACGGCCATTAACCGGCTATGAAAGCTCAGACAATTCAACCATCAACGCGCTCAATTCAGATGGGGTTGCCGCAACGTGGCCAGGAAGCGGAGAATCGCCCCGTACTTGAACGAACACCTCCTGAATTCGCCACGAGATACCGTACAGCCTGCGCTGCACACCCGTTTGATGATTCCCATGCGAGCTGGGCATAGCAGAAGGAGCAAGCGTTGAACCACATTCACCAATACCTTGCTGCCGGCGTCCTGGCCATGAGCAGCTTCCTGGCTAATGCCGCCGAGTTTGCCTGGATCAGCGTTCCGGCTGATGCCGATGGCCCGGCTTTGAAGGGCGCCATCTGGTATCCAAGTGCCACGCCACCGGCTGCACTGGAGCTTGGCCCTTTTACCATGAACGTGGCCAAAGACGCGCCGGTGCAGGGTGATCATTTACCGTTGGTGGTCATGTCGCACGGCACTGGTGGCAGTGCGCTGGGGCATCAGGACACTGCTATCGCACTGGCTGATGCCGGGTTTGTGGTCGCAGCCATCAACCACCCCGGCGATAACTACCAAGACCTGAGCCAGCAGATGCATGTCGCGCCATTTATTTCGCGACCACGTGACATATCGCGGCTGATCTCGTGGATGACCCATGGCTGGTCAGGTGCCAACCACGTCAATGAACAGGCCGTTGGCTTTTTCGGGTTTTCTCGCGGTGGCTACACCGGCTTGGTCAGTATCGGTGCGGTGCCAGACCTGACGCTGGGTGAAGCGTTCTGCGTGCACCAGCCTGATTTGCCATTCTGCACTGAAATTAAAGGCCCGCTACCCTCAATGCCACCGGCTGATACCCGCATCAAGGTGGCGGTAATTGCCGATCCGCTGTCGGTGTTCAGTAAAGAGGGGCTGGCAAAAATCAGCGTGCCCGTGCAGTTGTGGGCCTCTGAATATGGCGGCGATGGAGTTACGCCGGAAAGCGTGGCGGCCATCCGCAAAGGCTTGCCCCATGCGCCGGAGTTTTACAGCGTGGCAGGATCAGGCCACTTCAGCTTTCTGAGCCCATGCCCGGCGCAAATGACCGCCTCTGTGCCGAGGCTGTGCACCGACCGGCCGGGCTTTGATCGCGTAGCATTTCACCAGCGCTTCAATACCCAGGTCACAGCGTTTTTCCGGGCACATCTGGCCGGACCCCCAACGCGTTGATGCCTGAGGCCGGTCGGAAAAAATGGAAGCCCACGGACCCGCGTGCTGGCAACGGTAGCCCAAAATTTACAAGGCGGGCCGACGAGCCACGCAAAGGAATAAATGCATGCATAAGCGTCTGCGCGGCTTTGGGCTTGCCAGCACGATCATCATTCTTGGCGCCTGCACGGGTACGCCCGTGACGCCGCATGTTGCCGCCAGCGCCGTGCCCACGCCCTCCTTGGCAAAAGCCTGGCAGGGCCAAGTGCTGATCGGCGCGGCGGTGGATGAGAAGAACATCCAAAGTCAGGGAACGCTCATTGCCGACCAGTTCAGTAGCGTGGTGGCAGAAAACGCCATGAAACCCATGGCGACCGAACCACGTGAAGGCGAATTTCATTTTGAAGCCGCCGATGCCATCGTCCGCTTTGCCCAGAGCCATAATATGGCCATCCGCGGCCACACGTTGCTCTGGCACCTGCACACACCAGACTGGATGTGGCAGGGCAAAAATGGCCAGCCCGCAGATCGTGATCTGGTGCTGGCGCGTCTGAAACGGCACATCGACGCCGAAGTAGGACACTACAAAGGTCAGGTGTATGCCTGGGATGTCGTCAACGAGGTCATCGACGAAAAACAGCCCGACTGCCTGCGCAACGATAAATGGCATCAAGTGGTGGGCCTGGACTACGTGGATTACGCCTTTCGCTATGCCCACGCCGCCGATCCCGCCGCGCGCCTGTTCATCAACGAATACTCCACCACTGAAACGGCCAAACAACGCTGCCTGCTGCGTGTGATACAAGGCTTGCAAGAACGTGGCGTGCCTGTAAACGGCATTGGCCACCAGATGCACATCTCTGTGTTCTACCCGCGTGTAGAAGACATTGACCAGACCCTGACCGCCTTCGCCCGCCTTGGTCTGGAAAACCAGATCACGGAAATCGACATGAGCCTGTACAAGTGGAAAGACAACCACCTGTACGACACCCGCGACAACCTGCTAGCGCTGCAAGCACGGCGCTATGGCGACATCATGCGCATGATCCACAACCACCCGGACGTGACCGCCGCAACCTGGTGGGGCGTGACCGATGCCGGCACCTGGCTCAACCAGGACGCCCCGGCGGACCACAATGACCAGCCACTGTTGTTTGACGCGCAAGGTCAACCCAAAGGCGCGTTCTGGGCGGTGTTCAAAGCGGCGCGGCGGTAGGGCTCATGACCGGTCGCTTGGCGCAATCGCCAGTTGTAGTGCCAGGCGATGGCGACAGATTGCTTTGCATCGCACTCCAGACATTTAGCCCCAGCGACTAGATGGGCACTTTGGCCGAAATCCATCCAATCCAGTGGATTGGGCCGATAGTCTGCAGTTGGTCGAGCGTGACAACTTCAACGATTGCCAACCCTGAAAGATACGGGCCACCTCACATGAGCCATTACCACGTCGCACTAACTCACTACTTCCGGAATAACAGGCCCTGAATCTACAGTGCGCATGCTCACTCATTCAGGAATGCTTAATCAGCAGCTACGAAATACCCACTGGGGAGAGAAGCTGAGCATCAGCTTCTCCAGGATTCGAAGTGCAACCCCATCAGCACTCACCCTAATCCGTAATAGCCCTACCGCAACCTGCATAAAATTATCGACCGGAACAGCGTGATGTGCAGGTTCTAGCAATTCACTGACCAGTTTTAACAGCAAACATGATCACTTTTGCGAGAGTCTGCGAACTCTCTATCGTCGCCGTTTGGAACACCGTCGGGACACACCGCGTAGTGTAAAACTGCGATTTATTGCGGAGAAGGGGAAAAAACGAGGGACGTAAAAAAGCCCGCAAAGCCTTTATCAACGGGGCTTTGCGGGCTTTTGAATCACTTGCGTGATTCAGTGTCTGGTGCCCGAGGTCGGAATCGAACCGACACTCCTTTCGGAACCGGATTTTGAGTCCGGCGCGTCTACCAGTTCCACCACTCGGGCAGGAGGGGCGGATTATCAACCAGAGTGCGAAAACTGGCAAGTGCTTATTACGATTCCGTGTCGATTTCTTCGTCGTTCTGGTTATCGGCCTTGAGCGATAGCGCGCGCTCGTACAGGGCATTGCGGGGAGCACCGGTAATTTGCTGCGCCAGCGCGACGGCTTGTTTGAGCGGCAATTCGGCCATCAATGGACGCAACACGTGGTCGTGCGCATTGGCTTCATCTGGCTCGGCCGGTGGAGCGGCGTCGATCACGATGACGAACTCACCACGTTGCTGGTTGGCGTCGGCCGTGGCCCAAGCCAGCAGTTCACCCAGTGGAGCGCGGCGCAAGGTTTCAAAGGTTTTGGTCAGTTCGCGCGCGACCAGTGCGATGCGGTCTTGTCCAAAGCCGTTGGCCAGATCGTTCAGCGTATCCAGAATGCGGTGTGGCGCTTCATAAAATACAGTGGCATAAGGCAAGCCCGCCAGCGGTGCAATCGCATCCTGACGTTGCCGGGATTTAGGCGGCAGAAAACCGTAAAACAAAGTGTGCGGGCACATGAAACCGGCGCCGCTCAGGGCCGTGGTTAAAGCACTGGCGCCCGGTACTGGCACCACTTTGAAACCTGCCGCGTGTACGGCCGCTACCAGCTGCGCACCGGGGTCAGAAATGGCTGGCGTTCCGGCATCAGAAACCTGGGCGACGGTTTCTCCGGCGGCCAAGCGGGCGACCAGTTTCTCCGACATAGCGCGTTCGTTGTGCTCACGCAAACTGATCATTGGTGTGGTGATGCCAAAATGCTTGAGCATTTGACCGGTAACGCGGGTGTCTTCTGCGGCAATGACACTGACGGAACGCAGAATCGTCTGCGCTCGGGGCGTCAAATCCTGTAGATTTCCGATGGGCGTAGCCACCACATATAATGAAGACTTACTGACAGCAAAAGGCTCTATATGCACGCTCGGGTTCTCCCTGCGGTAATGCGCGGTGTAGCGGCCGTACTATACGGTGTGGCCTTGCTGTCGACCAGCGCGGCGCATGCAGAGCCCGTTGTTCGCACCCAGATTGCTTCGAGCCCGGCGCAGCTTGCTGCCAGTGCAACTGCCGATGCCTCGCAGCCAGCGGATGAAACCGCTTCTGCTCCAGCCGCCACTCACAAGGGCGGCAATTTTATAGCGGTAATCCTGCCCGCCAAAGCCAAAGCCTGGAAACCCGCCGTTGAGGCGATCAAGAGCGGCTTGTTTGCCGCCGAATCAGCCTTGTCGGACGGAGACCAACCACCCTTACGCATCTTTGATACCACCGACGCGGACGACGATATCCTGGCGCAATTCAACCGGGCCATTAGCCTGGGTGCAGCAGCGGTGATAGGGCCGCTGACCAAAAGCGCTGTTAACAATATCGGCGATAATGGCCATTTTGATATTCCGGTTCTGGCGCTGAATAGTTTTGATAGTAATACCCTGCACCGCCCCGGCTTTTACAGTTTTAGCCTGTCGGTGGAATCCGAAGCGGCCCAGGTCGCACAACAAATGCGGGATGACAGCTTTACCCACCCCGTCATCGTTACAGTCGATGGTGCGCTGGCGCAACGCATGACCCAAGGGTTTACTGATGGCTGGCGCAGTGCCAATCAAACCATTGTCCCCATTCTGAAAACTACGGGCAAAGATTACGCGCAGCTCAAAGCCCAACTGGATATCGACGGCGCAGACGCGGTGTTTCTGGCCATGGATGCGCGCCAGGCTCGCAAGATCAGACCATTTATCGGCACTACGCGTGCTATCTATGCCACCAGCCAGATCAATATCGGCAAACAACCCGCCACAGCGCTGCTGGACTTGGCTGGTATCCATTTCCTGGACATGCCGTGGATTACCCAACCCAATACGCCAGAATACAAAATCTATGAACACGCACGCTCGCCTTCAAATGACCTGGAGCGCTTGTTCGCCATGGGCGTCGATGCCTGGAAAATAACCGCGGCCTTGCTCGATACGCCGCCAGACCAACTGGGTATTACCGATGGTTTGACGGGCAGCTTGCACGTTGATGCGACCGGCACCATACAGCGCTCGCTGGTGCCACAAGTGCTGACAGTGCAGATTCCCAATGCCGAAGCCCCCGGCTATACCGAGGCCCCCGCCTCTGTTCCGTCCACGGAACAATGAACCGCACCGGAGAAAACGCCGAAGCCCGCGCCGCTGATTATCTGGGCGCAAACGGGCTGGTCATCATCGAGCGCAACTGGCATTGCCGCTTTGGTGAGATCGACCTGATTGCGCACGACGGCGAAACACTGGTATTTGTGGAAGTTCGTCAACGTAGCAACCGGCGCTTTGGGGGTGCGGCGTTCAGCATCACCCCGGCCAAACGCGCCAGATTGCTTGCCACTTCGGCCCTTTATCTGGCCCAATTGCACCCCCAGCCACCGTGCCGCTTTGATGCAATCTGCATTGAAGGATCGGCGCTGACGTGGTTGAAGAACTGTATTGATGCCACTGAAGATTATTCAGCGAGCTACTAAGGAATTTGAATGGATTTGATGCAACGCGTGCGCCAGCACTTCGACGACAACATTACTGCCGCTGAGCTAACGCGGGAAATCCTGTCGCCGCAGATTGCGCAAGCAGCCGAGCGCTTGATGCAGACGCTCATCGCCGATGGCAAGATTCTGACCTGTGGTAACGGTGGTTCGGCGGCCGATGCCCAACATTTTGCCTCGGAAATGGTCGGCCGCTTTGAGCGCGAACGTCCTGGCTTAAGCGCCATTGCGTTGTCTACCGATACCTCCGCAATGACCGCCATCGCTAACGCCTATGACTTTGACATGGTATTTTCCCGCCAGGTGCATGCTGTGGGCCGGGCAGGCGACGTACTGCTGGCGATTTCGGCTTCGGGGAACTCCGCCAACGTCATCTCTGCCATACACGCAGCACATGATCGGCAAATGAGCGTGATCGCGCTGACAGGACGGGACGGCGGGCAAGTAGCCGACATCCTCTCCGGTGATGACACCTTGCTGTGCGTGCCGGTCGAACGCACGGCGCGAATCAAAGAAATGCATGTCACCATCATTCATGCGGTGTGTGACGCTATCGATTACTTGTTGTTAGGGGGCGAATAAAACATGACCAGATTGATCAACAAAAAGCATCTGGCCGTTATCGGCGCAGCCGTATTGCTGGGCCTGCAAGGATGTGTGCCATTGGTGTTTGTGGGCGGGGCTGCCGTGGGCGTCCTGGTCGGCACTGATCCGCGTCCGGCCGAAACCATGAAGGGCGATCTGGATCTCGGGGGCAAAATCAGCGCCACCATTATTGATACCTGGAAAGATCAGGCGCACGTTAACGTGAACACGTTCAACAGCAATATCCTGTTGACTGGCGAAGTCCCGGATGAAGCCGCCCGCGCCCGTGTACAACAGATTGCGCAAAGCCAGACTGGCGTGCGTCACGTTTACAACGAGACGGTGGTTGCCCCGCTTTCTTCGACCACAGACCGCCTGAATGACACCCAACTGACCACGCGCGTTAAAGCGTCGATCATCGGTCAGGGCGGCGATACCAGTGGTTTCCACTTGATGGTAGTGACCGAGCGCAAAGTGGTTTACCTGATGGGCATCGCCAAACCTGATGTGGCCAATCAGTCCGCACAGGCCGCTAGCTTGGTCTCTGGTGTGGAACAGGTCGTGAAGCTGGTGGAATTCCAGCCACAAGGCCCGGCGGATCGCGCTAACTAAGCGCGGGGCTGGCCTCTGGAACAAACAAAAAGGCGCGAAGATTCGCGCCTTTTTGTTTGTCTGCGCCCTGCGAGTTCACGACTACAACAGCGGCGCCAGGTCCTTCTGTATCTGTTTGGCCAATAGTGGTTGTCCAGCAGCAGTGGGGTGCAGTTGATCAGCCTGGAACATCTCCGGATGCATCACCACCGGAGCCAGCAAGAACGGAGTCAGACCGGTCCGATATTTTTTTGCCAGCGTTGAATACATATTGGCGAACTGTTGGGTGTAATCCGGGCCAAAGTTGGGTGGCAGTTGCATGCCCACCAGATGCACTTTCGCGCCAGAGGCTTGCGCCAGCTCAATCATCCGGGCAAGGTTGTGCTGCGCAACATCCAGCGGCAAACCACGCAAGCCATCGTTGGCGCCCAGCTCCAGCACCACCAGTTTGGGCTGATGCGCTTTGAGCGCCGCTGGAAAACGCGTCAATCCGCCCGCTGTGGTTTCACCGGACACACTGGCATTGACGACGCGATATTGTTTGCTGGTACCGGCCAGATCGCGCTGCAGCAAGCTGGGCCACGCCTGGTCTGCCGCAAGGCCATAGCCCGCTGATAGACTATCGCCAAATACCAGAATGACTGGCGCCGGTGCCACGGCGTAAACCGCCTGACTCAAGAACAGGATCAAAGCAGCAACAATGAACGATATACGCAACGGACTTTCTCCTGACATGCTGACTGTGACCAAACTGGGTAAACGGGTTACTGCCGGTGATGAAACCATCGACATTCTGCACGAGATCTCGTTCACGCTCACGGCGGGTGCCAGTCTGGCCATCGTCGGAGCGTCTGGTTCCGGTAAATCGACATTACTGTCTTTACTGGCTGGACTGGACACCCCCAGTCACGGCGAAGTGCTGCTGGCTGGCCAGTCATTAACCCAACTGGATGAGGATGGCCGTGCCCGCATGCGGGGTCAACATGCAGGATTTGTATTCCAGTCCTTCCAGCTGTTACCCGAATTATCTGCACTGGAAAACGTCATGCTGCCGCTGGAGCTGCTTGGTAAAAAAACCAGCACCGACGAAATGCGCCAGACTGCCCAGAGCTGGCTGGATCGCGTCGGCTTGGGCAAGCGGCTGGCTCACACGCCACGTACCTTGTCTGGTGGCGAGCAACAACGGGTCGCGCTGGCACGGGCCTTTGTCACGGGTCCGGATATCCTGTTTGCTGACGAACCCACGGGCAGCCTGGATAGCCACACCGGCGAACACGTGGCCGAGTTGTTGTTTGAACTGAATCGCGAAACCAATACCACGCTGGTGCTAGTCACTCACGACGAAACCCTGGCCGCCCGTTGTGGCTCCCGTTTGCGGCTGGAAGCGGGCCGCATGATCGACTGGGTTAACGCATGATCCGGCTGACCTTGCGGCGCTTCTGGCGTGGTCTGGCAGCGGGCGACTATCGCACTTTGCTGGCGGCGTTGATTGTCACCATTGCGGCGCTCACTGCCGTGGGACTACTCACCGGGCGCATCGGCGGCTTGCTGAACGCCCAAGCCAATAATTTGCTGGCGGCCGATGCAATTCTCTCTACCGATCACCCGATTTCTGCCGAGCACGAACAAAGCGCGCATCAGGCACGGTTGCGCACCGCCAACAGCGCGGCGTTCCCCAGCATGGTCAGCTTTAATGGCAAAACCCATCTGGCCGCGATCAAGGCGGTCAGCGCTGGGTATCCCTTGCGCGGGACTGTGACCTTGCTGGATGGCAAATCCATCAAACCGGCAGTGGGTATACCGGCCAGCGGCCAGGCCTGGATCGATCCGAGACTGGCGGCATTGTTGGGTTTGCGACCAGGTTCGGAATTCCAGGTGGGTCGCAGCACCTTGCAGGTTGCCGCTTTACTGGATAAAGAACCCGACGCAGCACTGGATTTCTCCAGTCTGCAACCGCGCTTGATCATGAACGCTGCGGACCTGCCAGCAACCGGCCTGATCGGCTTTGGCAGCCGGGTGCGCTATCGCCTGCTGGTGGCCGGGGCAGATGCCGACGTTGCGCTCTGGAAGACCAATACCCGCGAGCATCTGCAGCGCGGCGAGCGGCTGGAAGACGTACGCAATACCCGGCCTGAAGTCAAAGTGACACTCGAACGCGCAGAAGACTTCTTGCGTCTGGTGACCTTACTCGCCGCCGCACTGGCCGCCGCTGCCGTGTTGCTGGCAGCCCGCCGCCATGCACTACGCCAGACCGATGCGGTAGCGCTGTTTGTGGCGCTAGGTGCATCGCGACGCCGAATTGCACTGATGCTTTGGACAGAACTGATCATCCTTTGGCTAGCGGCGGTACTGGTAGGTGGCGCTCTGGGCTGGGGCTCGCAAGCCGGGCTGGGCTGGTTGGTACGTGACCACTTGCCCGCGCCATTGCCGCCTGGTGATTGGTGGCACTGGCTTATCGCCTCGTTACTGGGCGGCATTTTGTTGCTCGGGACTGCTGGCCCGGCGCTGTTGCAACTGGCCCGTACACCACCATTGCGCGTGCTGCGGCACGACAGCACTGCGCCACCCGCATTGTGGGCAAGCTGGCTGCTGGCGGGCATCTGCGCCATCGCCCTGCTGTTCTGGCTCGGCGGCAATCTCAAACTCACGCTGATCGTGCTGGGTGCAATGGCAGCGGCGTTGATCGCTGCGGCGATTCTGGGTTGGGGTTGCCTGGCGCTGTTGGGGCGCTTTAGCCGTGGCTTTGCGGCGCGAATCGCCCTGCGCCAGCTGCTACGGCGCCGCTGGTTGTCTATGGCGCAAATGGCTGCACTGGCGATGGGGCTGTTGGGAGTCTGGTTGCTCACCGTGGTTGAAAACGATTTGTTGAGCAGTTGGCAAAGCCGGATTCCGGAGCAAGCGCCCAATCAATTCGCCATCAACATCCAGCCCAACCAGTCGATGCAGTTTATGCATGCTCTGAATGCGGGCGGAATTGCCGATGTGCATCTGCAACCGATGATACGCGGGCGCTGGACTACCCAGAACGGCCATCCGGTGCAGCCAACCCAAATGTCGGAAGATCGGGCCCGCCAACTGGCCGAGCGCGAATTCAATTTATCCTGGGGCGACACGCTGCGTGAAGATAACCGACTGGTGAGTGGCGTCCCTCTGCGTGAATCCGAACCCGGTTTTTCAGTTGAGGCCGGGCTGGCAGAAACGCTCAAGATCAAGCTTGGCGATCAGCTGACCTTCGATGTGGCCGGCACCCCCATCACGGCCAAGGTGATCAACCTGCGCAAGGTGGATTGGGATTCGTTCAAGGTTAATTTCTTTGTCACCGGCACGCGGGCGCTGTTCCGCAACCTGCCCGCCAGCCTGATCACCAGCTTCTATCTACCGGCCAATAACGCCACGCTCATACGGCAGTTGGTCAATGCCTTCCCGAACGTGACGATCATTGATGTGGGCGAAGTGCTGGCGGAAGTGCGGCGGGTGCTAGGGCTGGCAACCAGCGCCTTGAGCATGGTGTTCATGTTCTGCCTGGTGGCCGCAGTGGTCGTATTGATAGCCGCGCTGGAAACCACCGCGCCTGAACGCCAACGCGAGGTGGCCATTTTGCGGGCGCTCGGTGCGCAGCGACAGCATATTGCGGCAATTCAGCGCTGGGAGGGTCTGGCGATTGGCGCGGTTGCGGGATTGGTAGCGGGGGTGGGAGCCAGTGCTGCGGGCTGGTTGTTGGGCCAGCAGGTGTTGAACCTGCCAGTCACCTTCAATTTCTGGCTGCCACTGGCAAGCTTGATCAGCGGCGTGCTGCTGGCCAGCGTGGTCACCGCATGGGAGCGACGTCGGCTTAGCCGGGTTACTGCGCTTGAATTGCTGCGTGATCCGGCCTAGACGGCTCGACCTGATTACTGGCGTTGACTCGGACACACAAGAGACTGTTTAGCCTGCAGCGCCAGGCTAATCAGGCAAATCCCGCGATCACGTCGAGGAAGTCCGTGCCGTATTTTTCCAGCTTGCGGTCACCCACGCCGGATATCCGCGCCAGTTCGTAGCGATCGGCCGGGCGCAGCCGTACCATCTCTTTGAGCGTGGCGTCACCAAAGATCACGTAGGCTGGCACATTCTGTTCGTCGGCCAGTTCTTTGCGCCGCCGCCGCAATGCGGCCCACAAATGCTTGTCTTCAGGCTCGGTAAACTCGACATCACGATCACGCACGCGAAATTTCTCGGTGCGGGCGCGCAAATACAAGGGCGTCTCGCCCCGTAAAATGGGTCTGGCTGCGTCGCCCAAGGCCAGACCACCGTGCCCGTCCCCGCTCACCTGCAAGGCGCCAGCGGCCAGTAGCTGGCGGTAAATGGCACGCCAAGTGGGCTCATCGACATCTTTGCCAATACCGAAGGTGCTGATGCTGTCGTGTGACCAGCTTTTGACTTTGTCGTTGGTCTTGCCGCGCAGCACATCGACCAGATGGCCAACGCCAAAACGGTTGCCAGTCCGGAATACACAGGACAACGCCTTGCGCGCAGCTTCGCTCATGTCATTGAGTTGTGGCGGATTCAAGCAGTTATCGCAGTTACCACAGGGTTCAGTGCGTTCGCCAAAATAGCTCAACAAAGCCTGACGACGACAGCCGGTGGCTTCGCACAACCCGAGCATGGCATCGAGCTTGCGCCGTTCCACCTGCTTCTGCGCGTCGCCGCTGTTCCCCTGCTCGATCATTTCGGCCAGCATCACCACTTCGTTCAAGCCATAGGCCATCCATGCGGTTGCGGGCAAACCGTCACGGCCAGCACGACCGGTTTCCTGATAGTAGTTTTCGATGGATTTAGGCAAATCCAGATGCGCCACAAAGCGCACATCAGGCTTGTCGATGCCCATGCCAAAGGCAATCGTCGCCACCATCACAATGCCTTCTTCCCGCAAAAACAGCTGCTGGTGCTTGGCGCGGGTAGAGGCATCCAGACCAGCATGGTACGGGAGCGCCTTGATTTCGCGCTCACGCAGCCACGTCGCAGTTTCTTCTACGCGCTTGCGTGACAGGCAATAAACAATGCCCGCGTCACCTTCATGCTCGCGCCGCAGCATGGTAAGCAACTGATCACGAGCATTTTTCTTTTCAACAATGGTGTAGGTGATGTTCGGGCGGTCAAAACTGGTGACGAACTGGCGCGCGTTCTGCAACGCCAGTCGGTTGACGATTTCTTCACGGGTGGCGTGGTCTGCCGTGGCCGTCAGGGCGATGCGCGGCACACCAGGAAATTGCTCTGCCAGCACCGACAAACCCAGATATTCCGGGCGGAAGTCATGGCCCCATTGCGACACGCAATGCGCTTCATCAATGGCAAACAATGAGATTTGCGCACGTTGCAGCAAGGCCATGAACGACGGCGTCACCAGCCGCTCTGGCGCGGCATACAACAATTTGAGGTCGCCATTGGCAAAGGCTTGCGCGACTTCGCGTGATTCGTCCTGACTCAAGGTGGAGTTCAGAAACGCTGCCGCAACACCCAGTTCCTTGAGGGCGTCGACTTGATCCTGCATCAGCGCGATCAGCGGTGACACCACAATCGCGCAGCCAGGCAGCGCTAGCGCCGGAATCTGATAACACAAAGATTTGCCGCCGCCGGTGGGCATGAGGACCAGCGCATCACCGCCGCCCACAACTTGCTGGACGATATCAGCCTGCATGCCGCGAAATTCGCGGTAACCAAAGACATGATGCAGGATTTCGAGGGGAGCTGGACGGGCGGACATGGGCGCTAACTGCAGGAAAGAAGCGATTGTACCGCACCCGGCCAGCGCGCCGCTGAATCATGGACAAACTGCCAGCGCCACCCTGCCCTTGCGCCTGAATGCTCAGGCAAGGTGTTGGTGCAGATGCAATACCGAGAGAATCGACTCATCGAAGAATTCGCCACGCTCATCCAGCTGTTGCAGTTGGGTTTCGAGTTTCTCTAGCGTGGTATGGCCAGCGGCAAAGCGGTCGCGGACTTTTTTCATGGTCTGGATACGCGCGATGATTTGCGCGCGGCGGGCTTCAATTTGCTTGCGTTCGCGTCGAAAAGCGCCCAATGACAGGTTGAGCCAGAGAATCAGCCCAAACGCCACCCACCACCATTCCAGAAACAAGGCCGCAATGGCGATGATGATAAGAAACAGATACCAGATCTGGTCGCCCTGCTCAAAATCGGAGAACCACACCGACGGCGCCGGCCAGCGAAAAGACAAGGATTCGCGGATATATGCATCGTCAACCGCATCCTTTTTCTTGCGCGCCAGAGCCATGTCGATGGCTACGGTAATGAACCATTGAGAAACCAGCCGGCAATGCAGCCACGGTGTTTGCAGATAAGACTGGATACGGTCGTTGAATTCTTGCTGGAAGGCCGCCGAAGCCAGCGGTGGTACCGCGTCGTTGAACGGCTGCCCTTGCACGTGCTGTACCAGCAACGGAAAACCTGCGATGTCAGTCAGGGTACGGCGCCGCGATTCCAGCGTTTGCTCGCTGACGGTGGCCGCCGGGTGATTGAGCTTGATGTAGTGCTGCAACAACGTTTCCAGCTGACTGAAGTCGGGTTGTTTGCCAGGCTGTTTAGCCAGTAGCTGCCGGATTTTACTCACTTCGGCGCGCACGGCTTGCGCTATCGGTTCGGCCTCGGGCACCCATGGGTGGCGCAGCAAGGATTCAGCCTTGAACAAGCTGTCGTCGTAATGCCGCTCAAAGGCATCAAAGAACCGCTTGAACTCTTCTTCGTCATGCAGCTTGTTGCCGCTGCTCAACGGGGCTGTGGGCGGCGCGCGCCGGAGATCCACCAACACGCGCGTGACCATGGATTCCAGTTCCGGCGCAACGCCGGCAGTGGCAAACAATGGGTCCAGTTCATGCTTGCGGCTGCGCCACTCTTCCAGCGCTCTCCAGACACTCCAGTCGCTCATCGTGCTTGTGTCTCCCCAAGGTGGATGCGTTGCATCCACCGGCCTGCGCCTGATCCCGGCTGGGGATCGGCGCTGGCATTATCATTTTTCTGTAAAACGGTATTGATCAATTTAACCAGCAACCGGGCATATCAGTCGATACGGCAAGCTTCGTCGAAATCCAGACGTGGATTGCGCGGGTGCAGGTAAGTATCGTCGCCATAACCCAGATTGATCAGGAAGTTGGATTTCCAGGTTGTGCCAGCCAGGAAAGCGGCATCGACTGCGGCATTGTCAAAACCGGACATCGGGCCGCAATCCAGACCCAACGCACGGGCTGCGGTGATCAGGTAGCCGCCTTGCAGACTGCCATTGCGAAAAGCCCCGCCTTGAATCATGGCGTCGTTGCCAACAAACCAGCTGCGGGCATCGGCTTGCGGGAACAGCTTTGGCAGTTTTTCGTAGAATTCCATGTCGTGCGCCACGATCACGGTCACGGGCGCAGCCATGGTTTTATCCACGTTACCGGGTGCCAGTGTGGGCTTGAGCTTTGCTTTGGCTTCCTGCGACTTCACAAATACAAAGCGCGCTGGGGAAGAGTTGGCCGACGTGGGTGCGTAACGCAACAGCTCATACAAGCGCTTGAGCGTTTCATCGGTCACCGGGGTGTCTTTCCAGTGGCTATGGGTACGCGCTTCAACAAACAGTTGATCAAGCACGGCAGCATCAAGAATTGGCTTCATACGCATTTCTCCAACGGACATGGCGGATAAACAGTCATACAGGAGAGATCACCCATCCCGGGCGGCCTCACGATTATTTTTTCTTGCGCGAACCGGCCGTTTTGTCAGACGGGCGCTTGCGTAACCGGGCTTCGATGGCGTCGCACAGCGTCTGCAACACGGCAATTCGCGCATGATACTTGTTATTGGCACCGATCAGGTGCCACGGTGCAAATGGGGTGCTGGTGCGCTCGACCATATCGCTGGCAGCCTCGATGTACTGGCTCCACTTCTCGCGATTGCGCCAATCGTCATCGGTGATTTTGAAGCGCTTGTACTCAACCCGCTCGCGCTCCTGAAAGCGCTTTAGCTGCTCATCCGGATCAATCGCCAGCCAGAATTTCACCACAATGACATTGGCCGCATCCAGTTGCATTTCAAAGTCGTTGATTTCGTTGTATGCGCGCATCCATTCGGCCTGGCTGGCAAAACCTTCAATGCGCTCAACCAGCACCCGGCCGTACCAGGTACGGTCAAAGATACTGAAGCGACCATGAGCCGGCACATGGCGCCAGAAGCGCCATAAATACGGCTGCGCCTTTTCTTCGTCGGTAGGTGCTGCAATGGGCGTCACCCGGTACTGCCGTACATCCAGTGCCTCGGTGATACGGCGAATGCTGCCGCCTTTGCCGGCCGCATCCATGCCCTCGAATGCCACGGCGACCGCCAGCTTGCGAAACCCGGGCTCGCGGCACAGACGGTTCAAGCGGCCTTGCAATACTTCCAGTTGTTCAAGATAAGCGGGTTTGTCGAGTTCGTGATTGAGTTCGAGTGTGTCGAGCAAACGCACACCATCCACCGGTGGCAGCAAAGGCGGCGCATCGATCCGGCTTTCGCCTGCATTGCCGCGGGCCAGATGATGCTCCAGCGCCTCCTGCAATTGGCGTCCCACCGACAGCGCACGGAAGTTGTCATTGGAGCCCTCGACAACGCGCCATGGGGCATCGGCCAGATTGGTCGCCATCAACAGCTTGCGGGCCATATCCACGTTTTGCTGGTAGTGCTTCAGGTAAGCGTGGTCTTCATCGTTAACTCGCCACGCGGTGCGTGGATTACCGGCAAGCGTTTGCATCCGCGCTTTGAGCCCTGCATGCGGCAGATGCAGCCAGAACTTGAGCAACAAGGTGCCCTCGCCAGCCAGCATCCTTTCAAACCGTACCAGCCGCTCCGCTTCGCGCTCGAGCAAGGCCTGATCTTTTTGGTGCTCTCCCGCCCAGATCGGTCCGGTATACCAGCCACCAAACAGAATGGCGATCTGGCCTTTGGGCGGCAAAGTCCGCCAAAAGCGATACATTTCCGGACGAGCAGCTTCTTCATCCGTGTGCGCACCAAAGTCGTGAGTGGAGATATGACGCGGGTCCATCCACTCCATCAACTGATTGGCCATTTCGCCCTTGCCCGCAGTCGGCACGCCACTCAGCAAAATCACCACCGAGCGGTCTGCCCGCTCATGCAACTGATACTGCAAGTCCAGCAAAGCCTCGCGCAACTTGGGCTCTTCTTCTTTGTAAACGGCTTTGCTGATTTTGTGCCCGAGCTCTGCGGCTTCAAACATGATGTTTTCCTGTTACCGGCAAAACCCCATTATGGCGCGACAAAGCAAAAAAAAAGGAAGTCCGAAGACTTCCTTTTTTGATCAGGCTGCAGTGTGCAGCGTGCTTGATGTTCAGGCAGAGAACGAAGAACCGCAACCGCAAGTCGACGTCGCGTTCGGATTCTTGATAGTGAACTGCGAGCCCTCAAGGCTTTCCACGTAATCAATCTCGGCACCAACCAGATATTGGTAGCTCATTGGATCAACCAGCAGAGTCACGCCACTTTTTTCCACTGCGGTGTCATCTTCATTGACGATTTCGTCAAAGGTGAACCCGTACTGGAAGCCCGAACAACCGCCACCGGTCACAAATACGCGCAGCTTCAGACCGGGATTACCTTCTTCCTCGATCAGCTCGCGCACTTTGCCAGCTGCGGAATCGGTAAAAATGAACGGGCTTGGCATTTCGGCTACCGCATTCATGGGATGCTCCTGCAAATAGTTGACTAATATAGTGGGATTATCCGCCCGGCACGCCGTACGGTCAATCCATCTTGCCGCAGCGCATCACCGTCAATACGATGCCACGCTCACACTTCAGCAAAGGCTTTGCTCTTTTCCTTGCCTGGCTCTGGCGTAACCACGCGAGCGCCAGCCATTGGAATCAACCGGCCTTCAATCACCGCGCCCGGATGCATTTCCAGGGTTTTGTAGGTGAGATCGCCAATCACGCGGGCTTTGGGTTGCAATTCAACAAATTGCGAGACCTCAATCGGCCCTACCACTTCGCCATTCAGTACAAGATGGCTGCACCGGACGCTACCTTCAACCTTTGCTTTTTCCGAGACGACGAGCGTGCCATTTTTTTCATCGGCCGCCACCACACTGCCGCGAACAGTACCATCAATGCGCATGCCACCGGCAAACGCGACGTCGCCACTCACGGAACTACCCTGGCCAATCAGGCTATCAATCCGCTGACTACCTTTTTTGTTCTTGAACATCACGTTGCTCCCGGTTTTTTCTGACATTGCGCCAATGTGGTCTTGGCATCCTTGACTCCCAGCGTGGCCACAAACGCCTCTGGCTTGGCCCCTGCTGGTAACGTCACATCCCCTTCAAGGCGCTGGTAGTGCTTCACCCGCACCGCTTGCTCTGGAAATTCGATACGAACGGTTTTGTTACCTGGTTTGTTGAGCACCACGATATTGAGTACGCCATCAAACTCAGGCGCTCGATCAACACCTTGCACGACAGTCAACCGGTAGTGCCATAGGTTGTTGCCCCCGGCTTCAAACTCGCAGGAGGCAAAACTGACTGTGTGCGTCCGATCATTTGCGGTCAACAATGTTTCAAAAAAGGCCAGCCGCTCATGACTGCTCGCCAGATCCTGTTGTGCGTTGGCCAGATCGCTGGCCAATGCGGCGCGTGCGGCTTCCGCAATCTGCAGTTGCTGCCCTTTCTCGGCCAGCTGCGCGTTGGCTTGGGCCAGCGCACTGGCATTGGCCACCACCGCTTTGGCCGCATTACCCAAGCGCACGCGCTCTTGCTCCTGACCCGAGTGATAGCCCCACCAGACTCCAGCCACGACTGCCAGCACCAGCGCGCCAATCAGCGCGGTCAGTTGCAGTAGCCGACCCGGCAAACCCAGCGCCGGGCGCACGGACAATGGCGCGGCAGTAAGCCGCGCCCTTTGCAGACGGTAAAGCCGTCGCATGGTCGCCACTTATGGCAACAACGGAACGATGTCCAGACCCTGACGCTCGGGCAAGCCGAACATCAGGTTCATGACTTGCACCGCCTGGCCGGATGCGCCTTTAACCAGATTGTCTTCCACCACCAGAATCACCAGCAAATCACCATTGCCCGGACGATGGACCGCGATACGCGCGATATTGGAGCCGCGCACCGAACGTGTTTCCGGCGTTGCGCCTGCGGGCAGCACGTCCACAAACGGCTCGTCGGCAAAACACTCTTCAAACAGTTTCTGGAAATCGGTATCGCGCGCTTCAGGCAGGATGCGGGCATAAAGCGTGGAATGAATGCCACGGATCATCGGCACCAGATGCGGCACAAAGGTCAGATTGACCGGCGCACCATGAATGGCAGTCAGGCCCTGGATCATTTCCGGCTGATGGCGATGACCCTTCACGCCATAGGCTTTGAAATTGTCGCCCGCTTCGGCCAGCAGTGTACCGACTTCAGCCTTGCGGCCAGCACCGGAAACACCGGATTTGCAATCGGCGATCAGGGTCTGGGTGTCGATCAGTTTTTTGCCGCCTTTGAGCAAAGGCATGTAACCCAGTTGCACCGATGTCGGATAACAACCGGCCATGCCAATGATGCGGGCTTGTTTGATGGCTTCACGGTTAACCTCTGGCAAGCCGTAGACGGCTTCGGCCAGCAGATCAGTACAGCTGTGTTCCATGGCGTACCATTTCTGGAACTCGGCCGCGTCTTTCAGACGAAAATCTGCCGCCAGGTCGATCACCTTTACGCCGGCATCGACCAGTTCGCGGGCTTGCGCCATGGCTACACCGTGCGGCGTGGCAAAGAACACCACGTCGCACTGTTTCAAATCGGACTCTTCCGGCGAAGAGAAGGCGATATCCACCGAGCCACGCAGGCTGGGGAACATATCAGCGACCGGCATACCGGCTTCTTTGCGGGAAGTGACTGCTTTAAGCTCGATGCCACCATGACGGGAAAGCAGGCGCAGCAACTCCACTCCGGTGTACCCGGTGCCGCCAACAATACCAACCTTGATCATGTTGCTTCTCCTTCAGCTAAAAAGTCAGACCAGCGATTCTAGCAGACTAAATCGCTTACCTTACTGTCATATCGGACGACCAGCCGGACGCAAATCCGCCTGATCGGGCCGCTCGTCCGTATCCGTGTTCAGGGCAATAACACAGAGCGCGTGGACTCGCGAGTGACGCAAACCGCACCAGAAATGAAAAAAACCGCCACGAAGGCGGTTTTTCTTGAACGCAGAGCGCTCGAAGCGGATTAACGCTTGGAGAACTGCTTGCGACGACGTGCTTTGCGGAAGCCGACTTTCTTACGTTCGACTTCACGAGCATCACGAGTCACCAGACCGGCTGCCTTCAGAGCTGGCTTGAGGTCAGCATTGAAGTCGATCAGGGCACGGGTGATACCGTGACGCAGTGCACCGGCCTGGCCAGTCTCACCACCACCAACCACGTTAACCAGGATGTCGAATGCTTCCAGGTTTTCAGTGATTTGCAACGGCTGACGAACAACCATGCGGCCAGTTTCGCGAGCGAAGTATTGGTCCAGCGGCTTGCCGTTGACCACGATGTTGCCAGTACCCTTAGCCAGGAACACACGAGCAACTGCGCTCTTGCGGCGGCCGGTACCGTAATAGTATTTACCTACCATGGTCGATCCTTAGATATCCAGAACTTTCGGCAATTGCGCGGTATGCGGATGTTCAGTACCTGCATACACCTTCATCTTTTTGAGCATAGCGTAGCCAAGGGGACCCTTAGGCAGCATGCCCTTCACTGCGGTCTCGAGCACACGGCCCGGGAACTTGTTTTGCAGTTCGGTGAAGGTACGTTCGTAGATACCGCCCGGAAAGCCGGAATGGCGATAGTAGATTTTAGAGGTGGCCTTGTCACCGGTAACGCGCAGCTTATCTGCGTTAACCACTACGATGTAGTCGCCCGTATCAACGTGCGGGGTGTATTCGGCTTTGTGCTTGCCACGCAAACGCTTGGCGATTTCAGCCGCGAGACGACCCAGCACTTTGTCAGTGGCGTCAACGACGTACCACTCGCGCTTTACCTCGTGCGGCTTGGCAGAATAAGTTTTCATAACTGCTCGTGTCCACAATTTCGATTTGGAGAAAGTCGCGGATTTTAGCCCCGTATTCAAGGCGCTGTCAAACCTATTCGGGTTAGCGGACAAGAATTATATCGGGTAGCAGTAAAAAAAACGCAATCCAGGGAGTGGATTGCGCAGAATTCCACCAAAGAAGGAGGATGGAGGAGACAACATCAAGGCAGGCCCCGACGTTGCAATTGCAGTATATGACAAACAAATACGGCATTTCAAGCATTTTTGTTGCAGTGCGGCAATACGCCAGGCGGCGCCCTTGCTGGCAAGCGCAGGCTTGGGCGCGCTACAATCCAGCCCGAACCTACCTACCTTGGAATCTGCGATGAAAGCACGTTTGAAATGGGTTGAAGCGGTCAGCTTCCTGGCCGAATCCGGCTCCGGTCATGCCGTTCTGATGGACGGCGCCCCGGAAGGCGGCGGTCGCAACCTGGGTCCGCGCCCCATGGAATTGGTATTAATGGGCACCGTTGGCTGCACCACGTATGACGTTATCCATATTCTGAAGAAGAGTCGCGCCGATGTGCGCGATTGCATAGTTGAAGTGGATGCCGACCGCGCGGATGAAGATCCGAAAGTCTTTACTCGGATTCACTTTCACTTTGTGGTGACTGGCAAAGCACTCAAGCCGGAAGTGGTGGAACGGGCGATCAAGCTGTCTGCAGAAAAATATTGCTCGGCGTCGATCATGCTGGGCAAAACAGCGGATATCACGCACGACTTTGAGATTCGTGAAGCTGACTGACCCCCACGTGTTGATCGCCGTCCGGCGCAGGTCGGCAATAGCCAAAAGAAAAGCCACGATCAAGTCGTGGCTTTTTCCATTTTTTTATACGTTATAAATAGCTTCACTACCGGCAGCCGCATTCAGGCTGTCGCATCTTCCGTGCCAATCGCAAAATCCACTGCCGCCTGTGCATGCAATGCCGTGGTATCGAAAACCGGCAAAACCGAGTCTTGCTGCCCGATCAACAGTGTGATTTCAGTACACCCCAGAATCACCGCCTGAGCGCCACGCGCAGCCAGATCGCCAATCACGTTCTGGTAAATGCGCTGCGAATCCGGGTTGATCACGCCATGACACAACTCATCATAAATAATGCGATGCACCTGCTGGCGATCAAGCTCGTCGGGAATCACCGTCTGCAGCCCATACTTTTCACGCAGTCGCCCAGCGTAAAAGGCGTGCTCCGTGGTGTAGCGAGTTCCCAGCAAGCCAACGCGCTCGACTCCCGCCACTCGCAATGCCCGCCCGGTGGGATCGGCAATATGGATAAAGGGTACGTTAATGGCTTGCACAATCGGTTCGTAAACCCGGTGCATGGTGTTGGTGGCAAGAATCACCAGTTCAGCACCACCGCGCTGCAATTGCGCCGCCGCAGCGGCCAATTGCTCGCCCAAGCCTTCCCAGTCTCCGGCACGCTGGCTCGCCTCAATGGCAGCGAAGTCCAGCGTCAGCATCAGGCTGGGTGCGTTGTGATGTCCACCCAGCTTTTCCTTGGCGTAGCGGTTTAACAACCGGTAGTACTCCGCCGAAGATTCCCAGCTCATCCCACCAATTACGCCGATGGTTTTCATTGTTGCTCCGTGCAGTTCAGGCTGAAATCAACCTGCCTGCCATTCAGGGCACCAGGTCGGGCACACATGCCGCATTCGGCATTTCGGCTTTGGCTGCAGTTACCGCAGCCTTCCGCCGCGGCAGATAGATCAAGGCGTACGGCAGGCCAATCAGCAGGGCGCCGCCCACCAGATTACCCAATGTTGCCGGGATCAGATTGGCAAAGACAAACTGGCTGACGCTGATATCGGCGCCGGCCATCATCGCTGCAGGAATAATAAACAGGTTGGCGATACTGTGCTCCATACCCAGGGTGACAAAGGCCATCACCGGGAACCAGATGCCCAACATGCGACCCAATGTGTCTTTGGCCGAATAACCCTGCATCGAAGCGACACACACCAGCAAGTTGGCCAACATACCCTTGGTGAAGGTCATCCAGAACGGATGCGACACTTTGCCGTTAGCAATGGTAATCAAGTATTGAGTTGCGGCGTCTGTGGTCAGCAAATGGGTTTCCAGGCCGAACACCCAGGCAGCGGCAATTGCGCCAACTGCATTACCCGCAAATGAGATTGCCCAGAAACGGCTCAGCAAACGCCAGTCGATCTCGCGTCGCCACCAGGACACAAAACCGCCGGCACAATTGGAAGTGAACAAATCAGCGCCGGTCAGTGTCACCGCAATAAAGCCCAACGGGAACACTGCACCAAACAGAAGCTTGACCAGCCCCGGGTTGCTGGCTGCCAGCCCAGTCGAACCTCCGGCTACTTCCATTGCCAGCAACGTACCCAGGCCAATAAACATGCCGCCGAGCACGGCCATCAATCCAAGGCGCCACGTGGGAGTGGTTGCCTTCTCCGCACCGTGGTGCGACATGTATTCAACTATTTCGGCTGGGGTGCGTATTTGCGACATTGGGGCGCCTGCAAGGTCAGATTGGTATGACATGCAGTTATACGCGGCCACTTTACCCGGCTGCTGTGAACAATTTCCGGTTATGCCATGTGAATAAGCCGACCTTTGATTGATATCAAATTTAGGCTGTGAATTAGTGCCGAACTAGCTCGTTTGGCCGATTTACAAGCGGTACGACAGAGATGTCATTACCTTGGATGTTGTTGCCATCAAACCGGCCACCGGTGCAGGCAGTGGTGCCGCGCCCAGTTGCACGGCTTGTTCCGCATGACCCAGTTCATCGGTATGCATTTGCTCGACCACGGCGCGGCTTTTGGCATCTTGCTGCGGCAAAGTATGCAGATGCGATTGCAGATGCGCGCCGACCTGCCGTTCGGTCTCGGCCAAAAAGCCCAGATTCCACTTGTCGCCAATCACGCCCGCTGCGACACCCATGGCCAGACTTCCGGCATACCAGAACGGGTTTAGCAGACTTGGACGGCTGCCTAGTTCCTGCAAGCGACGCTCAGTCCACGCCAGATGTTCGACTTCTTCATGCGCGGCTTGCTTGAGCGCTTCCCGCGCCTTGGGGTCACGTGCCGTCAATCCTTGCCCTTGATACAAGGCTTGCGCGCAGACTTCGCCACTATGATTCACCCGCATCAAACCGGCCGCGTGTGTTTTGTCGGCTTCGCTCATTTCGGCTTCGTCGATGTGGGCATCCGGATGAGCACGTTCACTGATTGCCGGTGCCGCCAGCGTACGCAGCATCACGTCAAACTCATTGATCAGGCGATCAACCGAAGGCAAAGCAGGCAGTTTGGGCAGCGGCAACATGGCGGGGACTCTTGGTTTTGCGGCAATTAATTGCGTGCCATTCTAGCGCAATGGCGGCATAGCGGCCCGTGATATCATTGCCGCTCTTGTCCCTAACCGAGTCACGATGCATGAAAAAGTTCTTGCTGGCACTGGGCCTGACGCTGATCGCCAGCGTTGCCGCAGCTGCAAATCCGCAAGTGGTGCTTGATACCGCCAAAGGCCAGATCACCGTCGAGCTGTATCCCGATGCAGCCCCGGCGTCTGTCGCCAACTTCCTGCGATATGTGAAAGAGAAACACTACGATGGCACTATCTTTCATCGGGTAGTGAAAGATTTTGTGGTGCAAGGCGGTGGTTACGATCCAAAAATGAGTGAACGCCCGACCAATGCACCGGTCAAAAACGAGGCAGAACACGCATTCAAAGCCGGGCTGAAAAATGATCGCGGCACACTGGCCATGGCCCGTACCAATGATCCTGATTCGGCAACCAGCCAGTTTTATTTCAATCTGAAAAACAATGACTTCCTGAACTACCCTGGCCGCGACAATTATGGCTATACGGTGTTCGGGCGTGTAGTCAAAGGCATGGATGTGGTCGATGCCATTTCCGCCGTGCCCGTTTTGCCTGGCGACTTCCCGGCTACTCCGGTACTGATCAAAAGCGTGCGCGTTGAAGGCGCCGCTGCCGGTAAATAATCCAACCCATCAATCAGTTAGCAGAA
This sequence comes from Silvimonas sp., assembly GCF_031291215.1. Taxonomy (NCBI): domain Bacteria; kingdom Pseudomonadati; phylum Pseudomonadota; class Betaproteobacteria; order Neisseriales; family Chitinibacteraceae; genus Silvimonas; species Silvimonas sp. Next base: position 210,520 of record NZ_JARLJK010000064.1, read on the forward strand.
CCTCAAAGGACCCCATCATGGCGACTAAAGTCAAGCTCTCTACCACTCTGGGCGATATCGTGCTGGAACTGGACGAAGTCAAGGCACCGAAAACGGTAGCCAATTTTGTACAGTACGTACAAGACGGTCATTACAACGGCACCGTGTTTCACCGCGTGATTGATGGCTTCATGATTCAAGGCGGCGGCTTTGAGCCCGGCCTGAAACAAAAACCGACCCGCGAAAATATCGAGAACGAAGCCGGCAACGGCTTGAAGAACGATGCCTACACCGTGGCCATGGCACGCACACCAGAACCGCATTCGGCCTCTGCGCAGTTCTTTATCAATGTCAGCGACAACGACTTCCTCAACTACAAATCGCCTACTCCGCAAGGCTGGGGCTATGCCGTGTTCGGCAAGGTTGTTGAAGGCAAAGATGTGGTTGACCAGCTGAAAGGGGTGAAAACCGGCAACAAGGGTTTCCACCAGGACGTGCCGCGTGACGACGTACTGATCAATAGCGCCGAAGTACTGGCCTGATCCTGCCATCGGCCCAGCTGGCCGGTTAGTAAAAAAAGCGCGGCTTTCATGCCGCGCTTTTTGTATGCTCTTGCCCCATGACCCTGTCCAAGACCCTGTTCATCTCTGATCTTCATCTCTCGCCCGCCGACCCGGCAACGGCGCAGGCATTCCAGCGCTTTCTGACGCAGCAGGCGCGGCATGCCAGCCAGTTATATATCCTGGGTGATCTGTTCGAGATGTGGATCGGCGACGACCAGCTGGATGATCCGTTTTACGCCGAGGTCGCCGCGAGCATCGCAACGCTGGCCGAGCAAGGCGTTGCGGTGTTTTTCATGCCTGGCAACCGGGACTTTGTATGCGGCACGCGCTTTGCCCAAGCCGCCAAACTGCAAATTCTTACTGATCCCTCGGTGATTACGCTGGCCAACCGGCAACGCGTACTGCTGGCGCATGGCGACGCTTATTGCACCGATGACGTCGCGTATATGCGGTTCCGGCGCATTATCCGCAATCCATTGGTCCGCATGATCTGGCTGGCCTTGCCGTTTGGCTGGCGCAATCGCAAAGCCGGACAACTGCGCCAGCAATCTTCGGCGATGAATCGCAACAAGATGCGCTCAATCATGGATGTCAACGCTGCGGCGATCGAGAACGCACTGCGCAGGGCACAAGTGGATACGCTGATCCACGGCCACACTCACCGCCCCGCCCGTCACCAGGAAGCGGCTGGTACGCGCTGGGTGCTACCGGATTGGTACGCCGGAATGGGCGGTTATCTGCAATGGCAAGATGGCCAATGGCAGATGTTGACGCTCAACGATACGCCGCTGCTTGACGACACTGGCAAGTCGTTGCCAGACAGCCTGCCGCCAGCGCATCAATGGTCGGAGTGAGTCTGGTCGATCAAACGATGCACGCAGGCGATATGGTCCGGCCCGATGCCGCAGCAACCGCCAACAATGCCCACGCCCTCGTCCAGCCATTGCTGTGCCCAGCGTGCGTAGCCTTTCGGGTCCAGATCCGGGCGTAACTCATCCAGGCCATCATTGGCTTCGGCATCGGTTGATTGCGGTGGAAAGGCATTGGCATACACGCCAATCGGTAATGGCACGCCCAGTTGCGCCAGCGTGGTTTGCGCGGCCCGCACTGCGGCGCTCATCACTTCAGGCTGGCTGCAGTTGAACAAGACAGCTGCGGCACCTTGTTCCACCGCCACCGTGACTGCTTGTTCAACGGTTTCACCAGAACGAATCCGCGAAATACCTGCGCCAGGGTTTTCATCGGCCAGGGTATAGGACACCCACAGCGGCTTTTGTTCGCCAGCGGCATTGAGCGCAGCCCGCACGGCGAGGATTTCAGCAGTGGTGCTTTGCGTTTCAGCCAGCCAGAAATCAACAAAGGGCGACAAGCCCCCGATCAGGCAGGCCAGAATCCGGTCGGCCTGCTGCCGGTCGAACAAGTCAGCCCGGTAAGAGCCACAAGTCGGCGGCAACGATCCGGCTACGCGCACAGGATGAGTAGCATCGTTGGCGGCATCACGCGCCAGTTGCCCGGCCAGCGTCGCCAACTCACGCCCTTCCACCGCAAACACCGCCTCTCCGACATGAAACGGCACCACGGCGTAACTGTTGGTGGTGATCACCTGCGCGCCAGCGGCGATGAAATGATCATGCACGGCGCGCACGAAATGCGGCGCCTCAATCAGCGCCAGCGCCGACCACTCTGGCTGGCGAAACGGCGCGCCAATGCGATTCAGTTCGCGGCCCATGCCGCCATCCAGCAAAGTCACTTCACGCATTGCGCACCGCCTGGTGATTTATTTGACGCTTAACGAGCGGAGCCACGCCTTTAGCGCGGCAACAACAAACAGACAGCTTGAGCTTCGACGGCTTCAGACGCACCGACAGGGCCGAGTTTTTCGTAAGTCTTGGCTTTTACATTCACTTGCGTGACCGCCACGCCCAGGTCAGCGGCAATATTGGCAACCATGGCTGGAATATGCGGCGCCATCTTTGGACGCTGGATCAAAATGCTGGCGTCGACATTGCTGACCTGCCAACCGGCTTCGGCCACTCGCCGCACGGCTTCGCGCAGCAAAACACGGCTATCCGCACCTTTGAATTCGTCAGCGGTATCCGGGAAATGCCGGCCAATATCTCCTAGCCCGGCAGCACCGAGAATGGCATCGGTAATGGCATGCAGCAGCGCGTCAGCATCAGAGTGGCCGAGCAAGCCCAGTTCGAACGGGATATCCACCCCGCCCAGAATCAGTTTGCGACCTTCCACCAGCCGGTGCACATCCCAACCCTGACCGATTCTCATACGGTTGCCTCGATCTTTGCAGCAGTCATCACAGCCATTAGCCGCTCCAGCCAGTAGCCGTCTTCCTGGTCAAAAGTCGCCAGTTCAGTGCTGTCCACATCCAGTACGCCAGTCACTTTGCCTGCGGCATCATGCAGCGGCACAACAACTTCAGAGCGCGATAGCGACGAGCAGGCGATATGACCAGGAAATGCATCCACATCTGGCACCACCAGCGTTTCATTGCGCGCCCAGGCACCGCCACACACGCCTTTGCCAAAGGCAATGCGGGTGCAAGCGATGGGGCCTTGAAACGGTCCAAGCACCAGTTGCTCGCCCACTACGCGGTAAAAACCAATCCACAACCAGCCAAAGGTCTGTTGCAACGCCGCGGCCGTGTTGGCCATGCGGGCGATTTCGTCGTGCTCACCATCCAGCAAAGCGACCAGTTGGCGTTCCAGCGAGGCGTAACGTTCGGCCTTGCTGCCAGCTTCAATTACCAATGTTTCAGCCATGCGTTGGCTCCTTGTTTATTTGTTCGCGTGCGTCACGCAGGATCAATGCTGCCAAGTGCAGATCTTGCGGATAGGTCACTTTGAGATTCCACGGGCTACCAACCACCAGTCGCGGCGCTTTCCCGGTTTTTTCGATGGCGCTGGCTTCGTCGGTGATATCCGGACCAGCACCGCTCACCAGCGCGTCGTGCAAAGCCTGCAAGCGGAACATCTGCGGCGTTTGCGCTTGCCACAAACCATCGCGCGAGCGGGTCTGGGCGATGCGCTGATCGGCAGTGGCGGCCTTGAGCGTGTCGGCCACCGGCACGGCCAGAATGCCACCGACCGGGTCATCGCGCAGTTCGGCGATCATGCTGGAAACCAGCGCGGGCGAGATACACGGGCGGGCGGCATCATGCACCAGCACCCAAACGTCCGCTGCATGACCAGCGGCACGTAAAGCTTCAAGGCCATTGCGCACGGACTCAGCGCGGCTATCGCCACCACAGCGCAGCGGCAATAGGCGCGCAAAACCCTGCCAATCCAGTTGATCCCAGTGCTCATCATCTGCCGACAATACCACCGCAACGATATCGATCTCCGGCACCGCGTGCAGCGCGGCGACGGTGTGCCGAACCACGGCTTGACCGCATAAATCCAGATATTGCTTGGGACTGGCAGCGCCCATGCGGCTACCGCTGCCAGCAGCAGGCACCAGCGCGATGCAGGTCATTGCCCGGCCTCGGGCGTAACCGGCGACTCGATGGCCCGCCACAGACACTGGCCTTTAATGGCCTTATCCAGATCATCCAGATAAGCATTGTGTGCGGCCAGTTCCGCTTCGCTGGGCTGTTGCACGCGCAAGGGCGCACGCGATGCCCGCGCCAGCGCCAGGCTGGCGGTACCGGCCGGACTGTCATCTACCTGGAAGTCGATCAGCAAACTGTCCTGGCCGCGCGTAAGCGCCAGGTAGACTTCCGCCAGCAACTCGCAGTCGATCAGTGCGCCGTGCAGCACCCGCGCGGAGCGATCCACTTCAAAGCGGTCACACAGTGCATCCAGGCTATTGCGCTTGCCCGGAAACTGGTCTTTAGCCATGGCCAGCGTGTCGATCACGCCCGCCACGTAATCACCGATCTTGCCTTTACCCAAACGGCCAAGCTCGGCGTTCAAAAAGCCCACATCAAACGGCGCGTTATGGATAATCAACTCGGCGCCGGTGACGAAGGCGAGAAAGTCATCAGTGATTGCCGCAAATTTGGGTTTGTCCGCCAAAAACTCGGTGGTCAGCCCGTGGACGTTCAGTGCGCCCTCTTCGCTGTCACGTTCAGGGTTGATATACAAATGCAGCGTGTGCTCGGTAACGATCTTGCGATCGATCATTTCCAGCGCGGCGATTTCCAGAATGCGGTTGCCGTCGTCAACGCGCAGACCGGTTGTTTCAGTATCAAGAATAATTTGGCGCATGATGGCTATATGGCTTCTGTCTGGTCCGGATTCAATCCGGAGAGAATGATTGCTTTATGACGCGGCCTGCAGCCGCCTACGCACGACCCAGTACAAGATCGACACCGCGATTGGCCAGTTGATCTGCACGTTCGTTGAATTCGTGGCCGGAGTGGCCCTTCACCCATTTCCAGGTGACTTGATGGCGTTGCACTTCGGTGTCCAGTTGTTGCCACAGATCGGCATTCTTGACCGGTTTCTTGTCGGCGGTTTTCCAGCCATTGCGTTTCCAGCCATGAATCCAGGTCTCAATGCCGTTTTTGACATATTGCGAATCCGTGTACACCAGCACCTCGCATGGCCGCACCAGGATCGACAACCCCTTGATCACGCCCAGTAATTCCATGCGGTTATTGGTGGTATGGGCTTCGCCGCCAAACAATTCTTTTTCTTTGGTGCCATAACGCAACAAAGCGCCCCAACCGCCCGGTCCCGGGTTGCCCTTGCAGGCACCGTCGGTATACATCTCTACAATGGCCATTCAAATCCTTATGGAGAACACAATGCGTTCTACTTTCCTGGTTGCGTCCTTGTTTGCGGCCCTCACCTCGGCCAGTGTTGCAGCCGCGCCATTTTGCTTGTGGCATGCCCCGTGGGGCAAGGATGTGCAGGGCAAACCGGATCGCTGGTTAAATCTCACCGTGGTGCAATATGTCGACGTCACCGATAACGATGTGCACGTCGTGTTTGGTGGCGGCAATCTGGGCAGCGGGCACGATCTGCATATCCCGGTCAAAAACCGCGACGATGCGCAAAAAATCCTGAAAGATCTGACTGAAACTGCGCGGACGTGTGATCGGGAAGATAAATCCTCCTGATGTCCTCATTCGTTCAGGGCTTACAGCGATCCTTTTGTGCCTGATAGTGCATTTTGTCGATCGCTGTAGCCGGAGCACCTGCCGGCGTGGGCACGCGCCGCCATTTCGGGCCAATCACCCGCATGCCGCGCACACGTTTAACTACGTCCAGGCAATACACGCCACCTGCCGCCGGCCACCAGCGATCTCCGGCGTTTTCCAGAAAGCGCGACCTGTGCAGCCATTTTTCTTGCTGCACCGGCAGGCTGTAACATAGATATTCGCCGCGCATGGATTCCAGATTCAGCAGCGACAACCAGTCTTTCAAGCGCGGCAACGCGATGAACTGGCCACGCCACGGCACCTCTTGCTGCCGATTGCGCAAACGGCGCATACCCCACAGGCTCCACGGATTGAAACCGGTAATCAGCAAACGCCCCTCCGGCACCAGCACCCGTTCCGCCTCGCGCAGTACCTGATGCGGGTCTTTGCAGAAATCCAGCACGTGCGGCAGCGCCAGCAAATCCAGCGACTGGCTCTCGAACGGTAGCTGTTCTGGCAGACAGCGCACGCGCGATCCGGCAGACTGACCTGCAATGGCTCGCCACGGCATGCGGTTGCTGCGCAAACAATCAACCTGCGGCAATTCCAGCTGAATGGCCTTGTAGCCAAAGATATCTGTGGTTGTACGATCAAACCAGCTGGCTTCTTCGGCCAGCACGTAGCTGCCTAGCGGGCTTTGCAGCCAGGCGGCAAAATAATCAAACGTGTTTTCCACATCGACGGGCATGTCCATGTTCAAGATCACCCCGATTCCCATTTTTAATGACAATTATATCTGGCTTTTAGACGATGGCAGCGCTGCTGTCGCCGTCGACCCCGGTACTGCCCAGCCTTTGCTTGATTACCTGGCGGCCCATCATCTGCATCTGGCCGCGGTCTTGGTCACGCATCACCATGCGGACCATACCGGCGGGCTGGCCCAACTGGCAACCGCCGCGCCGTGTCCGGTGTACGGCCCGGGCAGTATCGACTTAGTGACCAATCCTGTCACAGCGGGAGATGCCATTCGTCTGCTGGATCAGGGCTTCCGGATTATCGCCCTGCCCGGCCACACGCTGGATCATATCGGCTATGTGGGAGCGGGCGCGGTGTTTTGTGGCGACACGCTGTTTGCCGCCGGCTGCGGTCGGCTGTTCGAGGGCACGCCAGCGCAAATGTTCCAGTCGCTGGCCCAGTTAGCTGCGCTGCCCGCGGACACGCTGGTGTGCTGCACCCACGAATACACGCTGGCTAATTTGCGTTTTGCTAGCGTGGTTGAGCCAGACAGCCCGGAACTGGCACAACGCGTGGCGCGAGAAACCGCCAAACGCACGGCGGGCCAGCCGACTTTGCCGTCCAGTATCGCCCTGGAACGCGCTACCAATCCCTTCCTGCGAACCACGGTTCCAGCCGTAATCAGCGCCGCCGAAGCGCGTGGAGCCAGCAGCCGTGACCCGATTGGTATTTTTGCCACTCTTCGCCAATGGAAGGATGGTTTTCGCGGTTGATCGGCGCAGGCCCTGCCGCCGATCGAAAATACCTTGTTGACAGTGTTGGCATGCACCGGCAACATCGACCGAATTTGCGAATAATCAGGGCCTTGGCATCATGAAATACCGACTGCTCGCTGGCATTATTGCCAGCCTGCTCAGCGCAGCCACTTTTGCTGACAGCACCACTCCAGTCGGTTCTGCCCGGCTCGACTACCAACTCCACGACCCCGCTTTCCAGATCACCGACGACACCCGTCAAACTGTTTCCATTTTGTTTGATGACGCTGTGGTGCAAGCCATTCAGTACGATTCGTTGTGGGATCGCGTACGCGGCGGCTTTGCCATGCAGGACACCGACCCTGCACTGGTCACCAAGTGGGAAAACTATTACGCCGCTCGCCCGGAATACTTGAACCGGATCATGGATCGCGGCCAGCGCTATATGTATTACGTGGCGGGTGAAGTTGAAAAGCGCGGCATGCCGATGGAACTGGCGCTGCTGCCGATGATTGAAAGCGCCTACAACCCCAAGGCTGAATCCCCCGCCCGTGCCGCTGGCATGTGGCAGTTCATTCCTGATACCGGCAAGCGTTACGGGCTGGAACGTACCTGGTGGTATGACGGTCGCCGCGATGTGGTTGCCGCAACCCAGGCCGCACTGGATTATCTGGAAGAACTGCACGGGATGTTCGGCGACTGGCAACTGGCGCTGGCGTCCTACAACTGGGGCGAAAACGCAGTAGCCAGAGCCGTGGCCAAAAATCAGGCCGCAGGTATGCCGACCGATTACGCCAGCCTGCGTATGCCCGATGAAACTCGCAATTACGTACCCAAGCTGCTGGCGATCCGCAATATCATCGCCAACCCGCAAGCGTACGGCATCCAGCTGACCGACATCCCCAATCGCCCTTACTTTGCGACTGTCAGCCCGGATCGGCACATGGACGTAAAAGTGGCAGCGGAACTGGCCGAAACGCCAGTGCAAGAACTGCTGCGACTCAACCCAGGCTTTATCCGCCCGGTCATTGCGCATAAAGATGATCGCCAATTGGTCTTGCCAGCCGACAAAGTCGATGTATTCCAGAAAAACCTGGCCAGTTATGACAAGCCGCTGCTGAACTGGCAGCCCTATGTCACTCACCAGGGTGAAAACTTTGACAAACTGGCCGCTTCATTTGGCATTCCGGCTGGCGAACTGAAAGACGTCAACGATATCAACACCCGCGAGCGTGTAGCGCGTGGTCAGACGATCCTGGTGCCCAAGAGTGCCGATGTGGATGGCGCTGAGCAGCAAACCTTGCTGGCTCTGGCCGCCAACCGCGCAGCTGACCCACTGGATACCGGCGCGAACGACAAGCCGCAAGTACGTCGTGTCAGCGCGGTAGCCAGCCCCCGCCAGATCGCCACTGACGATAGCAACGTGGTTTCCTACCGCGTGGCGCGTGGCGATACCGTGTTCAACATCGCCAAGCGCTACGGCATTACGGTAGCGTCGCTGAAATCCATGAATGGCCTGCGCAGCAACCATATTTCGCAAGGTCAGACACTCAAGCTGGCGAGCAACACTGGCGGGATCAAGCGCATCAGCTACAGCCCGCCAGAAGCTCAGAAGTATGTGGTCAAGCAGGGTGACACGGTCAGCTCCATTGCCCGCCGTCACAATGTCGATACTGCAGACCTGAAGCGCTGGAACCCGCAGCAATCGTTCACGCCCGGCGTGCACCTGGTGATTTACCAACCCAATAGCTAAACGCTTGCCTGGTTGGCCCAACAAAAAACCCGCGCTTTGCGGGTTTTTTGTTGTCGTTTGGACAGACCGTTAGCAGTACAAATATCTCGGGGCTATCAGTCCATCATGGCACCAGCGTGCTCTCTGACCAAGCGCCATTCTGCAAACACCACAAACGACGGTCATGCATGCGATCTGCGTCGGATTGTTGCCATAGCTCGATCATCTGCGGCTGCAGCCAGAGCAAACCGATATGTTCCGCCACTGGCAACTGCGGCAGTTGTTCCAGTTGTGACGTCAATTGAGCAACCTCTTGCTGCATGATTGCCCGCGATGCCACCTCCGTACTTTGCTGGCGAACCCTTTCGGCATATAGATCCATGATCTGGCTGGCATGTGGTTTGTTACGCCACAGGGAGTGTTCTGCCGCACCACAATGCAGGGAATAACTGCCGCGCAAGCGAAATTGCGTCATGGATTGCGGCCAGAATCCAGCCAGTTCCCATTTGTCATTGGCAGTCAGCTGGCGGATTTTCGGACTGAGCATGTTGACCGAAATCGCAATTTCGTCCGCCGTAAACTGGCGCACCGTGACCATGCGCGATACCGGGTAACCGTCAGCGTCCACGGTCATCAGCGTCACAAAGCGGGCACAGGGATCGCCCTCTGCCATCGCCGTCAGATACAACTGCTGCAGATATTCAACCGGCTGCACCATTGGGTCCTCCTGTTTGCCTCTTCGTGAAAAAGCCTCCACAAAGGGAGGCTTTTCTTGCATACATCCGCCAGACAGATCGTCAGCCAGTTATTGGTGGCTATCGAGCACGCGCTTGAGGTACTTGGCCGTATGCGATTTCTCGCTCTTGGCCACTTCTTCTGGCGTACCCACGGCAATGATCTCGCCACCGCCCGCGCCACCTTCCGGCCCCAAGTCGACAATCCAGTCCGCAGTTTTGATCACGTCCAGATTGTGTTCGATCACCACCACGGTGTTGCCATGTTCGCGCAAGCGCCGCACCACGCCCAGCAGTAGATCAATATCGTGGAAGTGCAAACCGGTAGTTGGCTCATCCAGGATATATAGCGTGCGCCCGGTATCGCGCTTGGACAACTCCAGCGCCAGCTTCACCCGCTGCGCTTCACCACCCGACAACGTCGTGGCGGACTGGCCGAGCCGGATATAGCCCAAGCCCACGTCCATCAGCGTTTGCAGCTTGCGCGCCACGGTCGGCACGGCCTGGAAGAACGCCAGCGCGTTCTCCACCGTCATTTCCAGCACTTCGGTAATGTTCTTGCCCTTGTACTGGACTTCCTGCGTTTCGCGGTTGTAGCGCTTGCCGTGGCAAACATCGCACGGCACGTAAACGTCCGGCAGAAAGTGCATTTCCACCTTGATCACGCCATCGCCCTGACACGCTTCGCAGCGCCCGCCCTTCACGTTAAAACTGAAACGGCCCGGCCCGTAACCGCGTTCGCGGCTGGTTGGCACGCCCGCAAACAACTCGCGGATCGGCGTAAACAAGCCGGTGTAAGTGGCCGGATTGGAACGCGGCGTGCGGCCAATGGGCGACTGATCGACATTGATCACCTTGTCAAAGTGATCCATACCGTTGATCTCTTGATATGGCGCGGGCTCAGTCGAAGCCCCGTTCAGATCACGCGCCGCAATGGCATACAGCGTGTCATTGATCAGCGTGGACTTTCCCGAGCCCGATACGCCGGTCACGCAGACCAGCAGGCCAACCGGTAATGCCAGATCAACGTACTTCAGGTTATTACCATGAGCACCTTTGAGCGTGAACCATTTTTCCGGATCAGGCGTGCGGCGGGTTTCCGGTAGAGCAATACGACGCGCACCGGATAAAAACTGCCCAGTGATCGAATTGGGGTTCTTCATCACTTCAGACGGAATGCCTTCGGCGATGATTTCGCCGCCGTGTTCACCCGCGCCTGGTCCCATATCGACCAGGTAATCGGCAGCGCGGATCGCGTCTTCATCGTGCTCAACCACGATCACCGTGTTATCCAGATCGCGCAGGCGCATCAGCGTGCCGATCAAGCGATCGTTATCGCGCTGGTGCAGACCGATTGAGGGTTCATCCAGCACATACATCACGCCGGTCAAGCCGGAACCAATCTGCGATGCCAACCGAATCCGCTGCGCTTCGCCGCCCGACAAGGTATCGGCGCTGCGTTCCAGACTGAGGTAATCCAGCCCCACGTTCACCAGGAAGCCCAGGCGTTCGCGGATTTCCTTGACGATCTTCTCGGCGATTTGCGCCTTGTTGCCTTCAAACGCCAGTTCGGTGAAGAACTTGCTGGAATCACGCAATGCCATCTGCGCAATCTGGTGCAGAGTTTCGGTACCCACTTTCACAAAGCGCGCTTCACGGCGCAAACGCGAACCGCCGCAGCTCGGGCACGACTGGTTGTTCTGGTATTTGGCCAGCTCCTCGCGCACCGCAACCGAATCGGTCTCGCGGTAGCGGCGCTCCAGATTGGGAATGATCCCTTCAAAGGTGTGCGCCCGCTCAAACTTGGTACCGCGCTCGTTCAGATAGATAAAGCGGATTTCATCGCGACCCGAGCCATACAACACCACTTTGCGCGTTTCTTCCGGCAGGTCATCCCACGGCGTGTTCAGGTCGAACTCATAATGCGCGGCCAGACTGGACAGCATCTGGAAGTAAAACTGGTTGCGCCGGTCCCAACCCTTGATCGCGCCAGCGGCCAGACTCAAGTCCGGATGAGCGACCACGCGTTTGGGATCAAAAAACGTGATTTGGCCCAAGCCGTCACACTTGGGGCAGGCACCCATCGGATTGTTGAACGAGAACAAGCGGGGTTCGAGTTCCGGCAGGCTGAAGCTGCATACCGGACAGGCAAACTTGGCAGAGAACCAGTGCTCTTTGCCGCTTTCCATTTCCACGGCAATGGCGCGACCGTCAGCGTGACGCAGCGCGGTTTCAAACGATTCCGCTACGCGTTGCTTGAGATCGGCGCGCACTTTCAGGCGGTCGATGACCACTTCAATGGTGTGTTTCTTGTTTTTGTCGAGCTTGGGCACGTTCTCTAGTTCGCACACCTCGCCATCTACGCGTACTCGCACGAAACCTTGGGCGCGCAGCTCTTCAAACAGCTCCAGGTTCTCGCCTTTGCGGCCGATAATCACTGGCGCCAGGATCATCAAGCGGGTGTCTTCCGGCAGCGACAATACATGGTCCACCATCTGGCTGACGGTTTGCGATTCCAGTGGCAAGTCGTGATCCGGGCAATACGGCGTGCCGACGCGGGCAAACAGCAAGCGCAGATAGTCGTGGATTTCGGTCACGGTGCCGACGGTAGAACGCGGATTATGGCTGGTGGCTTTTTGCTCGATGGAGATCGCCGGACTCAGGCCCTCGATCAGATCCACGTCTGGCTTTTCCATCAGTTGCAGGAACTGGCGCGCATAGGCGGAGAGCGACTCCACGTAGCGACGCTGGCCTTCGGCATACAAGGTATCAAACGCCAGCGACGATTTACCCGAGCCAGACAACCCGGTAATCACCACCAGCTTGCCGCGCGGCAAATCCAGGCTGACGTTCTTCAGGTTATGGGTGCGGGCCCCGCGAATGCGGATCAGCGGGATATCTTGATCGATAGTGGAACGATAGTTCATGCGCCTGATGCCATTCTCGAAAGCCAATCCGTCAATATAACAGAATCAGCCTGCCCAGCCGGAGCCTTGCCCGGTCAGAACAGCACTGATTTGTGCGCCAGCGGATGGGAGATTGCAAAACGCGCAGCCATAGACAGCAAATACCCCAAGCCTGCGCAACAGAGCATGAAATGGGGCCGATAGCGCGAAACTCCAAACATTCGAAACATAAAATCGCCATACCAATGCCAGACGGCGTACTGCCGCCTGCTAGAATGTCACTTTTACCGCCGCCCCTACCCCACGTCATGCAGAACAGCCTGAGCACCACGGCCAATTCCACTACCGCCCATGAACAAGGCACCGCCTACCGGGTGCTGGGGGCAATCAGCTTTTCGCACCTGTTGAACGACATGATCCAGTCGCTGATTCTGGCGATCTATCCGATCCTGAAGGGCGGTTTCAATCTGAGCTTCACCCAGATTGGCCTGATTACCCTCACCTACCAGATCACGGCTTCCTTGCTGCAGCCGCTGGTGGGTTTGTATACCGACAAAAAACCGCAACCGTATTCGCTGCCGATCGGCATGGGCTTTACCTTGTGCGGTCTGTTACTGCTGTCAGTGGCGCCCAACTTTGGCACCTTGCTGGCGGCGGCGGCGCTGGTTGGCACGGGCTCGTCGATCTTTCACCCGGAATCCAGCCGCGTAGCGCGCATGGCTTCCGGTGGGCGTCACGGCCTTGCGCAATCGCTGTTTCAAGTGGGCGGTAACCTGGGTTCATCGTTTGGCCCCTTGCTGGCCGCCGCAATCATCGTGCCGTATGGCCAGCCCAGCATCGCCTGGTTCTCCGTCGCGGCGCTGGTGGCCATTGCGGTGTTGTTCAAGGTCGGCACCTGGTATCGGGCGCATCATCTGGGCGCACGCGGCAAAGCCGGTCGCAAGGCGGTGCATAATCTGAGCCGCAAGCAGGTGGGATTCTCCATCGGTATCTTGCTGCTGCTGATTTTCTCCAAGTATTTCTACATGGCCAGCATTGGCAGCTATTTCACCTTCTACCTGATGAGCAAGTTTCACCTGTCGGTGCAGTCGGCCCAGGTGCACTTGTTTATCTTCTTGTTTGCGGTGGCTGCCGGTACGGTGATTGGCGGCCCGCTGGGCGATAAAATCGGCCGCAAGTATGTCATCTGGGGTTCGATCCTGGGCGTTGCTCCTTTTACGCTGGCATTGCCGTACGCCGATCTGTTCTGGACTGGCGTGCTCACGGCCATCATTGGCGTGATTCTGGCCTCCGCGTTCTCGGCCATTCTGGTGTACGCCCAGGAACTCATCCCCGGCAAAGTGGGCATGGTTTCCGGTCTGTTCTTCGGCTTTGCCTTTGGCATGGGCGGGATTGGCGCCGCAGTACTGGGCACGCTGGCCGATCACACCAGTATTGATTTTGTTTACCACGTCTGCGCGTTCCTGCCGCTGATTGGCTTGTTGACGGCGTTTTTGCCCAACCTGGAACAACCGAAAAAGGCTTAACCGGCTCGCATGGCTTCTGCATCATCTGAAAACTCAATGACTCCACTGGAATTACGCGCCTCGCTCGGTCTGGCCGGGCTGTACGCCCTGCGCATGCTGGGCATGTTTCTGATCCTGCCGGTGTTTACGGTGTATGCCACACACTTGTCCGGCGGCGAAAACCATGCCCTGGTGGGGCTGGCGTTCGGTGCTTACGGGCTAACCCAAGCCATCCTGCAATTGCCGTTTGGCATGTGGTCCGACCGGGTTGGCCGCAAAAAGGTGATCTACTTTGGCCTGGTGATGTTTGCCATTGGTAGCCTTGTATGCGCCAGCGCCACCAGCATTGAATGGATGATTGCCGGTCGCGCGTTGCAAGGTGCCGGTGCAATCTCTGCGGCGATTACGGCGCTGCTGGCCGACCTCACCCGCGAAGAAAACCGTACCAAAGCGATGGCGATGATTGGTGGCAGTATCGCCACCACCTTCGCCATCTCGCTCGTAGCCGCGCCCGCACTGGCAGAGTGGATAGGCTTGCCGGGGATTTTTCTGCTGACTGCCGGGTTGACCATTGCCGCGATCATCGGCGTATGGAAGATCATCCCCACCCCGACCATCTCGCGCTTTCACTCCGACGCTGAAGCCAGCACCAGCCGCTTGCCCGCCGTACTCAAACACCCGCAGCTGCGCCGCCTGAATTACGGCGTGTTCGCCCTGCATGCCGCGCAAATGGCCATGTTTACGGTGATGCCCTTGTTGCTGGCCAGCACCGGACATATCCCGGTAGACGGGCACTGGAAGGTGTATCTGCCGGTGGTGCTGATCGGCTTTGTGTTTATGGTGCCAGCAGTAATCGTCGCGGAGAAACGCAACAAGCTCAAACGCGTGTTCTTGTTGGCCATTGCCTTGATGCTGGTCGCGCAAACCGGCATGGCCTTGTACATGCCCAACTTGCTGATGATCTGCTTCTGGCTGGGTTTGTACTTTATTGCTTTCAATATCCTGGAAGCCACCCAACCGAGCCTGATCTCCAAAATCGCCCCGACTGATGCCAAAGGCACGGCCATGGGCGTGTACAACACCTGCCAGTCGCTGGCGATGTTTGTCGGTTCCGCAGCAGCGGGCTGGTTGTATCAACACTCCGGAGCAACACCGGTATTCTGGCTGTGCGCCGGGTTGATGGCGATCTGGTTGATCGTCACCTTTGGTCTGGTGCCCCCGTTGCCAGTCAAGACCCGCATGTTTCATATCGGCGAAAATTGGTCAGGCGATGTAACGCAGCTCTCTGCTAAACTCGCCCAAATCGACGGTGTAAAAGAGGCCGTTGTTCTGATTGAAGAGCGTGTGGCTTTGCTGAAAGTGCTGCAAAGCGGCTGGGATGAAGCCCGCGCTCGATTACTTATCGAGGAAACCCAATAAATGGCATCGCTCAACAAAGTGTTGCTGATCGGCAACCTGGGCCGTGATCCTGAAACCCGCTACCTGCCTTCGGGCGGTGCCGTGTGCAATTTCAGCATCGCCACCACCGATCGCTACAAAGACAAGCAAGGTCAGCAGCAAGAAAAGACGGAATGGCACAACATCACCATGTACAACCGCCTGGCTGAGATCGCCGGTCAGTACCTGAAAAAAGGTAGCGCGGTTTACATTGAAGGCCGTCTGCAGACCCGTAAATGGCAAGACAAACAAACCGGCGCGGATCGCTACACCACTGAAATCATCGCTGACCAGATGCAGATGCTGGCTGGCCGCGGTGGTGCGGGTGGCGGTGCGGAACAAGGCGGCGGCGGTTACGACGAGTTCAACCAGGAATACAGCGCGCAACAATCCGCGCCAACCCCGGCTCCGGCACCACGTCCGCAGCAAGCTGCAGCACCGGCGGCAAAGCCTGCTCCAGCCCGTAGCTTTGATGACTTTGAGGACGACATTCCTTTCTAATGGGCATCTTTAGAGGAATGTAACTAAAAGGCCTGCAACCCCAGTGGTGGCAGGCTTTTTTTATGTCTTCTCTTTTCTGAACGCCCAGCATCCGGTCCAGTCACGGCTTCGTTGCTGATCCCGCTTTGCGCATGACCTCAGTGCCGGGGATATGCTCTGTGCCCCACTTCACCAGCGCCAGCAGCACGCTACCCAAGGCCCTTCCCTTCTCGCTCAGCGAGTAAGCGTACCGCACGGGACGCTCTTGATAAGCGGTACTCACAACGATGCCTGCCTCTTCCAGACGGTTGAGTCGATCAGCCAGCAGATTGGTCGATATCTTCTCCGGCGAGTCCAGCAGTTCGCTAAAGGTTTGCTTGCCATAAAGCAGATCGCGCACCACCAGCAGTGACCATTTGTCACCTATCAGGTCGAGCGTATTGGCCACAGCGCAGGGGGAGCGGCGGAAAGTCTGGGGGTCGTCGGCATTGGTCTTGTCTGGTAGGGGCATGGCTCGCCTCAGTCACTTGCATAGTGAAAGTCAGTATGCTACAAATCCAGTTACTTGCAAAATGCAAGTAACTTAATGGAGCTATCCATCATGTCGCAGATCGCCTTGTCCTCGCCCGAACAATCCTCACCGCCAGCTATAACGCTTGGCGCAGCGGTTGTCCTTGCTGTCTGGTTTATTGCCATCGTCATGCTCGGTGTGGCCGGGCGCTTTGTCGGGCCGCCGGGTAGCCCGCCGGTACAAATTGCGGCCGGATTTATGGGGCCCGTGGCGATATTTCTGCTGTTGTACTGGCGCTCGCTGGCGTTTCGCGAATGGATACTCGCCGCTGATCTACGCACGATCATGGCCATGCAGGCCTGGCGCTTCGCCGGGTTTGGTTTCCTGGCGCTGTATGCGCACCACATCTTGCCGGGGCATTTCGCGCTGCCAGCCGGACTAGGCGACATTGCAATCGGGGTCACCGCGCCATTGATGCTGATCGCGCTACTCAAACGGCCTGACTTCGCGAGCAGCCGAACCTTCGTGTTCTGGAATCTGCTGGGAATACTCGATCTATTCGTGGCGGTGGGTTCGGGTGGTCTTGATGCGTTTCTGGCAACAGGCGCGGCCGGGGAAATTTCCACTACGCCGATGGCGCAACTGCCGTTGTTGCTGATTCCGGTCTATTTCGTGCCGATCTTTCTCATGCTGCATATCGCAGCTTTATTGCAGGCGCGAAACTGGCGCAAAACGCACTGAGCAGTGTCGTGGGCCTCTGCGAATAACGCATCACCACTGGCCGATAACAGTTTGGTCACCGGCCAGTGGTGGGCAGATCAGTCCAGCATTGCCTGATGACCTGCCCCGCTGGAAGCCACGCAGCGATAAACCACAGCGCTTTCGCCTGCCGCATTTCGATATTGCTGTGCCAGCGCCTGTTCGACCGGAGCCACCAGCGCATGGGGCAGCAAGGCCACTACGCAGCCGCCGAAGCCGCCGCCCGTCATGCGCACGCCACCGGCATCGCCCACTACGTTTTTGACGATGTCCACCAACTGGTCGATCAGTGGCACGGTAATTTCAAAGTCGTCGCGCATGGAGTCATGAGATTGCGCCATCAAACGCGCCAGCGTGGGCATGTCATTCGCGGCCAGCGCTACCACGGCCTGTTCGACGCGGGCGTTTTCAGTGACGATATGCCGGGCCCGCCGAAACAGTAGCGGGTCCAGTTGTTCGCGTTGTTCCAGCAACTGGGCCAGCGTCACGTCCCTCAACGCCTTGACGCCGAAGTGCGCGGCAGCCGCTTCGCATTGCTGGCGGCGTAGATTGTATTCGCCATCCACCAGGCCGCGCCGGATGCGCGAATTGATGATCATCACCGTCAAGTCGGTAGGCACGGACACTGGCGTCAGTTCCAGTGAGCGACAGTCAATCATCAGCGCATGCCCGGTCTGACCGCACGCCGAAATGAGTTGATCCATGATGCCGCACTGCACGCCGACAAACTGGTTTTCGGCACGCTGGGCGTTCAAGGCATTGGCTTGCGGCGTGAGCGCCAGTTGCCAGGCGCATTTGACTGCCTCGCCCACCGCCACGAGCAAAGAAGCCGATGAACTCAAGCCGGTACCTTGCGGGATATTGCCGCTGATAACCATATCCAGCCCGCCAAACTGGTGGCCAGCTTGCTGCAAATGCAACAAACCGCCGCGCACATAGGTGGACCAGAGTTTGTCTGGATGCGGAACGATGGGCTCATCCAGCGAAAATACATCCGCCTCATCCGCGTAGTCGGCGGCCACGACGCGCACCAGGCGGTCGCTGCGCGCGCTGACGGCAATGGCGGTATGAAAATCGATCGCGCACGGCAGCACAAAGCCGTCGTTGTAATCGGTGTGCTCACCAATCAGGTTAACGCGCCCCGGTGCCTGCACCAGCCATTGCGGGGCAACGCCAAACAGATTGGCAAAATGTGAGGTAGCAAATTGTTGCGGGGTGGACATCAAACAGCTCCTGCACCTGGCAGATCGGGTGCACTCAAATAATGGATTTCGCTGGTTTGCTGCAAGCGCGCGGCCGCCTGCTCCGGCGTGATATCGCGTTGGGTTTCGGCCAGCATTTCGTAGCCGACCATAAACTTGCGCACCGAAGCCGAGCGCAGCAGCGGCGGATAGAAGTGCGCATGTAGTTGCCAGTGACGGCTGTCGTCCGCCGCAGTCGGGCCGGTCGGGCGGCCATGCCAGCCCATGGAATACGGAAAAGAACACTGGAACAGATTGTCGTAACGCGTGGTCAGCGCCTTCACCGCCACGGCCAGATCGGCTTTTTGCGCGGGACTGAGTTCATCCATATGGGTGACGTGAGCTTTGGGCAACAGCAGCGTTTCAAATGGCCACGCGGCCCAATACGGCACCAACGCCAGCCAGTGCTCAGTCTCAATCACCACCCGCTCGCCGCTGGCTTGCTCGCGCTGTGCGTAGTCCAGCAATAGTGGCCGCCCATGCTCGGCAAAGTAGGCGCGTTGGTGCGTGTCTTCGGCGTCGATCTCGGTCGGCAAAAAGTCGCTGGCCCACAGCTGTCCGTGCGGATGCGGGTTGGAGCATCCCATCACCGCACCTTTGTTTTCGAACAACTGCACCCAGGTATAGCGTTTGCCCAATTCGGCCAGTTGTTCGCACCAGGTATCCACCACATGGCCCAGTTCAGTTAGCGACAACTGCGGCAAGGTCTTGCTGTGATCGGGCGAAAAGCAGATCACCCTCGCCTCGCCACGCGCACCTGTCGTCACAAACAGCGAATCATTGCCCTCGGTGGGCGCTGGAGAATCCGCCAGCAAGGCAGAAAAATCATTCTGGAACACCCATGTGTGGGCGTAATCCGGGTTGATCGCACCATTCACGCGAGTGTTACCTGCGCACAAGTAGCACGAAGGATCGTGGCTGATCTGCTCAGTCACGACCGGCGGGTCTTGCTGGCCTTGCCATGGCCGGTTGCCGCGATGGGGCGAGACCAACACCCAGCGCCCGACCAGCGGGTTAAAGCGCCGATGCGGGTGCTGGGTTGGATCAAAAATAGCGGACGAAGTCATGGTCTGTTGTTCCACTCACTTACCGTTGAACCGCAGTCGCGGACTCACGCCACGCGCACAACTGACCTTGCTGCAATTCATTGTTGCCCAGCAACCATTCGGCGGACTGCGGAATCGGCAATACGCATGGGGTATCGCTGTAATTGAAGGCAAAAGTGATCTCGCCACGGCGGCGCACGCGCACACCATCGGGCAAACGGGTGGTGACCAATCCAACCGATTGCGCGGCTTGTTCCAGCCACGCCAGATGCAATTTAGGCTCAAACCATGCTGCGGCGTATTGGACATTGCCCTTGGCCAGCAAGGCCGGCCAGCCATCAGCAAACGCAGCCAGCGTTTGCACGTCGCCAGCTACTCGCACGTGGTCGCGCCAGTGAATCGCGGTACCAGCTTGTCCCGCCAGGGTGGTCTCTGGCGTCAATGAGGGGCGCAAGGATTCCACCTCAATTACTTGCATCGGCAACAGCGCTTGTAACGGACCGGGCGGCAAGGTAGCCGGAATAGAGAAATTGCGGGTACGCGCACCAGTTCTTGGCCCGAACAACCATAACGCCTGGCTGGTGGAGACTTTTTCTACCAGCGCCAGATCGACCACTGCGAGTGTGGGAACGACCACCAGAGCGTAGCCCGAGAAATCCGCATCGCGCGGCAGGATATCTACATCCAGACCCAGTTGGCGCAGCGTCTGGTAGTACTCGAACACCAGCATCTGGTAATCAAAGGTTTTGCCGTGACGCTGGATATCGGTGAACCACAGGGTTTCGTAATCGAATACCAACGCCACATGCCCACGCTGGCTGGCGGCAGCCGGGAATTGTCGCAATTCGGCCCCGACCTGAACCGCCTCTTCGCCACCCGGTGAATAACCATCACCCGGCAAGTTCAGGCCAGAATGCAGGTGTTCTTGCGCAAACGGTGCCTGGCGCCAACGGAACCACGACACCAGTTCTGCGCCGTGAGCAAACGCTTCCCACGCCCACAAACGCACCATGCCCGGCGCAGGAGTCGGATTCCACGGCGCCCAGTTCACCGGACCAGCTTGTTGTTCCATGACCCAGAAGCGGCCTTTGCCGACGCCCCGATACAGGTCGTGACTGAACGCCGAGATATCCGGGTGGCCAGTGCGGGCGTAGCGGACCTTGTCGGACTCCGGCAACGCCAGCACTTCAGTGCGCGCCAGCGGATAACTGTCCCACGCCGCGAGGTCCAGCCCGGCCTTGGCAAACTGGTAATGGTCAAACGCGCCAAAGAACCCCATGAAGTTATGGAACACGTCGCGACCCGGCGAGTGTTTGCGGATGATCTCGACCTGCAAACCGTGGAATGACGCCACTTCAGCCGACAGAAAACGACGGAAATCCAGCAGGTGCGCCGGGTTCGCGTCGGTTGGCGTGTTCACCGGAAAACTCACGGCGCTGAAGTCCGGGTATTCCATGCTCCAGAACACATTACCCCACGCAGTATTGAGGGCGTGGATATCGCCATACTGCGCTGCCAGCCACTGCTGGAAGGCCGTGCGGGTGGCCGGTGAATAGCTGGGCAAGGTGTCGTGGCAACCGAGTTCATTGTCGGTCTGCCATGCGACCACGGCTGGATGCTGGCCGTAGCGTTCGGCCATCACGCTTACAATGCGCGCGCATTCCCGGCGGTAATCCGGGCTGGACATATCGTAATGGCGGCGCGAGCCAAACTGCCATGGTGTGCCGTCAGCGCGCAGCGGCATGACTTCCGGCCAGCGCGTAATCAGCCAGTATGGCGGCGCAGCGGTCGGTGTCCCCAATACAACTTTCAGCCCGGCTGCGGCCAAGGTCTCGATAGCCTCATCCAGCCAGGCCCAGTCATATTGGCCTTGCTGCGGCTCCATGCGGCTCCACGCAAATTCAGCGATACGCACATGTGAAATGCCCAGCTCAACCATCCGTTGGGCATCTTGCGCCCATTTGGATTGAGGCCAGTGTTCGGGGTAATAGCAAACGCCTGCTTGCATGGTTGATCTCGCAAAAACTGATATTTGAAAAAGGAATCCAGTCATCCGGCGCCGCTTGTTGCGAGTTGCTACCGGCCAACTGGTTTAAGCGCTTAAAAGGGCGGTTTGAAGTTAAACTGGCGC
This sequence comes from Silvimonas sp., assembly GCF_031291215.1. Classification (NCBI taxonomy): domain Bacteria; kingdom Pseudomonadati; phylum Pseudomonadota; class Betaproteobacteria; order Neisseriales; family Chitinibacteraceae; genus Silvimonas; species Silvimonas sp. The sequence goes on from NZ_JARLJK010000064.1 coordinate 232,135, forward strand.
GCAACCCTCACTCAGGCTGCTGGTTGCTCCCGATTGCCTGTCTCGCTGAAGAAATCTAAAACATGGTCACACTGGCTGAAGTCGCCCAACGGGCGGATGTCACCCCCGCTACGGTCTCCAACACCTTGCGTAATCCCGGCAAGGTGCATCCCAAAACGCTGGAACGGGTACTGGCAGCCATCAAGGAACTGGGCTACCGGCCCAATCTGAACGCGCGGGCGCTGGCCGAGGGCCGTAGCGCCACGCTGGCCCTGTTGGTATCGGACATCGCCAACCCGTTTTATCCGGAATACGTGCGCGAAGCCGAACGCGCTGCGCGCCGCGCCGGGCAGTTTTTGATGGTCTGCAACACCGACGACGATGCCGCGACCAGCCAGGCTTATCTGCACCAGATGGCGGGTACACTGGCGGCCGGTGTCATCATCATGAATACCGGGCTGAGCCTGGATGAACTGCAAACGGCTGCGGCGGGCACGCCCTTGATGCTGTCGCTGTGGGAATACCCCGAAGCCCCGCCGCCCGGTTTGTCTTGCGTGGCGGTCGACTTCGCCCACGCTGGTCGCCTGGCGGCAGAACACTTGCTGACGTTTGGCCATCGCGAATTCGGCGCCATTATCGGCACCGGTTGTGGTGGTCGGCAGAGCGCGCGTTATTCCGGCTTTGCCCGCCAGTTGCACATGGCCGGGATCGACCATGCCGAAGACGCCTGTATTGAGGTGCGCGACACCATTGAAGGTGGCTTTGAGGCCGCCCGTACTTTGCTGGATCGCCACCCCGGTATCACCGCCTTTTTTGCCACCAATGACCTGATGGCGATTGGCGCCATGCAGGCTGCTACCGCGCAGGGCAAACGCGTGCCGGAAGATATCTCGGTGATCGGCATTACCAATATCAGGCTGGCGCAGCAAATGCGCCCGGCACTGACCTCGGTTGCCATCGATACCCCTGGCATCGCCGCGCAAAGTGTCGCCATGTTGCTGGCGCAGATTGCCCAACCGGCCACGCCGCCGCGCATGGAACGCGCCGCCGAGCCGTGGCTGGTGGTGCGCGATTCGACCGGGCCGGTCCGCCGCAGCGATTAGCATCACGACGCGTCCTCGCGGCTGAAATCCAGATCATCGACGTTGCCCCAGTTGCCGGTCTGACCATCAATCTGAATGCCCACGGTACATTGGTCACCCGTTACCTTGATTCCGGTAACGGCAAACTGATGCCACTGCTGCCAGCCGTTATTGCTCATTGCCGCTGAGCGAGTCGGGCCGCCACAATCTTTGGCAAACAGGGTGAGGGCTTTTTCGCCGCCACCGCCAGCGGACCATGCCTTGAACACGTAGTTACCCGGCTGCAATTTGCTGAAGGTGTGCGATACCGTCGCCGAAAACGGCTGGCCCAGCCAGTAATGCAAGGACTGCTGGCCGCTGTGGGCGTTGCCTGGATTGCGCTCGTTGCTCACCACGCCCTTGTCACCGGTAATGACCCAGCCATCCAGCGTGCCGCTTTCAAAGCCCGGATCAACAAACTGGTTACGGCGTGGCACCACGTTCACCAGCGCAATAATGGGCGGCTGGCCACTCACGTCACCGGTCAGCTTGAACTGCCCCACTTGCGCCAGCTTGGCTGTCGGGACATCGGCCCAGTCGATATAGACCGGGCGTTCCGCATCGTCGCTGAACGGCAGGCGCAGGGTTGACGGTGGCACCCAGTTTTCACCCGCCCAGGCGGTCAGCGGCAACGGATTGGGCGCGAGCAGTTTGGGCGCGTCATCGGCCCGGGCCGGTTCACGCACGCGCCGGAACACCGCCAGAGACGGCAAAGCGTGGCCGGAGAAATCGAACAGTGTCTGGTTGTCCCAGCCGTTGCCCTCGCCGGTACGCCAACCCGCGCCCGCTACCGGCAGCCACGCCGGTTCCCAGTAAAACAGACCCAAACCACGCTGCGCCGGCACCTTGTTTACCGCGTCGATCACATCGCGAATCAGGCTAGCCTGACCTTGCACGGTGGCTTTATAGCCGATGACCTTTTGCGACTCCGGCCCGAAAATATTGGCAAAGTTGTCGCCGTTATCCAGCGTCCAGGCGTAAGAGACCTCCAGCACCGCCACCGGCTTGCGGTAACGGAAGGCGATGTCATCCATATTGGTGCGCAGGTCTTCGATGCCACCATGCAGATACGGGTAGTAGCTCAAGCCGATGATGTCGTAATCGACCTGATTGCGCGTGAACAGGTCGAACACGCGGCGGTACAGTTCGTTGCTGGTGCCGTTGGCCAGATGCACAGCAATGGGCGTGTGGCGATTGCCGTGTTGCTGATCGTTGGCGCGGATTGCAGCAATGCCTTGTTTCATCAACGCGACAAAACCATCGTCGCCGCCAATGAACGCGTCTTTGGCTTCGCGCCAGGTTTTGCCATCCGGCCACAACATGCCGCCATTCAACTCGTTGCCGACTTGCACCATATCGGGCGTGGCGTGGGCATCTTCCAGCGTCTGCATCACCTTGGCGGTGTATTGGTAGACGGCTTGTTGCAATGCTGCGCCGTGCAAATCTTGCCAGGCCGCAGGTTTGGTTTGTTTCTCCGGATCGGCCCAGAAATCGCTGTAGTGAATATCCAGCAAGACTTTCAGGCCCAGCGCTTTGGCGCGTTGCGCCAGGCGCACGGTGGTGGCCAGATCGTTATTGCCGCCACCAACCGGATCACCCTTGTGCGATAACGTTTTGCCGTTGACCACTACATCTGCCGGATTGACTGGCGTATGCCAAAGGCGCAACCGAATCCAGTTCACCCCATCGTGCTTGAGGATCGCCAGCGCGTCTTGCGCCAGGCCGTCTTCGTTGTAGAACTTGCCACCGGCATGCTCGACTTGATCCAGCGTGGACACGTCCGCGCCCATGATGAAACCGGCAGGCAGATCGGGCACCGCTTGTACGGTAACGGCGGATTGAGGACGCGCGGCGATGGCCGCACTCATGGCAGCAAGTGCAACCATCGCCAGGATCACGCGTTTGTAGCGGTTCATCGCCGTTACCCTTTGACCGAGCCAGCTGTCAGCCCGGACACCAGCCAGCGCTGGGTGACCATGAAAATGGCGGTGAGCGGAATCCCGGCCAGAATCGCCGTGGCGGCAAAGTCGCCCCACAGATAACGCTGGTTGAACAGGAACAGCCGCGAGCCAATCGCCAGTGTCAGCTTTTGTTCGTCATGCAACAGCACCGAGGCCACCGGGTATTCGATCATGCCGCCGAGGAACGCCAGCACGAACACCACCACCAGAATCGGCACAGCCATCGGCAGCAACACGTAAATGAAGGCCTGGAACGGGGTCGCACCATCGACGCGCGCGGCTTCTTCCAGTTCGTACGGCACCGAATCAAAGTAACCCTTGATCAGCCAGATGTGCTGCGCCACGCCGCCGGTATAGGCCAGCGCCAGACTCCAGTGACTATCCACGCCCAGCCATGGCACGTAATCGCCAATGCGGTCGAACAGCGCGTAAATCGCCACCAGCGCCAGCACCGATGGGAACATTTGCAACAGCAACAAGCCGTTGAGCATGGCGCCTTTGCCACGGAACTTCATGCGGGCGAAGGCGTAGGCGCTGGTAATCGACAGCACCAGCGACACCGTGGCGCTGATAAATGCCACCTTCATCGAATTCCAGATCCACAACAGCACCGGGAAAGGCGGCTTGACCAGATTGCCGTCGGCGTCGGTATACGACATCCCCAGCGCCAGCTTCCAGTGCTCGAAGCTGATCGAGTGTGGAATCAATGAACCACCGGCAAAGTTACCGGGCCGCAATGAGATCGAAATGATCATCAGAAACGGAAAGATCGTTGCAGCAATAAACAGGATCAGCCCGACATGGCAGATCAGCTTGCGCCAGCGGCTGGATTTCTTGAGAACAATAGGCACAGCAAAACTCCTTGCTTGAGCGTGATCAGGCGTTCTGCCGGTTCACTTTGAACAGCCGCAGGTTAACCACCGCCAGGGTAGCCACGATCAGGAACACGATCGACGAGATCGCCGAGGCCAGTGCGTAGTTCTGGCCGGAATCCTGGAAGGCGATGCGATAGGTGTACGACACCAGCAAATCGGTCGCGCCCGCTGGCACTTGGGTATCGAGGAAATCCGGGCCACCGCTGGTCAACAGCGCAATCAGCGTCAGGTTGTTGAAGTTGAAAGCAAATGAGGCAATCAGCAGCGGTGCAATCGGTCGCAGAATCAACGGCAACGTGATACGGAAGAAGTTGGTGAACGGGCCAGCACCGGCCAGCGCGGAGGCTTCGTAGAGTTCTTCCGGAATGGCTTTGATCAGGCCCATGCACAGAATCATCATGTACGGATAACCCAGCCAGGTGTTCACCAGCAGCACCATGGATTTGGCCAGCGTCGGGTCTGAAAACCAGCTTGGCCGCACACCGAGGATCATGTTGAGCGCCAGATTGATTTCACCGAGGTTCTCGTTGAACAAGCCCTTGAAAACTGGAATCGAAATAAAGGCAGGCACTGCGTACGGCAGGAACAACATCATGCGATAGGCGCCGCGGAACTCCAGCGCTTCCCAGTTCAGCATCACCGCCAGCACAATGCCAATGGCAAAGGTGGCCAGGGTATTCAGACTGGCAAAGGCGATGGTCCAGGTAAAGATGCGCAGAAAAGGCTCGTGAAACGCCGGATCTTTGAAAATGCGCCAATAGTTCTGCCACGCCACGTTAACGCGGAACCCAGGCTCCAGCTGCTGGCCGCTGGCGGTCTCAAAAAAGCCGCTGTGTATATTGGGCTTGAGTACGCCGCCGTGTTCGACATCGGTCAGCGAGCCATCGGCATTGAGCGTGTATGCCGGTTTGCTTTGGGCAAAGCGGCGCAAGCTGCTCTGGCGCAGTTCAGTGCCATCGGGCATCACCGCTACGACTTGTTTCAGGCCAGGTTGCAGCTTGAATAAATCCTTGAGGAGCACGGGCGCACCAAAGCCATCGGTAGCTGTGGTTTCGTGCAGCGGCACATGCTGCTCTTTGGTAGCGGTCAGCGGCGTGGCGTCAGAGATATAACCCTTGCCCGCGTCGTCACTGAAATACAGCTTGTATTGATCGCCCTTGCTGAACAGTTTCATGTTCATGCTGGCGTCGCCGGTAATTCTTTTCTGCAGCAATACGTCTGTGGCGCGTGCTTGCGACAACAAATGCTGCGAACTGTAATTGGTAAAGCTGATGCCCAGGGTGTAGGCCACCGGCAAGGCAATGAATACGATTCCGGCCAGAATCCCCGGTACCACGTAGCGGTAGGCGTACATGCGCGGCGAGGTGTAAATGAATACGGCCAGCGCCAGCACCACAATCATTGCACCCGCATAAATCGGCTGATGCGCCTGGTAGAACAACGGAACCAGCGCAAAACCGGCCAGCAAACTGATAATGCCCAGCGCGGCCAGCACGTAGTGCATGTACGAACGTCTCATTGATATCTCTCACTGCTGAAAGTGGCGTGCTGCCCGGCAAGGCATGGGGACGATGCCGGGCAACACGTGTGGCTTGCTGTTACTTCTGCTCACCCTTCAGGCGCTTGGCAGCGCGATCCAGTGCCACAGCCGGGGTTTCGCGACCTTGGGTCACGTTTTCCAGCGCGGCTTTCATGGATGTCCAGAAACGTGGCATTTCCGGTGCGCTTGGCATTGGTGCGCCAGCGCGGGCTGCGGCCATCGTGCCTTCGATCAGCGGATCATTCTTCAGCTCGTTGTAGAACGCCTTGTTGGCTGGCACGCCCAACGGCACTGCGTCGTTCATGTCTTTCAGGCCTTCCTTGGACAACAGGTAGTTTTCCAGGAACTCGGTAGCGATTTCCTTGTTAGGGCTCGAACTGGCAACCATCGCGCCCAGCACGCCAACGAACGGAGCACCTGGCTTGCCGCCAATACCTGGAATCGGCGCTACGCCGAAGTTGATCTTGCTCTTCTTGAGGTTGTTCCACGCCCACGGGCCATTGATCATCATGGCGGTGCGGCCTTCGTTCATGGCTGCTTCTGCTTCAGCGTAGGACGCGGTTTTCGGCATGGCGCCGGAGGCGATCAGCTTCTGGATCATCTCCACACCTTGCAAGGCGCCCTTGTTGTTCACGCCAACGTCTTGCGAGTTGTAAGAGCCATCGGCGTTACGCTTGAACACGTAACCACCGTTAGCCGCCAGCAGCGCCCACGAGTAATACACCTCGGTGAAGTTCCACATGATGGCGTGCTTGCCCTGAGCGGACAGTTTTTTGTCCAGCGTCAGCACATCGTCAAAGCTCTTGGGCGGTGTTGGCACCATATCCTTGTTGTACAACAAGGCCACGGCTTCGATCGACAGCGGATAGCCCCAAGTCTTGCCACCGATGGTCCAGGCTTTCCATGCCAGCGGATCAATACTGTCCACAATCTGTTTGGACGGCGCGACTGGCGAAATCAAACCGCCAGAAATCCAGTTACCGGCCGGGTCATGTGGCCAGATCCAGATATCCGGGCCTTTACCGGCGGCAGATGCCTGTTCGAACTTGGCGATGGCGTCTTCCGGATGTTCAACCTTCACCTGAATACCGGTTTCCTTGGTGAACTTCTCGCCGATTTTTGCGATACCGTCATAACCCTTGTCGCCGTTGATCCAGATCACCAGCTTGCCGGGTTCGGCGGCGTGTACCTGCATACTCAGCATCCCTGCAGCAACCAGAACACCCAGTCGCGCCAGCTGCCGAGCCAAAGTCTTGTGTACCATTTTTATCGATCCTCGTTATTTTAATGCCACCACATCAGTGATATCCCGGCATTGCCTCGACTGCCAGGGGTGCTGTCCCGGGGCGGTTGGCCCCGTGATTTCAAACTGCCAGCCGCCGGAATGCGCGGCCGTCTTCGCCAAACAGATGAGTTTTGCCTACCGGTGCGCACAGGGTCAGCGGCTCATTGGCCTGAACCGGCGTACTGGCGTGCAGCCGCGCAATCAGCGGGACCGAAGTATCGCCATTCAGGTATGCATAAGTGCTTTCGCCCAGGCGCTCAACCCACTGGATTTCGCGAGTAAAGGTATTGAGGTCGCCCGCATGTGCGGCTTCCAGATGTTCTGGCCGAATGCCCAGTTGCACATTGGCACCGACAGTCAAACCCGCTGGTTCAACATGTGCAGTCAGGGTAAAGCCATCCTGGGTCAGCACTTGCACGCCATATTCGTTAATTGCCGAAACGGTGCCATGCAGGAAATTCATCTTCGGTGAACCAAGGAAACCGGCCACGAACAGACTATTGGGATGTTCGTACAGCTCCAGCGGAGAGCCGATCTGCGCCACGCTGCCAAATTTGGCCACGTCTGCGCCGGTGTGCAGCAGCACAATTTTGTCAGCCAGCGTCATGGCTTCGACCTGATCGTGCGTCACGTAAATGGTGCTGGCACGAGCGTATTGGCGATGCAGCCGGGCGATTTCCACGCGGGTTTGCGTGCGCAATGCGGCATCCAGATTGGATAACGGCTCGTCAAACAAGAAGACTTCCGGCTCGCGTACCAGCGCCCGGCCAATGGCCACCCGTTGGCGTTGCCCGCCAGACAAAGCGCGCGGCTTGCGTTCCAGAAAACGTTCAATCTGCAACATGTTGGCAATGCCGTTCACGCGTTCGGCAATCGCCGCTTTGGTCACGCCTGCCAGCCGCAAACCAAAACCCATGTTCTGGGATACGGTCAGATGCGGATACAACGCGTAGCTCTGGAATACCATCGCCACGTTGCGCTCGGACGGTGCGAGTTCGTTGACGCGTTTACCACCGATGCGCATCTCGCCCGTGGTGATGGTTTCCAGCCCGGCGATCATGCGCAACAAAGTGGACTTGCCGCAGCCGCTGGGGCCAACGAACACGCAAAACTCGCCATCTGCAATTTCCAGCGACACGTCATTGATAGTGAGCGTGGCGTTGTCGAACGACTTGCAGACATTAATCAGGGAAACGCTGGCCACATGGCCTCCTTGTTGGGTTCAAACATCGTGGCGCAAAGCGGAGCAACCGCTATTTACTGCGCGATGTGATGCAATTTCTCAATTTCGAAAACCACTTCGTTCACGCCGCACAAGGCAACGCGCAGCAGCGCGGGTTGCTCCGGTTGCGGGGCCACTGCCAGCCGTTCACGTGCTGCAGGCTCCAGGAAAATGGCAGCGTCGCTTTGCGTGGGCAAAACATGCAAAGTCAGTTGCGGCTTGCGACCATTCGCGAAAAGATCATCAAGCGCGGTTTCCCACGTGGTGCCGTCGTAGAACTGATCGTTGATCAACACGCCATCGGCATAGAGCCGGGCTGCGTCACCGGCGTAGTCCAGTTGTAACAACCAGCGCGTTGCCGATTGCGTAGCGATTGAATCAGGCAATGCCAGTTGCCAGATGGCGGCGTGCTGGTAGCTGGCATCGTCCGGCGCCAACGGCACCGGGCCACTGCGCCAGCTGATATGCGGGCCATAACGCAACGGCGGCATAGTTGCCGGGCGTTGCAAACTGACCTGCACGGCGATATCAGCGGGCTCGGCAATCTGTTGCTGGAATACGGCAAAGGCATCTGCGGCAACCGCTTGCAGATCGTGACCGGGGAATACGGCAAGACTCACCGGGCCGGTTTGATCCCGATATACGTGTACGGTGTTGCCATCCTGCCAGCAGCCCTGCTCACTGATCACCAGGCGCTGTTGGTCATGCAACTCCACCACCGTACTGCCCGCGGCCTGACACTGATCCAGCACGATCAAACGACATGCCGCACCGAGACTGTCGGTCAGCGTGATCACCACCGGTTCACCGTTCAGGCTTGGCCGCAAGAACACACAGCCATCACGCGTCTGCAGCCACGACTGCGGGCAATCGATCTGCCGGATGGTTTGCGCGTCAAAACAGAATTCCGGCGCAATGCCTTCCACCGAAAAATACACATAACAAGGCACGGTTTCGTGCGACAGCCTGGTCAGTGGCTGGGCCGTGGCATAGCGCAGCAACGCGCCACCCAGACGTTGCAGCACGGGCCAGATCAGCGCCGTACCGGACGGAATGGTGATGGGCTGTTCGGGCACCAGCACGGCGGTATCGCCTATCTGCAGCTGCAACTGGGTAGCGGCAAAGTCCGGCAGCGGATGATGGCGTACATGATTATTGATAAATACAAAGCCGCCCTGCTCGTCGCCGCGTGCGCAGACGCGCAGTTGCGTAGCGTCGGATGGATCGGCTGGCGCGCCGTCGGCCAGTGTGGCTGGCAAGCGTGCCAGTTGCGCGCCATATGCCGCGACAAACTGGTGCAGCATACCCAAGTGGCCAAACGAGGGCCGAATCTGCCCATACTGACCCAGCGGCGCGTGAAAGTCGTAACCCAGCAGCGGCACGTCATTCGGGTAGCCAGTATCCTGGGTTTCATTCAGATAACCCGCGGCGCCAACCGGGTTGGTGCCGCCGTGATACATGTAATAACCGTACAGATTGGCGCCAGAGCCAATTTGCGTCAGCGCGGTCGCGTAGACATCTTGGGTGCTGATCACTGGTCGGCGGTGATAAGACATATGCATGCCACCGCCGGCTTCTGCCAGAAAGAACGGGTAATGCTGCGGGTCAATCTGCCCGGCTGCCGGCGTGCCGCCGACGTTACCCATTTCACCAATCACCCGGCTGGTGTTAAACAAAAACACGCCGGATGCTGGCAGCGGCTCGCTACTGCCCTGCCAGAAACCATCAGCATAGGCACCCGATAACGGCACCACTTCGCGCGCCGGGATATCCAGTGTCGGCCAGCCGGTAACGGTGTACAGCGGCACTTTGAGGCCGCTGGCGATAGCGATCCGTTTCAGTTCGGCAATGTGCTCGGCGCCGCAGGAAGGGCCAACACGGTCGTATTCGTTTTCAATCTGCACGGCCATCACCGGGCCGCCGTCTTGCCACATCAAACCCGCCACTTGCTCACCGATGGCGCCGTACAGGCGTTCAACATGGGCCAGATAAGCCGGCGCATTGGTACGCAAGTCGGTCGTTGGCACGGTGTTGATCAGCCAGTCCGGAAAACCACCGTAGCGCGCTTCGCCATGCACCCACGGCCCAACGCGCAGCGAGAACAACATGCCCAGCTCACCAACCAGTTGCACAAAGTGGCGCAGGTCTTTGTTGTCCGACCAGTCAAACTGGCCAGGCAGGGCCTCATGGTGATTCCAGAATACATACGACGCCACAATCTGGATGCCACCGGCACGCATCTTGCGCAGTTCGGTTGCCCATTGCGCCCGTGGAAAGCGCGAGTAATGAAACTCGCCCATCACCGGCAGCCACGGCTGATCGTCGCGGACCAGGTAGCGACTATTGATGGCGAGCGAGCCCTGAGGACCGGTGTGCCAGTCTTGCCGCAAAAAGCCGATCTCGGGCGCTGCAGCCTGCGCCGCCAAAGTCAGCTTGACCTGATTGTGTGGCCGGAAAGTCACTGGTGCCATCTTCCTGTTGTGTAGTTTTATTTTTCCTGCTTCATGCAGCCACCCGTCCAACAAGCCATTTTGCTGGCCTGCAGCAATATTCGAGATGCCACACCAAAAATTTAAACGCTTAAATTTGTAGTTAAACGTTTTACCTACTTTCAATTTCTCAGCATGGGCATGTTGTCGCAATAAGGCCTTACCCTCATATTCACAAAAATCGTGCGGCGACCCTGACAAATTGCACCACATTGGCCTGTTGCATGGCAAAACAGACATGTATCGCAATACATACAATGCGACAACTGAGGCAAAGACGAGCAGCCGGAGGCAAATTGACAAGGATGTTGTACTCTGATTTGATAGATTAATCGTTTAATCCATGATGATTTACTAATGCTGTGGGCTTGGGCATCTGCCGGACACAGCCAGTCACCGGTCAGGGAACAGGCTCACATCACCTATGGCAACACTGGCAGAAATCGCCCGGCGGGCAGGCGTTACCACCGCAACCGTCTCCAATGTCTTGCGCGGCCGCGGCAAAGTGGGCGAAGACACGCGACGGCGAGTATTGGCGCTGGCCGAGGAAGTAGGTTATCGACCCAACCTGAACGCCCGCGCCCTGGTTGAAGGCCGCCCGTTGACACTGGCCCTGGTGGTCTCCAGCATTGCCAACCCGTTTTATCCGGAATTCGCTTTGGCCGCCGAACAGGCTGCGCGCAAGCAGGGTTACTTTCTGATTGTGTGCAACACCAATGACGATGCGGAACTGGAGCGCGCTTATCTGGACCAGGTCGGTGGCTCACTGGCGCACGGCGTGCTGGTGATGAATGCGGATTTTGTGGAACAGGATGTGTTGCTGGCGGCCGAACGTCGCGGCACGCCTGTGGTGCTGTGCATGTGGGAGCGACCCGAGCAGCCGCCCGCCCTGCCCTCGATTGCCGTCGATTTTTACCGTGCTGGCGAAATCGCTGCTGAACACCTGCTGGCGCTAGGCCACCGCCAAGTGGGCGCAGTCGTAGGCAGCGAACGCAACGGTAACCATATCTGGCGTTATCGTGGTTTTGCCGACGCCATCGCCCGCGCCGGAATCGATAACTTGGCTGAAAACACCTGTTTTGGCCACGACACCATTGAAGCCGGGCATGACGCCGCGCGCCAGTTATTGTCCAGCTCGTCGCGACCGACTGCCATTTTTGTTTCCAACGACCTGCCCGCCATTGGCGTACTGCAAATGGCGGCGGATATGGGCGTACGCGTGCCGGATGACTTGTCGGTGATCGGCATTACCGATATCAACCTGGCGCATCAGATCCGTCCCGCCTTGAGTACCGTAGCGGTGCCCACGCAAGAAGCCGCAGAGATGGCGGTCAACCTGCTGCTAAGCCTGATCAAAGGCAAACCCGGTGACGGCGCCCGCCCCATGCTGGTGACATCTAAACCGACCTTGGTGGCACGCACCTCCACCGGGCCGGTGCCAGACAAAACCTAGCGCAGACTGCTACTGCTCACCGTCCGCCAGATCAGGTCAGAAATCCCAGATTGCGCGTGCTGTAGTTGGCAATGTTTGGCACTACCAGTGGCATATCGCTATCGCTCACGCCCATCCATGTAGCCAGCGTAGCGGCCAGTTGGTCAACTGCCGTTGTGGGCAGCAGGCGGCCTTGACCGACGTCGTCCGGGCCATTCACTGCCACAGCGGGCAAGGTGCCATAAAAATCACCGCCTTTGACCGCGCCGCCCAGCACAAAGTGATAGCTGCCCCAACCATGATCCGAACCGTCGCCGTTGGATGACAAGGTCCGGCCAAAATCAGAGGCGGTAAATGCAGTCACTTTGTCGGCAACGCCCAGCTCCACGGTCGCGTTGTAAAAACTGTTCAAGGCATTGGCTACCGTGGTCAACAGACCGGGATGCAGGTTAACCAGGTTGCTATGCAGGTCAAACCCGCCGACTGATACAAAAAACACTTGCCGGCTGGCGCCCAGGGCCGAGCGTGCGGCGATCAGTTCGGCCACCATTTTCAACTGGTTTGCCAGCCCGTTGGAGCTATCAAACGAGGTGGTCAAACTCACGCCGGATAGCGCGCCGGACAAGGTGCCCTGCGCGGCAATGGCTCGGCTGACAATGCGGTTTTGCTCTAACTCAATCAAATGACTGCGCGGCGCGGTAATCAGGCTTTGCAAGGCGGCACTACATGCGGTGGAACCAAACAGCGGTTTTTTGATGCCATTGACGGGCGCTGCGCCAGAGGGCGACATCTGGTATTGCACTGCCTGCTTGCCAGACATGAACACCGCGTTGCCGGAAACGTTGATACAGGTAAAGGTCGACGTGCTGTTGCTGTTCAGGAACAAATCGCCAATGCGCCCGCCCCAGCCACTGGTGGCCCCTTCCGGCAGCGATGACTGCCACACGCTTTGTTGATCATTATGCGAAAACAATTTTGGCGGCAAACGGGCGGTGCCCGCCTTGTATTGGGCCAGCGTCACCGGCTGCACCAGCGTGCCAATATTGAGCATGACACCCAATTTGCCTGCATCAAACAGGGGTTTAAGTGGTGCAAGCGTTGGGGCCAAAGCCATTTGCCGACCGCCAGGCAAGGGCGTAACCGGCGTCAATGCAGTTGCCGCCAGTTGGGTGCGGTCAATCGCCAAGGTCTGGCGGATGCTCTGGTAAGCGGTATAGCTGGCCTGATCATAGGGGATCAGGGTGTTGCCGTAATCATTGCCGCCGTACAGAAACACACAGACCAGCGCGCGGTAATCGCCCGGAGTGGTGGCCGCAGCAGCTTCGCCTATCGCAGCCAGGTTGAGCGCCCACGGCGTAGCCATTCCGGCCAGACCCAAGGCAGAGGTGCGGCGCAGAAATTCCCGGCGGGTAATTTGATCAAGCTTGGACATGACTGAGCTCACTTCTGCACAAGGTATTCGGGGCACACCATCACCAGCAAAATGGCCGCCTGCACCCGAGCCAACTGGCCCGCGCTGGTGCTCGTTGAAATGCTGGACACGGCTGTGGTGATAGTGGCAACGGTGTCGGCGCTCAAGCCGTTGCAGGCCAGTAGCAGGGCATAGCGCTGGACAAGGGCATTGGCATCGACGGCCAGCAACAGCTCGGCGCTATAGCCAGGCACCACATCCGCGACACCTTTGGTCACGGCGTTCTGCATAAAATTGATATACCCGACCACCGTCGATTCGTTAGTGATCTGCAGTTCCGGACTGGTGAGATTGAGTGTTCCCAACTGGCTATCTGGCGGCACGTAACCGGGGCGGAAAAAATTGAAGACGGACGGTGAGCGCAATGGGCTCATGCCCAATTTGCTGGCGGGGTCAGACAGATCACCAATACCCCATTTGCCGGTAGCGGTGGTGGCATTGAACGTCCGTGCCCATTGCACAAAGCGAATGACCGGCTCGCGCAATTTGCCACTAGTGGTGTTGGCCGGATCAGGCGTGGCGCGGGCCTCGGTATCGAGCAAGATGGCTTTGATGACCGCTTTCAGATCCCCACGCACGCCTGCGCCGTTGTTGGCAAATACCGTCGCCACACGCTGGATATAAGCCGGGCTGGGGTTGCTGCAAACCAGCCGCTGAATCAGCTGGCGACTGATAAACGGGGCGGTATTCTGGTGGCTGGCCAGTGCGTCGAGCACTTGTCCCATGGCTGTGGCAGCGTCAGTTCCCGCTGCGATGTTGATACCCAATAGCGACTTGGCGGTACTGTCATGGCGGCTGGCCGTATTGACCATGGGCGTGCGCACGAAAGCCGGATCAAGGTTATTGGCGCCACCGGCATCCCACCCGGTAAAGACGCTGGCCAGCGTGGTGATGGTGGTCTGGTCATAAGTCGGAATCGGCTGGCCCTGGCCGTCCAGTTGCAAGCTGCCATCCGGATTAAGCAGATACAAGCCAATCGACATTAACTGCATGACTTCGCGGGCGAAATTCTCATCCGGTTGCCTGCCAGTTGCAGGATTCCCCTTCTGATTGCCACGCATATTCAGATAACTGCCCATGCCGACGCTGAGCGCCACCGCCTGCAACAACTGGCGATATGTGCCGAATGCGTTGGCTTCAAGCAGGTCGACGTAGGCCGCGACCGTGAATTGCGGCCACGCAATCGGCAACCCGATTAACGACACCACAAATATTTCGGAATACGCCAAGACCATGCGCTGGCGCAGCACATCCGGCGAGCTGATGAGTTTGTGCCACAGGCTGTTGTCGATGCCGCCGCTCGAATAAAGATTAGCGACCACGTTATAGCCATTGGCCACCATCCAGTCGTAATGCCCCTGGCTGGTTGGCAAGGCCATTTGCGCATCGAGCCAGGCGCTTGTTCCTTGCGTCTGTACCTGACTGAGCAGATCGTCGGATGCACCAAAACCCGCCTGGCTGAGCAAACGGGAGGCATCTGCACTTGTAACAGGCGCAGCCGAGGGGGTCGGGGCAGCAGCAACAGTGTCCGAACTACCGCCACCGCCGCCTCCGCAAGCACTCAACAGCGCAGCACCCGCGGCCAGAGCCATCGCCGCTAGCGGATCAAACCCGGCATGGTCGACATCAGTTTCGACGCCTGGTGAGGCATCTTCTTGCGAAATGGACATTTAACCCTCGACAAACGCGAATGATTCCAGGCGGCAATTCGTGCCTGCGCATCATAGGTTTGAAGGGGTAAATGCATGGCGCGGGTTCGCCCATCGGTTGTTTCTGGCAGACCAAAAACAAAAACCCGTATCCGGCTCACCACACCAGCATGGCGATGCTGTCGGCGCGGCGGGTCGTTCAGGTGCAAGGGCAGAGAGTGCAGAAGATTGCGATAAAGATCCGCAGAGAAACCATGCGGGTAAAACAGCCTATTGTTGGCAGATGGCGTTAGCACGTCTGGCTGGACGCAGACTGGCAGTCATCCGCAAGCCGACCGACTGTGGCAAGTCCAGGCCGCGCTACAGCCATACATATCACGAACTAGCGCGCAGGGCCGACCACGCAGCTGACTCAGGCCCTGAGCGTTGGCCGATTACTCAGCCAATCGGGCCGCAGCATCAAGTAACTCTTCCGGGGTAAAACCGGAGGCGGCGACTTTGGCCAGTATCTGCTCACGGGCCTCACGCTTGCGGCGCAACAGGTCAATACGCGACGACAATTCTGCTTCATGGGCCTTTTTACGGGCCAGCAAGGTATCGCCACCTTCTTGCTGCGCGCGTTCCGTCGCCTGAGCTGCTGGCTCGTTGGAAGACGGTGCTGAATCGCCAAACAGTCTGGCCAGTGCAATACGCGCTTCAGCTGCGGCACGCGGATCGGGGGAATGGGATTTATCTTTCATTTGCTCTTTTGCGGATTAGCAATGGCGCGGGGTTGGCGATTGATTCAATGCATATACAAGAGATATACAATTCAAATACATCAATCGGCAACACAAGCCATATTGTCAAACGGAACTACGTCGAGGATAGAACCAGTTCATTCAAAATATCGGTGCGGCGATATGGATATCAAGTGAGCAAATCACTTGTAATTACAGATATGTGACCGAAATCGCCAAAATATTGCCAACAACAGGGCCGCCGTGTTGTTGCGGCGTTAAAAGCGCATCACTGAACGATCAAGTGCGTCGACATCAAGATATAAACCGGCTCGTTCTAGTATTCCGCTGTGTAATCACAAATGTGCGGAGGGTGAACCTGAGATCATCCTACCACGTGTCATATTTCCTTACACGCCTGGTTCGTACGCGCCGGGCATGAATATATCGTTCAATGCCGCAGCAGCTTCTAACCAGGCGCAAACTCATGCCTCCAGCCGTGCATCCATGGTGATTTTTGCATTCAACAATTTACTCACCGGGCACCCTGCCTTGGCTGCATTGGCAGCCTTTTCAAAGGCTTCCTGACTCGCGCCAGGTATCTTGACTACTACATCCAGATGCACTGCAGTGATGGTAAAACCGCTGTCATCTTTATCCAGCGTCACTGTTGCTTTGGTGGCGATGCTGTCGGCTACCATGCCAGCCTCGCCTAATTGCAACGACAACGCCATCGAGAAACATCCTGCATGCGCGGCGCCAATCAGTTCTTCCGGATTCGTGCCAGGGCCACCTTCAAAGCGCGCCTTGAAACCGTAGGGTGCATCATTGAGCACGCCACTTTGAGTGGATATCGATCCAATGCCATCTTTGATTGCGCCTTGCCACTTCGCGGAACCGCTCTTTTGCATGATGCTTCTCCAGGATGGTTGCAGCAGTCGTACTGTGACGGTGTAGAGGCGATTGAGTTCACCATGCAATGAAGATAGCTTGGCCGGTTGAGTCAAAATCAGACAAGCACTGACACGCATGCACAAAAAAACCGCCCAAAGGCGGCTTTTTCTGGCGCTCGGCAGAAATGCTTAGTGCATTTTGACCACAGTACCCTTGAGCGCAACGCCCGCAATCAAGCCACCTGCATGGCATTCGTACTGGGTTGCGCTTTTGAATTCTTCCTTTTTGTAATAACTGCTGATCCCGACCACAGCGTTGCCGCCTTCGGTTTTGGCGCGGTCGCGCAGTTCGATCAACGCCGACAACATGACCCAACGGCAAGCCTCTTCATCCGTCTTGTTAAATGCGTTGGTCTTTTTGTTGGTGACGAATTCACCCAGATTTTGCTTGGGTACTGCTTTTTGGTCGGCAAAGAAGAACTTCACATCCGAACCGACCTTGTCAGCGAAATCCGGGCTATTGAGCACATCCTGAATCGGCAGTTTGTATTCGGTATCGCGGGCTTGCGCGACTTGAGACAGGCAGGCAATAACCAATACGGCGAGAGCGGCTTTTTTGAACATTTTTCCCCCGGGTCAATCCAGACAAATTAAATCAAACTTTTGTATTGCGGAAAATCAGCGACGTATTAATTCCACCAAATGCGAAATTATTGCTCATCACATAATCGCAAATGATATTGCGTCCACCGCTGGATATATAGTCCAGATCACCGCACCGCGGGTCGATATTTTGCAGATTGAGTGTCGGTGCAAACCAGCCGCTGTTCATCATCTCGATGGTCAGCCACGCCTCCAGCGCACCGCAAGCACCCAAGGTATGCCCCATATAGCTCTTGAGACTGGAAATCGGTGCGTTTTTGCCAAATAGTTGGGCGCTGGCCTGGGTTTCGGCGATATCACCATGTTCAGTCGCCGTGCCATGCCCGTTGATATAGCCAATCTGCGACGCATTGACGCCGGCATCGTCCAGTGCCAGTTGCATCGCCACTGCCATGGTTGCCGCGCTCGGTTGCGTGACGTGACTGCCATCGCAATTGCTGCCGTAACCGATGACCTCGGCATAGATTTTGGCGCCGCGAGCCAGCGCATGTTCGTATTCTTCCAGGATCAGCGTGCAGGCACCTTCGCCAATAACCAGGCCATCCCGGTCTGCGTCATACGGGCGGGGCGACAAGTGCGGCGTATCGTTTCTGGTACTGGTGGCAAACAGCGTGTCGAACACCGCCGCTTCAGTCACGCTCAGCTCTTCAGCCCCGCCAGCAACCATCACCGTTGCCTGGCCGTAGCGAATCGCCTCATAAGCCGAACCGATGCCCTGGCTGCCAGAAGTACATGCGCTGGACGTGGTAAACACGCGCCCGGTCAGGCCGAAAAACACGGAGATGTTCACCGCCGTGGTGTGGCTCATCATCTTCAGATAGCTGTTGGCATTAACGCCTTCAGTGGATTTATTCAGCAGCATTTTGCCAAAGTCGCCCACGGCATCCGGCGTACCGGTACTGGAACCATAAGACACACCAGTGCGCCCCGAAGTCAGCACCGGATGATCCAGCAAGCCCGCGTCAGCCAGTGCCAGCTCGGCCGTACGCACCGCCATCACCGCCACGCGCCCCATGCTGCGGGTACGTTTGCGATTGTAGGTTTCCTTGGGGAGTTCAAACGGCGCCGCGGGTGCCGCCAGACGCGTGTTCAGTCCATCGTATTCGCCCCACTGTGCCAGGTTCACCACCCCGCTGCGCTCGGCGCGCAAGCTCGCTTCAATGGTTGGCCAGTCGTTGCCAATCGGGCTGATCCCGGCCACACCGGTAACCACTACACGCCGCCGGCTCATGCCAGACCTCCGTTCACCGAAATGACCTGACGGGTGATATACGCGGCATCGGGCGAGAGCAAAAAGCTGACGGTGGCGGCGACTTCTTCCGGCTTGCCTACACGTTTGGCGGGGATCATTTTCAGTGCTTCTTCCAGCACAATCGGATCAACCATTTCGGTATCAATCAGGCCTGGCGCCACACAATTGACCGTGATTTTGCGCTTGGCCAGTTCCACCGCCAGCGCCTTGCTGGCACCGATAATCCCGGCTTTGGCGGCGCTGTAATTCACCTGACCGCGATTGCCAATTACGCCGGATACCGACGACAAAGTGACAATCCGGCCGGGCTGGCGGGTCTGGATCATCGGCATTACCAGCGGATGCAGAATATTGTAAAAGCCGTCCAGATTGGTTCGCAGCACGCCATCCCATTCGGCATCAGTCATTGCCGGAAAAGCCGCATCGGCAGCAATGCCCGCGTTACAGACCACGCCATACGGCGCGCCGTGCGTTTCGATATCGGCTTCCAGTGCAGCACGGGCAGCAGCCCGATCGGCCACATCAAATTGCAGAATCCGCGCGTTGCGACCCAGCGCAGCGATCTCTTCGGCCACCGCCTGTGCTTCGGCGCGCCGACTACGGCAATGCAAGATCAGGTCGTAGCCGTCTCGCGCCAGGCGCAGCGCAATGGCGCGGCCGATTCCCCGGCTGGAGCCGGTTACCAATACTGTACTCATGCGTGTTCTTTCAAAAATGCGTCAAGGTTCTCGGGCTGGTAGGCCGAAAGCAGCGCCTCAGCCAGGGTCTCGCCTTGCGGCGTTGCGATCCGGCATTGCATCACGCCAATGCCGTTGTCAGCTTGAAACTCCCGGGTGGCCGTGACCAGCAAGGGCTGGCCCACAACAAACCGTGACACGTGGGTGTGATAGCGGCGGGTGCCGAGCATGAACCCGACGCGGGGTGGCTCGTTGCGCTGGCGCCCTTCCCAACCGGCCAGCGCAGCCATGGTTTGCGCCATGTATTCCAGCCCGACCCAACCGCCGACAAAACCAGCGTCATCAAACATGCCGTCGCCACGCGGTACTACCAATGCGGTGAGCGAGTTGGCCGACACCGCCACCACGCCATCCAGCAACAGCATCGGGCCCGCGTGCGGCACCAGTTCAGAAATAGGTGTGTCCAGGAGCTTCATGTAGCCAGTACCACTGCGATATTGTTGCCGCCAAAGGCGAACGAGTTGCTGATTGCGGCGCTCACTTTAGCGTGTGTGCCGTGTTCCACCAGTGGTAATACCGGCAATGCCGGGTCTTGCACGCCATCCCACAAGTGCGGTGGCAAGCGGTGTTCGGTATCGGTCAGCACGAGCCAGCAAAACAATGCTTCCAGCGAACCCGCCGAACCCAGGCAATGGCCGGTCAGCGGTTTGGTAGAACTGGCGGGCACGCCAGGCAGCAACGCAGCCACCACCTGGTTTTCCATGGCGTCGTTTTGCGGTGTAGCGGTGCCATGCAGATTGGCATAGCCAATCGCACCTGCAGCCAAACCAGCCCTCTCCAGTGCTTGCGTTACCGCCGCCTTGGCACCACGACCGTCCGGAGCTGGTGCAGAAATATGGTGCGCATCAGAGCTTTCGCCCCATCCGGCCACACGTACCGCGGCGGGCTGACGGCTGAGCACAAACAACACTGCCGCTTCGCCCAAATTGATGCCATGACGGTTGGCCGAACTGGGCTGGCACAAGCCCGGTGCCACCGAATCAATAGCGCTGAACCCAGCCACAGTGAAATGCGATAACGAATCCGCGCCGCCGGCAATGACAATATCGGCCAACCCGTGCTCGATCAACCGTGCTCCGGCGGCCATGGCCTTTGCGCCAGAAGTACACGCTGTCGAGATGCAATACGCCGGGCCAGTCACCCCCAGTTCCGCTGCAAGTAAAGTGGCAGGCGAACCCAGCTCTTGCTGGCTGATATGAAACGACGTGGGCAAGGCTCCGTGCAGGTCATAGGCCATGATCGCCGCTTCGCCGTCAGAAATCCCCGAGGTACTGGTCCCCAGAATGACGGCGATACGCTGTTTGGAAATTCCCGCCGCCAGCGCGTCAAACTGCGGCCGGATTTGCGCCAGTGCAGCCAGCAACAGCGCGTTATTACGCGAGCGTAACTGCAGCGGCAGATGCGCCAGCGAAGGCAAATCTGCATCGACGACCTGCCCGAGGACCAGTTCACGACCAGCGCTGTATTCGTCGGTCGCAAACATGCCCGGACTGGTCCCGGCAAAGAGGTTGGCCCGAATGCTGGCGATGTCATTACCTAGCGCGCACAGGGCGCCAGAAGCGTTGATATAACAGGTCATTCTACTTCGCTGGAATCAATAGTCAGGGTGTAGGCCAGTTGGTGATGATGCAGCACCGCTCGGCCTTGCCAGTGATCGGCACCGTCATAAACGATATCGACCATTACATCAGTACCACGCAGCACAGTGCGCTGCTTGCTCTCGTCACGCACGCTCCAGCCGTCGGGCAATGCCTTTTGCAAGGCGTCGGCGGGGGCATAAACCAGCAACAGATCGTTAAGGATACGCTGTGGCGGCAGTTTCATTGCCGGCAGCATATCGGCTTTCAGGTTCTGGCCATCGTAATCCAGCGTCGCCATGCGCAAACCCATGGCGCTGTTGATCACCTCAAGCTGCTGCGCGTCCAGTTGCAGGACGGATTCCATTACCGCGCCGCCACCCGGATAACTCACCTGAAGTTGTTGTTGCACGGTACGCGGGCTGCCCAACGCAGCGGGTGGAATTTGCAGCAACGGCAAATCCCGCGTCAGCAAACTGGCGCAACCACTCAGGAGCGTCAGCCCCAACAGGGTGGCCGCTAGCAATAACCGCCGCATCACATCGACACCGCAGCGTCCAGCGCGGCCAGCCAGCGCTCGGGCGCACGCACGCACGGATTGGTTTCGTCCCATGCGTAACCTGCCAGGATCGACGAAATCATGCGGCGTACTTCTTCATTCTTGTCTTTGTAATAGATCAGCTTCTGGAAGCGCCCGTCATACCACGCGGTAACAAAGGCGCGGAAGGCATCCACTCCACGTTTGAGCGGCACGGCGTAATCTGCCGACCAATCCACGGTTTCGCCATCGAGCATGCGGCCCAGAGCTTTGGCGGCCAGGCTGGCCGAAGTCAGCGCAATGGTCACGCCGGATGAGAACACCGGGTCCAGAAACTCGCCCGCATTCCCCAACAGCGCAAAGTGCTTGCCATACAGTGATTTCACATTGGCCGAATAGCCGGTAATGGTCCGCGCCGGGATGTTCCAATGCGCGTTGGCCAGTAGCTTTTTCAGGTTGGGCGCTTCATTCACGATGGCTTGCAGCCGCTCCAGCTCAGTGCCGCTGTATTGCGCCAGAAACGCCGGTTCTGCTACTACGCCGAGCGAGCAATGACCGTTGGAAAACGGAATGGTCCAGAACCACACATCCTGATGCTCTGGATGAGTGGTAATCAGAATTTTGTTGCGATCAAACGTGCCGACCGGAATGCGGTCTTCGATATGGGTAAAGATGGCGCCGCGCACCGGGAAGTTTGATGGTGTTTCCAGATCAAGCAAGCGCGGCAATACGCGGCCAAAACCGCTGGCATCCAGCACAAACTTTGCGGTTACGCGGTATTCGTCACCGCTGGCATTGTCTTTAACCAGCAAAGTGGGCGTTTCGCCTTCTAAATCGGCAGCGAGTACGGTTTGCTGATAACGGAACTCAGCGCCGGCGCGTGCGGCGCCGTCGGCCAGCACTTTGTCGAAAGCACCGCGCTGCACCTGGTAAGTGGTGCCCCAACCTTTGGACCACTTTTCGCGGAAATCAAAAAAGGTAGCGTCTGCTTCACCGCGGGCAAAGGCGGCGCCATTCTTGTACTGAAACCCGGCTTCCACCACGTCCTGCAGCAGACCGGCTTCTTCGATATACGCCATGCTCTGCGGCAACAAACTCTCGCCAATCGAAAAACGTGGAAACGTTTCGCGTTCCAGCACCAGCACCTGACGACCTTGCTTGCGCAGCAGGGCCGCAGCGACGGCACCGGATGGTCCGGCACCAATAATGACGATTTCAGCGTGTTGCGTCAGTTGCGACATGTGCTTTTCCGGAGGATTGAGTAATGCGAAACAAAGGCGCGAGCAGCCAGACAAAGCCGATCCCGCATAAAGTGGAGAACCCGAATGCATGCAGCGCTGGCGTGGAACTGAGCGCCAGCAAGCCAAACGATAACAAGGTGCAGATTGCTGCCAGCGTCACCGCCAGATAAACCCGGCCATCATCCGGATGCTCCAGCAGGAAAATCCCGTAATCCATGCCCATGCCAAGCACCAGCAAAAAGGTGACCATGCTCAGCAATTGCAGCGGCGCACCTACTGCACCCATGACCGCCAGCGTCATCAGGGTGGCCAATGCGGGCGGTAACATGATGCGCCAGGTCTGGCGGCGATAGCGCAGTGACAAGACCGCGAACGCTAACACATAGGCGCCGATCAGCACTTGCGTTAACAACTGGCGATATTGCGCCATCAGAGCGGAGATTTCCGACACCTTGTCGACCCACACCACGCCATCAACCTTGATTTGCGCCAGTTGCGCGGTGGTGGCGCGGTCATTCAAGCCTTGCAGCAGCATCATGCTGGCGTATTGGGTGCCCTTTGCGCCCCTTTGCTGACCCAGCCACAAATAGCTACTCGCCACAGCTGCCGGCGATTTGAACCAGGTTTCAAAATCAAGCAAGGGCGCATCAGTGCGCTGTTGCTGCAACCAGGCTGGCGTCAATCCCACGTTGTCAGCCAGACCTTCCAGCAAGCCATGCCGCTGGTTGATCTGCTGATCCAGCAAGGCGGCATTACGGCGCTGGGTGGCCTGCGACGGCACCCAGCGGCTGACGCTCTCTACGCCGGCCAATTGGCCCCGCGCGATATACGGTGCCATCTGGCTACGCACGGCCTCTTCACGTTGCAAGACTTGCTCGGGCGTGGCGCCAGTCACAATGAATAACTGCGCCGGGCTGGGCAACCCCATGACGCGACCGATATCGATTTGCTCCGATAACAATTGCGGATCAACGCCGGATAGCGCGCGGATATCGTCATTTTGTTTCAGCTGGCTCAGGCCAGCGCCAATCAGCACCAGTAATGCCAGCATCCATAGCCAACGGCGGCCATACACTCGCGGCCAGCGCTGCAATAAACCACCTATCCATTGACTCAAACTGGTGGGCCGCATGCCACGACTTTCCAGCAGCGGGAACCACAACATCACCGTGAGCCAGGCGCCGACAATGCCGATAATGGCAAACACCGCCATCTGTGCCAGACCAGGAAACGGCGTCAGCGCCAGCCCCAGATAACCCAGTGACATAGTAGTGACCGCCAGCAGCATGCTTGGCAACAACTTGCGATATCGCGCTGAGACCGGCTGCGGGTTATCGATGCCGGACGCCAGTGCCAGCAAGCTGTAGTCCACCGCCACCCCGACCAAGCTGGTGCCAAACACCAACGTGAGCATGTGGATATGGCCGAATAGCTGCAAGGTCAGCGTGGTGCTGACCAGGCTACCGATGATTACCGATAACGCCGCCAGCGCCACTGGTCGCACGCCACGGAACACCAGCAGCGCCAGCAGTAACACGCCGATGGTAGAGCCGACACCAATGGTCGACATCTCGCTTTTTGCACTACGCGCTGCGGTAGCTGCAAACAGCACCACGCCAGCGCGGCGTAACTGAATGTCTGGATATTGGCTCTTGAGCTTGCTTGCCGCGCTTTCCAGTCCACCTAACACCTGTTCTTGCAAACCAAGGGCAAACGCGCTGCCGTTGAGCGTGTATGGCAGCACCACATAATTGATGCCATTGGCCGAGGCCCGCAAAAAGCCTTCTTGCGGGCGCAGCTTGTTGGCACCGGCCAGGCTTTGCAGCCAGTTGGCGTACAGGCCAAATGGATCATCCTTCCATGCCAGCGTAGCGCCTGCTACTGGCGAATACGCGGCGGCCAAGCCACGCTGTGCCCAGTCGGTCTGGCTCTGTTGCAATGCCTGCAAGTCAGTTGGGGCCAGAAAATTGTGCCGATAAGGGGTATAAAAATTGCTGATCGCCGCCAGCGTTTCGCCGAGCGGCTGGCTGGTCATCGGCAGAGCGGCAATGTCATGCTGAAACTGTCGAGCGGCGGCGGTGGCCTGGTCCGGATCTTTATTGCCGATCATGAACACCAGGTGACGTTCACCCTGCGCGGCAAGCGAGCGCAACGCCGCTTCGGCCATCGGGTTGCGCTGGTCACGCGGCAATAGCGCAAACAGATCGGTATCGAGCCGGTGCGGCAGCGTATTGCGTTCCAGCAGCAAGGTGCCAGCTAACGCCAGCACCACCAGCAACCAGATCGCAGCGAGCATTTTGCTTACGCGCATGCGGCACTCGCGCAGATCAACGTGGTGCCAGGCTTATTCAAAATACGCGCTCTCGGTCGGGGTCAGCGCGGGCGCGGTAGTGACGTCGTGCATGTCGATCTGGGTTACATCGCCGCTGGCTGCGTTCAGCTGGATATGTTCAACCGTGCCCGAACCTTGCAACTGGATGCCGGAAATCAACTTGCCCAATGCGGCGTCTTTAGGTGTGAGCGAGAGCTTCCAGTTTTTGCCGGAGACACTGCCGTCGGCATTAAACAAGCGGCCCAGCGCGCCCACATCGCCCGAGAACAGCGAGAACAGCAAACCGCTGACGGTTTTTACGGTCGGCTCTTTATCGCCCGACAGTTTCATCATCACCTGGTCGCCATTCTTTTGCAGAATCTCGCCACGGGTCACGCGCAAGGTGCTGGGGAAAGGCTTTTCGGCTTTCCAGATCACACCGCGCTGTTTGTCGACCAGGAACGAACCAGTCGAGGTCAGCGGTTTTTTCACGCCGACCAGTTGCCGCGCCTGAGTGAACTGGCCGTGAATAACCGGTGCGTCAATCAGTTTGCTCTGGATATTCTTGAACAGCACATCATCGGCGTGCGCAATGCCAGCGAGCAGGCACAAGCCAAAAAACAATGATTTCACGGGTGAGGTACTCCGAGTTTTTCAAACAGGATGGCGGGCGAGACAAAGCACATTTCACCACTGGTCATATTCACCGCCACTTGTACGGTGTGGCCGCGTGTCAGGCGTTCGCCACTAGCTACATCGCGGATTTCGTAGCGTACTTTCAGGCGGTTTTCCCACTCCACAATCGCGGCGTGGATTTCAATTTTTTGCTGGTAAACCAGCGGTCGGGCATAGCGCACGTTCAGTTCGATCACCGGCCAGGCAAACCCGGAATCGCGCATGGCGGGCACGTCGTAATCCAGTTGCTGGAACAGCGCGGTGCGGGCGTGTTCAAAGTAACGGGCGTAGTTGCCGTGCCACACCACGTGCATCGGGTCCAGATCATGAAACGGGATGACCAGGGTGACACTGGCGCTATGCAGCGGCTTAGTCATAGATGCTCCAGGCCTGATCGCTGATGCGCGTCAGCAGTTGTCGCAGCAATGGTTCGAGCGCGACATCTTCATCAATAAAGGCAATTTCTGCACCCAGTTGCGCCACAAAACCACTGGCTTGGGCCGACAACGCCACCGAAGCTCCGCCGTCGCGTTCACGCAGCGCCACGCCCTGGCGCACGGTGATCAACATGGCGGCCAACACTTGTTCGGTCAATTGCAGCACGCGCAAACAATCGCGCGCCGCAATGGTGCCCATGCTGACTTTGTCCTGATTGTGGCATTCGGTGGACCGCGAGAAAACGGAAGCGGGCATGGTCAGCTTGAGCGCTTCAGCCGTCCATGCCGACACACTGATTTGCAGCGCTTTCAAACCATGATTAATGGCTGCGCGCGGGCCAGTGGCACCGGACAGATTGGCGGGCAAACCGTGGTTGTAACGAGCATCGACCAGCAAAGCCATTTGCCGATCCAGCAAATCCGCCACATTGGCGACCAGGTTTTTCAGGCTGTCCATGGCAAACGCGATATGGCCGCCGTAGAAGTGGCCGCCGTGCAGCAGGCGCTGTTCTTCCGGGTCGATCAACGGGTTGTCATTGGCGCTGTTGAGTTCGTTTTCGATGGTGGTGCGCAAAAACGGCAGCGTGTCTTCAAGCACGCCAATCACATGCGGCGCGCAACGCAAGGAATAGCGATCCTGCAAACGTTGTTCGCTGCCGATATCCGAGATATCGCCGCGAATCCGTGCGGCCACGCGCTGCTGCCCGGCGTGTGGCTTGGCGGCGAATAGCGCCTCATCAAAGTGGTAGGCATTGCCGGCGGCGGTCGCCACTGCAAGGCTGGTGATACGCGTTGCCAGTTCGCTCACGTAATTGGCTTTATCCCACGCCAGACAGGCCAGCGCAGTCATGACCGCAGTGCCATTCATCATCGCCAGGCCTTCTTTGGGGCGCAGGCGCAGTGGGGTTAGCCCGGCGGCATTCAAAGCTGCGGCGGCAGTGAGTGTTTCGCTTTTGACGCGCGCCTCGCGCTCGCCACACATGACGGCGACCACATACGACAGTGGCGTCAGATCGCCACTGGCGCCCACTGAACCCTCTGCGGGCACCAACGGCAAGATGTCATGCGCAATCAGACCTTGCAGTTGCGCCAGCAAATCCCAGCTCACGCCGGAATAACCACGGGTGAGCGATGCCAGGCGGGTGGCAAGGATGGCACGGGTTTGCGGGGCGTCGAAGTGTTCGCCCAGACCGCAGCCGTGATAGGTATAAAGGTGATGCGGCAACTCGACGACCAGATCCATCGGAATGCCGACGGTGCAGGAGTCGCCATAACCGGTGGTCACGCCGTAAATCTCACCCTCTTCAGCCAGCAACCGATCCAGAAACTGCGCACCGGCGCTGATGCGCTGGGCAAACGCCGGGCTGGCATCAAGTTCGGCCACGGCCTGGCGCCGTGAAATCGCCACGATGTTTTCAATGGTCAACCGCGCCGGGCCGAAAGTGATTTTGTGCAAAGCGTCGCTCATCAGGCTTGGGCCTCGGTCATGCGGGCCTGCGCCCAGAATGGGAAGAAATTGAACCACTGTAATGGCGCGAGGTGACATTCAGCTGCCATGAGGTCGGCAAACTGTTGCGCCAGCAGTGTCGCTCCAGCTGTGCGGTCCGCCCGGGGCAGATGCACCGGGTCCGCCAGTTTGCGGATGGTGATGTGCGTATCGCAGCCGCGCTTGCTGGCAATGACGACCAGCAGCGGACATTTAAGGATACTGGCGATCAGATACGGCCCCATCGGCAGCAGCGTCGGACACCCTAGAAAGTCTACCGGCACCATGCGGCCTTGATCCGACACCGGCACCCGGTCACCGGCAATCACCACAAACTCACCGCGCTCGACCCGCTCGGACAACAACACGGCGGTGGCGGATGACAGGTCGGTGACCTGAATCAGGTCAACCTGGCTATCTGGCGCCAGCTCGCGCATCAGCCGGTTGAATTGTTGCGCGTGGCGGGTGTGGGTAAAGATGGTCAGCTTGAGCGCGGAGCGGCGCTGTTTGGCCATCGCCCGGCAAAGCTCGAAATTGCCGATATGCGAGGCCACAATCACCCCGCCCTTGCCTTGTTCCAGCAGATCAATCAGTGGCTGGCCGCCATCCACATGCACGCCGCCGACACGTTCGGGGGCACTCCACACCAGCAACTTGTCGAGCAAGGTTTCGGCAAAAGCGCCGAAATGCCGCAGCACGCTCAGCAGCGTCGGCGCGGGCGATGCGCCCGCTGTGTCTTGATGCAAGCGATTCAGATAATCTCGCGAGGCAGCACGGGCGTCTGGGCGCGTGGCCACATACCACGCCAGCACTGGATACAGCGCAACGCGGAACGGCCAGCGACCAAACCAGCGATAAACCGTGAACAAGATTTTCATACCGGAAACAAACCCGGCTTCGCCCACTTTGGACCAGTGAATGGCACGTTCCATCAGGCGCTCCGCATTCCGCCGTGACCGCGCAAAACGCGCCACAGCAATTTGGGCAAGCGCGGCAACATGCCGAGGAACAGCCGGGTATGCATCAGGCTGATCAGCATGTTGTCGTGCCACAAATTGAAGTGCGAAACCCCATCAAGCGGGTAACGCACATGCGTAGGCACGTTGATGATTGGCACGCCGCGCCAGTCCAGCCGCACCAGGATTTCTGCGTCGAAATCCATGCGCCGGCCAATATGCACGCGATCGACCAAAGCCAGCGTGGCAGGCAGCGGGTAAATGCGAAAGCCGCACATCGAATCTTTAATGCGCAATGACAACGTGTTGATCCACACCCAGATATGCGTGGCGTAGCGGCCGTAGTAGCGGGATTTGGGTACTGATTCATCGTAGATCGGGTAGCCAGCGATCACTGCGTCCGGGTACGCCTGCGCTGTGGCGACGATATGTGGCAGATCACCAATGTCATGCTGTCCATCCGAATCAATCTGCAAGGCATGGGTATAACCCAACTGGCCCGCCAGGCGCATGCCGGTAATCACCGCACCGCCTTTGCCCTGATTCTGCTCATGCCGGCTCAAGGTCACGCCCGGCAAGGCCGCCAGATCATCCAGCACGTGGGCGCAGGCGGCTGTGCTGCCATCGTCGACCAGAATGACCGGTAAATTGTGGGCCTGCAGCGCCTGTACCACCTGACCAATCGCTTGTTCGTGGTTATAAACCGGGATGACCGCACACAGCTTCATGCCTCATCCCCAAAAACAATACGTCCGCTGGAATGCACGCGCTCACCCGAGCTGTAGCTGAACGACAATTGCTGTTTGTCTGTGCGATAACGCAGCGTCAGGGCGACTTGCGCATCCGGCAGGATCACGTTCTGGAACTTGACTGCATCCATACCTTTGAAGGCGGGCGGCATCTTGAACAGCGTGCGACCAAAGTGAATGGCCCAGTGCAGTTGCGCCACGCCCGGTAGCACGCTGGCATGCGGGAAATGGCCGTCAAAATGCGCCAGATCAGCCACGATGGCGAGTATCAACGTGGTTTCATCATCGTGCTGCTGCGTAGCCAGAATTTGTGGCAAACGCGGTCGTTCAAACAACATCCGTACATCCTGTTCCGGGGTTTTGCCCATACTGGTTTGCGGCAAGGCGTCGACAAAACGCCACCGGCGCGGTAGCCCTACCCGTTCAAAGCTTTGCGCCAGGTGATCGCGCAGCCAACGCGTCAGCGCCATACGCCCGTCGTTATGCAGACGGTCTGCGCCGACGCCGTTGAGCACCAGCACGGCACCCAACTCCACGCGGGCACCGTCCAGCACCACCACGCGAACTTCGGTCACGAGGCCGGTGGCCTGCAACGCATGCTCCAGCGCGGTCAGCGATATCCGTTTTTCTTCAATCTTGGCAATGCGGTCTGCCCGCCCCAGCAAGCGAAAGCGGCCATCGGCGAGGAACTCGGCGCGATCAGCCGTCTGGAACCAATCGGCACTGGGCAGATAAGGCGAACGCAGGCGCA
This sequence comes from Silvimonas sp., assembly GCF_031291215.1. Taxonomy (NCBI): domain Bacteria; kingdom Pseudomonadati; phylum Pseudomonadota; class Betaproteobacteria; order Neisseriales; family Chitinibacteraceae; genus Silvimonas; species Silvimonas sp. The sequence goes on from NZ_JARLJK010000064.1 coordinate 262,144, forward strand.
GCAAGTCTTCTTCACCCGCTGCAATCTCAACACCTGGCAGCGGTTGCCACGCCGCATCCGGGTGATCACGCCAGGCAATGCCGCCCGTTTCCGAACTACCAAAGATTTCACGCACGGCCACGCCGGTACGTTCGCGCATGGCCAGAGAAGCAGCGGCGGGTAGCGGACCACCCGAAGAGAAAATCGCCCGGCAGCGATGTGCCAGGCCAGACAGATTCATCTGTTCCGGCAGCCGTTTGAGAAAGGCCGGGCTGCTGACCAACACCAGCGGCTGTTGCCCGCTCAGATGCACCAGTTCTTCCGGAAAAGCCAGGGCTTTGGCGGCAAACGCGCGCCCGCTCACCAACGGCCAGACAATGCGGAACAACAAACCGTAGACATGTTGCTGCGATACCGTGGCCACGATACAGGCATTCGCGGGGATATCAGCCCCGAAGACGCTTTCCTGGGCGCGCATTTCGTCGTCCAGCTGCGCCAGCTTTTTGGGGATGCGGCCCGGTTCACCGGTTGAGCCAGAGGTAAAAACTTCGACCGCTCGCAAATCACCCGACAATGGGGCCAGCGTGCCGGTTCGGGCATGCTGCCAGTCGGTGACCGTGGGTTCGGCAAATTCGCCGATCAGCGCGACAGACAATGCCCGCACGCGTTCAGTAGTGGTCGGCGTATTGTCGCCCGGCAAAATCACGCAACGCCCGGCGTGCCAAGCCGCCAGCAACCAGACACAGCAACGGTAGCAATCGGTCTCGAACAGCGCCACATCACCAGCGGGCAATGCGCCGATCACACTGGTGGCGCGAGCGACGTCATAACGCCATTGCGCGCGGGTAATGATCTGCTCACCAGCCATTGCCAGCGGTAAATGATTCGGGCCAGCCAGCGCCCCTTGCAGCAAACTGAAACACTCAGCCATGACGGCGCACCCGCTGGCGAATCAACCATTCGCCACCCAACATCAAGCCGATCAACACATAGGCAATCAGGCCGTTATAAATAGTCCAGACTCTGGCGTCGTTGTAGAGCACCGTCGCCAGTGCAATGCCGCCATTGATGGCAAAGAACACACACCAGGCAATGGTGACGCGACGCGTATAACGCACGCCGGATTCCGGCAGATCGGGTTCAGTGAGCCGAGCCATGCGTTCGATCATGGTTTGCGGTGCCTTGAGGCTCAACGCAAACACAATCAACATCGCCACGTTGACCAGCACCGGATACAAACGCACCGGCAAGTCCGAACGCATCAGCAGCGCCAGCACCCCAAACACCGCCGCCACCGGCGCCAGCCACGCCAGACCTGGCAGCGCGGCGCGTTTATGCCAGGCGAGCGGAATCAACACGATCCCGAGTAGCCAGAGCGGCCAGCCGAGATAATGAAAAAGCCAGAACAATGCGGGAATGATCAAGCCGGCAACGGCAGCAAGCCAGGCAGGCATTATGCTTGGATAGCCAGATGCATTACTGGTGAATCAAACCGTACACCGCTTCGACCACGTCGTTGATGGTGCGAACCGATTTGAAGGCTTCCGGCTGCAGACGCTTGCCGGTGACTTGCTTGAGCTTCACGATCAGGTCAACAGCGTCGATGCTGTCGATATCCAGGTCTTCATACAAGCGCGCTTCAGGTTTGATGCGTTCCGGGCTGATTTCAAACGAGTCGACCAGATCTTTGGCGATCCAGTTATAGATTTCATCTTTGGTCACACTTAAGCTCCTTACTTGGTGCGATTGGCGCCGACAAATGCCGCCAGTGCGCTGACCGAAGCAAAATGCCGCCGGGTTTCTTCCGAGTCCGCAGCAAAGCTCAGACCATAACGCTTTTGCAGCGTCACGCCCAATTCCAGCGCATCAATGGAATCCAGTCCCAGACCGTCCACAAACAAGGGCGCATCGGCATCGATATCGTCCGGCGTAATTTCTTCGAGATTCAGGCTGTCAATAATCAGCGTTTTGATCTCTGCGACCAGTGGGTCCATGTTGCGCAATCTCCCTGCTAAAAAATTGTTCCAGCCACGCCGTCAACCAGCGTGCCTGTAAGGCGGGCTCTCCCTTGCCCGTAATCAACGGCGCCACCGCCACATCATCCAGCACGTGAATGCTGAAGTGCGGCTTGGTGGGTGGCGGCCGATACCACTTGCTGCTCTTGGTCAGCGTTTTTTCTGAAACAGTGATCACTACCGGCGTAATGGCAATGTTGCCGCGCACCGCGATATTGGCAGCACCACGTTGAAAACTCATTTCACCCAGCGGCCCGGTACGCGTGCCTTCGGGAAAAACAATCAGATTGTTGCCACGGCCAATGGATTCGATAGCATCCGCCACCAGCCCCGGCCCGCTGGCGTTACTGATATAACCAGCCACACGCACCGGCCCGGCCGTAAATGGATTATTCCAGAGCGAGGCCTTGACCACGCAATCGGGCCGTTTGGTTAGCGCCATCAGGATCACTACATCAATCAAGGACGGGTGATTGGCCAGGATCAACAAACCAGGGCGATTGAGCTTTTCGGCACCATGCACTGTAAAGCGGATGGCGCCAGTGACTTTCATAAGCCAGACAAACGTCGCCATGGCGTGACTGATAAAGTTTTTGGCAAACTTTTCGCGTTCAATGCGGCGCGGCAACAGCAGCATGCCGGGAAACACAATGCCGCGAATGGCCAGGCCGCCCAGACCAAACATGGCAAAGCAAAAGCCAAAGGCAAACGTGCGCCAGGAACGCGACAACATATTCATGCTGGCCGCCTCGCAAGGCACCAGCCAGAAGTACTCAATGGCAAGCGGTTTTGCGCGGTCAGCATAAAGCGTAGCAACGCCATTGGATCAGCATCGCTCTGCGCTGGCGCAGACCATGAAATGTCGAACTCGTCACCGGGGACCAGCGTGAGCAAATAAGCAAAGGTCGGCGTCGAAGGTTCGCCATAACACTGATATTCGGCTGGCAATGGCTCGTCACAGATCACCAGTCGTACCCGCGGCGCACCGTCAGCCAGTTGCATGGCCGCTTCAAACAGACCGGCAAACGCCGTTTGCGTCCCAGCAGCCAGCGCCATCACATTGGCGCTCTCTTTGCGGGCAATGGTGTACAACCCGGCGATGGCGTTGTGCACCGACATACTGAATGCCTGCGGCGAAACGGTGCCGCTGGCCGCGAGTTCGTGCAACAACTGCGTGGACTGACCGATTTCGCCATAGCGCGAGGCAAAAACGATGGGAGATTGTGCATCTGCGTCTTCTGCATACAGCACTTCCAGTGCCATACGCCCCAACCGCTGGGCGCGACGACGCAGCATTGCCGGCATTTTTGCGACTGCTGGCTCAGGCCCGTCGGCCGAGCGCACGCCCGCCGCAGCCCAGTCCAGCCAGGCTTGCGGGGTCGTCAGGTCAGGCGCCCAGGCAGCCCAGCTTTCCAGGCGAAATCGCAAAGAGTTTACAACCGGTTCAATCATCTTTCCTGCTGACGCCCGCTGGGCATCAGCTCCAAAAATCCATTTAAAAACAGAACACTGCCGCGAAAGGCCGCCCATGCTGCCATAGCCTTGAGGTCAACTCAATACTGTGGGCAATCTTGCCGTTTTCGCTGGCTGATCGCACGCAGTAAGTTGACAAGGGGACCAGTCATCAAAGTTGTGAGAAATGCCATCAAAACCAGCGCGGCAAAGACGGGTGCCGTCAGCAAGCCAAGGTCCATCCCGATATTCACAATCACCAGTTCCATCAGCCCCCGGGCGTTCATCAACACCGCAATCATGCAAGCATTGTGCATATCCACGCCGGTGAGACGGGCGCCACAGAAGGCGCCACCCGCTTTGCCAAGGCACGCAACAATAGTTACAGATGCAATCAGCCAGAAGTCAGCACTACCGGCAAAGTTCAGATGCGTACGCAAACCGGTGTAGGCAAAAAACAACGGTAACGCCCAGACCATCGGTTTGGCCAGTAGCGCTTGCAGACGGGCGCCAAGTTGTTCGTGCCGCGGCAAAATTACACCAGCCAGAAATGCACCCAACAACAAATGCAAGCCCAGATGATCAGCAATCCAGCTCGAGACCAGTAAGGTCAGCAGCGCCAGCAAGCAGTAGACCGTCAAGGATGTCCGCAATTGCAGCAGGCGGGACAGCAATGGGCGCACGGCCAGTAGCATGAATAACACCCAACCCAGACCAAGGATCATCGCGCCCAGACTGGAAGCCCCCGGCTTGCAGATGATCAGCACCACCGCCAGCAATATCCAGGTGCAGACATCGCTCAGCACCGCAGCGGCCATCGCCAGACTACCAATGGGTGTGGCCAGCAACTTTTGTTCGCGCAGGATGCGTGCCAGCACCGGCAGAGCGGTCATGCTCAAGGCGGTGCCAATAAATAACACGAACGACAGTTGCGGCACCTTGCCGGCGACGTAATGCGGATAAAGGACAAACGCGAGCGCCGCGCCCAGCACAAATGGCAGCAAAATACCGCCCGCGCTCACTGCGATAACCGTCCATTTACGCTGGCGCAAGATCTGCGTGTCTTGCTCCAGGCCCAGCGTCAGCATGAACACGGCAATGGCGGCCTGGCTGATCCAGCCTGGCGCCGTCAGCCCTTGGGGCGGAAATACCAGCACGCTCAACTCAGGCGCGAGCGCCCCGAATACCGATGGCCCCAACAACAGGCCTGCCGCCATTTCGCCCACCACTTTGGGCTGGCCACATACCCGCGCCAGCATGCCTGCCAACTGGCAACAGGCAATGACCACAATAATTTGAAATAGCAGCTGAATAACCGGCATGACGTCGCGCGCAGAGGTTTCAAACGGCTCACAGGCGAACCGCAGGGCGGCGAGTATAGCAGAGCAACGCCCCATCCTGACGCGGTGCTTGCCAACCACATGATGAATGATTAGCTCGGCGGACGATTTTGCGGCCATGGTGCAGCAGGCTTACGCCCTGGTGCTGCCGCGCTATTCCGGTTGAGCCAGAATCTGCTCGATTCGCGCGATCTCGTCAGCAGAAAAATCCAGCCGCGCCAGCGCCACAGCGGAGATAGACGATCTTGTTATCAGAAATGCTTGCGGATACCGACGTGGTGGATTCCATTGAGATTGGATTTACAGTTCGCTGGCACCGGCAGCGGCCTGGCAAACGTAGGTTGTCGCGGGCAAACCGTTGGCATTGCGATAGCTTGCAGCCACAGCCACGCGAACTGGTTCCACCAAGGCATGCGGCACCAGCGCGACCACGCAACCGCCAAAGCCGCCTCCCGTCATGCGCACGCCACCAGCCTCACCGATCACGCTTTTTACCGTGTCGACCAATTGATCAATCAGCGGCACGGTAATTTCAAAATCGTCCCGCATCGAGGCGTGCGATTCAGCCATCAACCTGGCAAGCAATGGCACGTCACCAGTGCTGAGCGCGGCGGCGGCATCCAGCGTGCGCTGGTTTTCGGTGACGATATGGCGCGCACGGCGGAACACCACCGGGTCCAGCTGAGCCTGCGCGGCCAGCAGTTGCGGCAACGTCACATCGCGCAACGCTTTTACGCCAAAGAATTTTGCGGCAGTTTCGCACTGCTGCCGACGCAGGTTGTATTCGCTACCAACCAGCCCGCGCTGAATATTGGAGTTCAGAATCAGCACCGATAAATCATCCGGCATCGCTACCGATTGGGTTTGCAGCGACCGGCAATCAATCAGCAAGGCGTGGCCCACCTCGCCTGAGGCCGAAATCAGCTGGTCCATAATCCCGCAGTGGCAACCGACAAATTCGTTTTCCGCCTTCTGCGCATTCAGCGCGTTTTGCGTGGGCGTCAGTTCAAGCTGATAGGTCGTTTTGATGGCCTGCCCCACCGCCACCATCAGTGAAGCAGACGAACTCAGCCCGGCGCCTTGCGGGATATCGCCACTGATCACCATGTCGATGCCGCCAAACACCAGCCCCTGCTTTTGCAGATACAGGATCGCGCCACGCACATAAGTGGCCCACAAAGCGTCGGGGTGCGGCACTACCGGCTCATCCAGCGAGAAAATATCGGCCTGGTTGGCATAATCGGCCGCCACCACACGCACGGTGCGATCTTTGCGGGGCGAACAGGCAATCGCTGTGAAATGATTAATGGCACACGGCAACACAAAGCCATCGTTGTAATCGGTATGTTCGCCGATCAAATTGACGCGGCCGGGCGCTTGAATAATGTGCTGCGGCAGCACGCCAAAGGTTTCAATAAACATTGCGTTTACGCGGTAGTCCGGGCCAGACATCACAACCCCTTTGTATTTTGCAAATAATGCACTTCGGATAATTGTTGCAGCCGTTCAGCCGCTTGCTCTGGGGTAATGTCGCGCTGGGTTTCGGCCATCATTTCATAGCCGACCATAAACTTGCGCACCGAGGCCGAACGCAGCAGCGGCGGATAGAAATGCGCGTGCAACTGCCAATGCTGGCCATCGTTGGCAGCGTGTGACGGTGCACCATGCCAGCCCATCGAATACGGAAACGAGGTGTTAAACAGATTGTCGTAACGCGTGGTCAGCTTTTTGATCACCACCGCCAAGTCCAGCTTTTGCGCCTCGTCCAGTTTGTCCAGATGCGTCACATGCGCTTTGGGCAACAGCAGCGTTTCAAATGGCCAGGATGCCCAATACGGCACCACGGCGATCCAGTGTTCGGTTTCTACTACCGTGCGGCCGCCATCGGCCTGCTCGCGCCGGGCGTAGTCGAGCAGCATGGGCGAACCGTGTTCGGCAAACCACGCGGCCTGGTGTTCATCTTCCAGCGCTACTTCGGTCGGCACAAAGTTGCTGGCCCACAACTGGCCATGCGGATGCGGATTGGAACACCCCATTGCCGCACCCTTGTTCTCGAAAACTTGCACCCATTCCCAGTCAGCCGAGAGTTCGCTCACCTGTTCGCACCACACGTCCACCACGTGCCCGAGCGCTTCGAACGATAACTCCGGCAGCGTTTTGCTGTGATCGGGCGAGAAGCAAATCACGCGGGCGAGGCCTTGTGCGGCACCAGCCTGAAACAGCGGGTCCTGGTTAGCCGGGGGCGCCGGAGTGTCTGCCAGCAGCGCGGCAAAGTCGTTGGCGAACACCCAGGTGTTTTGGTAGTCCGGATTGCGCTCGCCGGTCACCCGATCATTGCCAGGGCACAAGAAACAAGTCGGATCATGTTTAGGCCGAGCCTCAGTGGCTGGCGCATCCAGCGCGCCCTGCCACGGCCGTTTGGCGCGATGCGGCGACACCAGAACCCAACGCCCGGTCAGCGGGTTATAGCGGCGATGCGGGTGATCTACGGGGTTGAACATCTGTACTCCTGAAGCTTTTATTAACCCTTGCGACCGGTTTCCCGGATGGATTGGCAAGGGCCGCAGAATTTTTGTTTGCACCGGCAAACAGCAGCGCGGATGGGCATTGTAGCGCCTAACGCTCAATCATAGATATTATTACTAATAAATTAGTTGTCGTCAGCGGATATCAAAACGTCCGTTCAAACTGGCACACCCGCATGACACTTGGCCGCTTGTGATAGATTGCTGCGATTGTTCATGCATGGCAAAACCTGATGAGTCTTTCACTCAAGAATGTCCGCTACTTCATTGCCGTGGCCGAGCCGTCATGTTCGCGCTGAAAACATTCCTGCTGTTTGCCCTGACTGCCCTGGCGGAAATCGTCGGTTGTTATCTGCCATGGTTATGGCTGCGCAAAGATGCGCCGATATGGTTATTGATCCCCGCCGCGTTCAGCCTGGCCTTGTTTGCATGGCTGCTGACCTTGCATCCGGCGGGCGCGGGCAGGACTTATGCTGCCTATGGCGGGGTGTATGTGGCAGCTGCCCTTGGCTGGATGTGGGCCGTAGAAGGTGTGCGGCCGGACCGTTGGGATTGCCTTGGTGCAGCAGTTACGCTGCTGGGGATGGCAATTATTTTCTTTGCGCCACGTGGGGTGTAAATCGCAACCGGATCAATTGTGCCGATGCGGGTGCATGTGCTCATGCTGGCAGGTGGCGCCGGTTGCCTGGCATTCATTGCAAAACGCTTTGACTTCCAGATGCTGAGGCACCGCGCCAAAGCCGTTTTCGCCCAACAAGCGGGTAAAGAAGAACTCGCAATCGTCGCCGCGCGCCTCGGCGACCTTGCCGCAACACGGGCAGATGATAAACAACGTCTGCGCCGCATGATCGTGCTGCTGACAGGCAACATAGCCATTGACCACTTCCAGCCGGTGCACCAGTCCTTCAGTTTCCAGAAATTCCAGCGCGCGATAGATGGTGGGCGGGGTGAGTGATGCAATGCCCGGGCGCAACGCTTCGAGCAAATCGTAGGCTTTGCTGTAGCCGGGTTGATCGGCAATGCGCTCCAGCACTTGCCGCCGGATAGTGGTCAAGCGAGTGCCATGCTCGCGGCAGCGATCTTCAGCGTAATCGAGAAATTCTTGTGTATTCATAGGCCTGCATTGGGGTGACAGCAGGCACAAGCAGTGCCCGCATGGGCTTGATTCTAACCCATCTAGTGGCCCACGACTGCGCTGGCGTACTCCGGTCATGGCGTTTCCCGGTCTATGCAGCCAAGAAAAAACGGCGCCTGTTGCGCCGTCTTTGGTCACCACTGCGCGCAGCGGTTTACTGCAATGGAATCACTTTGACGTCTGCATCCGCAGCAGCCGGTGCCGGAGTGGCGCTGGCCGGGCAATTTGCGCCAGCTTGGTTGCAGTTGACCAGAGTGAAGATATTCCAGTTGCGCGTTGCATCTTTAACCCGACCGCTGGCCCGCTGTATCTCACCAGTAGCAGGCGTATAGGCGATGCTCGATTGCTCGACAAACTGGATGCTGCCCTGTTTGGATGCCAGTTCCTGGCGTACTTTGATATCAAACCGCATGTCCTGCCCTGGCGGCACCAACCCTTGCGGCATGGCATGAAAACGCATTTGTGCCGGACCGGCGTCATAGCCGTTCTTGCCGGTAAAGGTAATCACTTGCTCATTCTTCCAGTCTGGCTTGTCGCCCAGCACCTTCGGAAACATGGTCGGGGCCTGCATCGCCGAACGCGGGCCATCCAGCAAAAAAGTGGCGCAATCGTCGTCCGCCTGCCAGCTCCAGTAACTACCGAGATCAACCTTGTGCAAGGTGATATAGCGGGTCGGTGCAGCCTGGCCCGATACGGCGATATCGCACTTCAAATGCTGATCACCCTCGGCGGCCCAGACGTGGGACAACGGCAACAATGCAAGCATTGCAATAAGGGGCAGATGGCGGGCGGTCATGACTTTTCCTTGTTATGGGGTGAGCTGGTTTTGCGCATTCTAGCCAGGCCCGGCGCACTTTGTGCAAACCGCAGCGCTGGTGTTTTTACAGGGCCGTGGCCCGTTTCGGCACAAATGTGAATGAAAGCCCTTTGAAAGACAATGGGATATCGCTAGACTGCCCGTTCGATCTTGATCCGGATCGAAGCACGCTCCGGACATCAATGGCAGGCGTTGCTATCAACAACCGGCGCAGCCGCAGCAATCAAAACAGGACAGCATGATCAATCCCAACAACAAACCCGTCGGCGTGGTGGATGACGTCGAAGCCCTGCGCATTGTTTCCGATGCCGTTCTCAAACTGTGGGACACCGTGGATGACCTCTCCCGCCTGCGCCCGGCTCACACTGATCAATACCACGTCACCATTTTTGGCTCGGCCCGCATTCAGGAAGACACGCCGTCCTATGAAGCGGTGAAACAACTGGCATCGCAACTGGCGGCAATGGGTTGTCGCATTGTTACCGGCGGCGGTCCTGGCCTGATGCAAGCGGCCAACGAAGGCGCGCGCCAAGCCAAGCCGGATGATCCGGACGCATCGGTTGGCATCCGCGTTGATCTGGATTTCGAACAACACGTGAATGACTTCGTGGGCCGCGTGTACGAGCACAAGACGTTCTTCTCACGCCTGCATCACTTCGTCGCCCGTTCCAATGCCTTCATCGTGACTGAGGGCGGCGTGGGGACGCTGCTGGAATTGTCGATGATCTGGCAGCTACTTCAAGTGCGCAAACTGTATGACACCCCGCTGATTCTCATCGGCGACATGTGGCACGGTCTGGTCGATTGGGCGCAGTTGAACATGGTGGACAACGGCGCGGCCCTGGCCAGCCCGCGTGATATGCAGATTCCGGTGGTGGTGGACAGCATTGAAGACGCAGTGCAGTTGATTCGTGAGCATCACGCCAAGTGGCTGGACGTTGGCAAGTCGCTGGAGCCGGTGACGGCGCGGCCATAGAGATATGACGCTCAACTCGTGATTGCAGGCCCGGATGAAACCAGAAATGGGGAATCCGGGCTTTTTAAATATTTGAGCATGCGTTGCGTGCATTCATTTTCACAGGCTCCCACAATTCCTCATAAGCGCCAGCCGGGGCAGTCAATAGTAACGAGTGGTGTTCCAGCGCAAATTCAATAACGGTCAGAAAGAATTAGAATGCGTTTGTGTTTTCGCATGTGTCGCAAACATCAAACCATATCCTTATTCCAACCTGACAAGGAAATACAGTGTATTTCAGAATCCGTGCCTTGCTGGCAACAATGACCATTTTAATTATGGCAAGCGGCTGTTCAATCATGCACCCAGTCGCTGACGATTACGGTCAATATCTGACTAATAACCAGAAAGCAGGTCAATTCCAGCAGATTCAAGTCGCAAACCAATACCAGGTACCTGCTGCCACGCAAAACCATCATTATGAATTTCGTTCGGCAATGGTTGGCTATGCCCACGTATGGGCAGTAGACTTTGGCAAAATACTTGATGCCACTATGCAATCCAAAGACGTAGTGGATGCGCTAGGGCCATTGACTAAGGCTGCGCCGGATTCGCCAAGCAATGGCAATACCCTTATCTTTGACCTGGATAAGTATTCATTTGAAGATTTTGGCGCACACATTGTGTTGACCATCCGTGTAAAGAACGCCAGTGGTGAAGTTTTCAAGAAAACGTATACCGCCGATGGCGAAACACAAGGAGGTAAAATGTTCTGGAGTGGGCCGTTCGGCATGAAAAATGCAGTTCAGCAATCCACAAAGCTGGCGATGGATAAAATCTTTACCACCTTTATTGCAGACGTGAAGACCTCCACGCTTGTCGCTGCCAAATAATGCGCCTTTGTTTTGAGCCGCTTATTAAACGCATTTGCAATACATAGCGCAAGCAAGCCCAAAAAAGAAAACGGCCGGAATATCCGGCCGTTTTCTTTTTTAATAAAAAATAGCTTTTACATCTCTTCCAGCACATCAATCCCGAGCAAGCCCAAACCGGTCGACAAGGTTCTGGCCGTGGCCGCGCACAAACGCAGACGACTGGCGCGAGTGGCGCCTTCGGATTTGAGCACCGGGCACGCATCGTAAAAACGCGAGAAGCGTGTCGCCAGCTGATAGAGATAAGCGCACAAGAAGTGTGGCGCGGGTTCGGCAGCCACTTGCTGCAGCAGTTGCGGGAATTGCGCCAGCGCCAGCGCCAGCGCGTGTTCGGCGGGTTCGGCCAGATGCAGTTCGGCGTTGGCATCTACCGTACCAGCCTGGCGGAAGATACTGGCGATCCGGGTGTAGGCATATTGCAGATACGGCGCGGTGTTGCCTTCAAAGCTGAGCATGCTTTCCCAGTCGAACACATAGTCGCTGGTGCGATGCTTGGCCAGATCGGCGTATTTGACGGCACCAATCCCCACTGTGCGGGCGATCTGGCGGCGGGTGGCTTCAGCCAGGTCCGGGTTCTTGCTGGTCACCAAGTCAAACGCGCGGCTTTCGGCTTCTTCCAGCAATTCAACCAGTTTGACCGTGCCGCCGGAGCGGGTTTTGAAGGGTTTGTTGTCCTTGCCCATCATGGTGCCGAACGGCACGTGTTCCAGCACGATATCGTCGCGCACGAACCCGGCTTTGCGCGCCACGGTAAACACTTGCTGGAAGTGCAAACCCTGGCGGGCGTCCACCACGTACAACACACGGTCCGCATGCAGTACATGGTCGCGATAACGCGCGGCCGCCAGATCGGTGGTGGAGTACAGATAACCACCATCGTTCTTTTGCACGATATACGCCGCGGGCTCGCCTTCTTTGTTGCGGAATTCGTCGAGGAACACCACTTGTGCGCCCTGGCTTTCGGTCAGCAAACCCTTGGTACGCAGGTCCGTCACCACTTGCGCCAGATCGTCGTTATAGGCTGATTCGCCCATTACGTCGTCGTCGGTCAGCTTTACGCCCAGCTGTTTGTAAACCGCATTGCAATGCGCCAGTGAAATCTCGCGAAAGCGCTCCCACAACGCCAGCACACGCGTGTCGCCCGCTTGCAGGCGGACCACGTAATCACGTGCGGTATCCGCAAAGGCTGGGTCTTCATCGAAGCGGGTTTTGGCTTCGCGGTAGAAGGTTTCCAGATCATGCAGTGCGATTTCAGCCGGTTTGCTGGTTTCCTGTTCAAACAGGTATGCAGTCAGCATGCCGAATTGCGTGCCCCAGTCACCCACGTGATTCTGGCGGATAACCTTGTTGCCCATGAACTCGAACACCCGCGCCAGCGCGTCGCCAATGATGGTCGAACGCAAATGGCCGACGTGCATTTCTTTGGCCAGATTGGGGGATGACAAATCCACCACCACGGTTGCGGCGTGTGCAACGCCAGCGCCCAGGCGCAGGTCTTGTTGCCCGGCGATCACACGTTGGGCGAGGAATTCATCAGCCAGGGTGACGTTGATAAAACCAGGGCCGGCGATGTCCAGTTTGCTGGCAATGCCACGCAGATCCAGATGCTCCAGCACACGTGTGGCCAGCTCTCGCGGGTTCGCTTTTTGTGCCTTGGCGACGGCCATGACGCCGTTGATTTGATAGTCGCCAAATTCCGGCTTGGAGGCCGGCTGCACTGCCGGGTTTGCGTCCGGCACGCCAATGGCGGCGAACGCAGCACTGGCACGCTGCGCGATAAGCTGAAGCAAGGTCATTTACTGGTATCCGGGAAAAATAGAATCGCAAAACGCGTATTGTAGCAAACATGAAGCCATCAGCCGCGCCATGCAGGCTACGGCAGCCTGGCGGTGAGGTCGTCAGCCTGCCAGCGGGTGTTCGCCTTCCGGCGGGGCCGGTTGCTGGCGCGGCAGCGTAAAGCGAAAGCGCGCGCCACCCTCTTCACGATTGGCGGCAACAATCACCCCGCCATGCGCTTCGACGATTTCCCGACAAATCGCCAGACCCAAGCCAGAACTGCCTGGCGTGTTCAGGCCGCTACCCTGCACAAACTTCTCAAAGATGCGCTCCAAGTCATCTTGGGCAATGGCCGGGCCGTCGTTCTCTACCAGCGTCACCAGCAGATCACCCTCGGCGTAAACCGTCACGGCGATTTCGCCATCTTCCGGACTGAAGCGAATGGCATTGGAGACCAGATTGCGCAGCACTTGCGCCACGCGTGACGCATCGCAATCGAGCAGATCGTCTGGCGGCACGCGTCGCACCAGGCTGATCCGTTTACGGCTGGCCAGTGGCTCAAGTTCAGTGATCACGCCCTCGATAATCCGTCCCAACGCATGTTGCGACAGGTGGTAATCCATCTTGCCCGACTCCAGTTTGGCAATGTCGAGCAGGTCGTTCACCATGCCCAACAAACGCTCACCAGACTGGATGATATTGTCAAAATAGCGGCGCAGTTTCTCGGGTTTGGCCGTTTCTGCCTTGTCCTGACCGATGCGGGCAAAGCTGAGAATGGCGTGCATCGGCGTGCGCAATTCATGCGAAATATTCGATACAAACTGGGTTTTGGCCCGATTCGCCGCATTGGCCCGATCCCGTGCGCCGCGTAGATCGGCGGTCTGGGCGGCAACGATATCCTGCAAGTGGTCGCGCGCGTTACGCAGTTCGCCCTCGGTGAGTTTCAGCGCAGTGATATCGCGCACCAGCCACAGCACGTGGGCGTTGTTCTGCTGCGGCAGCGGCAAGATCAGCGCCTCAAACCAGCGCTCACCTTCGACCAGTTCTGCCTCGTATACCATGCGCTGCGCCCGGCCCGATTGCAGCGCGATTTCCAGCGCCATGCGACCACCGTCGATTACGCTGTTGGGCATGGTATGAAAAATCGAGTGCCCGACCGGATCACCTTCAAACAAGCGCGTGGTGTTGCCAAAGGCATCCTGCACAACGCTATTGGCATCCACCACAAAGACCGGATCGGGCAGAATTTGCGACAGCCCGGCCAGGCGCGTGGCGGTGATACGGGCAGTCTCGGCCTCACGCGCCAGGTCTCCGGCCGCCTGGACCAGTTGCCGGTCACGCTCGCCCACGCGGCGCACCATCATTTCAAACCCACGCGCCACCCGGCCAAATTCATCATTGCGCTGAGTGCTTGGCAGCGAAATATCGTAGTTGCCATCTGCCACCCGCGCCTCAGCCACCGCCAGTTCAGACAGCGGCTCGGCCACCAGCTTGCGTAGCACGCTCCACAAAATCAGCAGTTCCACCAGCAACGACAAAGCGCCCAGAATCAGCACATACCGCGCATTGGCGCCGGCAATACTGGATAAACGGGATGACGGATAAACCACGATCAGCCGCCAGTCCGGGCCATGGATGCGCCCTACACCAAGCTGGAACTTGCCATCGGCGGTTTCTACCACCTGGGCGTTCGCGGTCACAGACAGCGCGGTGCGCACAATGCTTTGCAGTTCCGGATCATGCAGATGCGATACATCCAGCTTGCCGCCCGCCAACTGGATTTCTTTGCCAAGGCGCGGATGGGCAATCAGTTGCCCGTCACTGCGCACGATCACGTTGTAGGTGCCAGCGAGGTGGTCATTCGCAGTGCGATGAACCAGATCATCAATCACGATATCCTGACCCGCCGTACCCACCCAGCGCCCTTTGTAATCAGCGGGGGTGACGTGGGAGATCATCCATTTGTGCGCGCCATCATCAAAATAGACGGTGGTCCAGAACGGGCGGCGCGAAGGATTACTCTGTGTGGTGGATCGCCACACGGTTTCGTATTCATAGATATTGGTGGCGGGCGAGGTCGACTGGCTCCAGTCCACAAATGGCGCGTAATTGAGCGACATCTGTTCTGGCATATTGATAAAGCTGTCGAGAAAACGATTGGTGGTCAGCGGCCCCCATTCGGTCAACAACTGCCACGCGGTTACAACGCGGCGCTGGAACTCTGGCGTGAGGGGGACATCGTTGCGGATAAACAGCGTGGCTTTGTGCTGGTAGTCACTGACTTCGGGCCGCACCCGCACCACGCCATCTTTACCCGCCGCAAACAGGGCGTTGAACTGGGCTCGCGGGTCGGTATTTTCTGCCAGCGCCAACCGTCGCAGATACTCGTTGGCGATCATTTTTGTTTGCGTTTCCGCCAGCAAAAACTGTTCGCTTTCGCCATCGGCACGCGCTTGCACGTAGTTGCGCAAACCATCCCGCAAGCTGTCTTCCAGGCTGGCATAAAAATGCCAATACGCCGCCAGCGTAATCAGCAAAATGACCGCAGCAATACGCAGGCCCATGCGAATGAGGGCGCGACGGGTGAGCGTTGTGCGCACCGGCTGCAGCGGCATTATGTCCTGCCTGAATGAGGGGTTAGGTGGATCAACATTTTTGTTTTGTTTGTAAACCAAGTTGTTATTATTAAAATCGTCTGTACGCGCTGTAAAAGCAACCGCTAATACGCACCAGACACAATGAGATACCTGCGGTCGAGGGGATATCTGGCTCAACCCTGGCCCGAGCTACCTTGCCGCTCCTACTTCTTTTATCGCTGTTTTCACCGGAACAGCCCCCGCCTGTGTTCCGTTTAAAGTCGCCAGCATTTAGTCTCGCTTGAACAGCGCCAGCGCCTGTGACCGTTGCAGGGCATGGTCAACCACGGGCTGCGGATAATCGATCCCCAGCCGCAAACCATTCAAGCTGCGCGCCAGCCATGGCGCATGGATATCCTTGTCACTCAGCGCGGCCAGCTCTGGGCAGTACTTCCGGATAAACCGCCCCTGCGGGTCGAATCTTTCCGATTGCGTGACCGGGTTGAATATCCGGAAATACGGTTGGGCATCGCATCCGGTACTGGCCGCCCACTGCCAACCACCATTATTGGCCGCCAAATCGTAATCAAGCAGTTTTTTCGAGAAATATCGCTCGCCCTTACGCCAGTCCACCAGCAAATCTTTGACCAGAAAACTCGCGACAATCATGCGCAGCCGGTTATGCATGTAGCCGGTGCGATTCAATTGGCGCATGGCCGCATCCACCAGCGGGTAACCGGTGCGCCCGTCGCACCACGCGGCAAACCAGTCCAGGTTATTGGGGAACGGCAGATGGTCGTATTCGGCCTTGAAACTGTGCTCAACCACATCCGGGCGATGCCAGAGAATTTGCTGATAAAACTCGCGCCAGATCAGCTCCGACAACCAGGTTTGCGCGCCCTCTGCGCCCACCGCGTGGGCATAGGCCGCCAGTTCGCGCACCGATACCGTACCAAAGCGCAGATGCGTAGACAGATACGATGGCCCTTTGACGCCCGGGAAATCGCGCGTTTCATGATAACGGT
The DNA here is from genome assembly GCF_031291215.1 of Silvimonas sp. Classification (NCBI taxonomy): domain Bacteria; kingdom Pseudomonadati; phylum Pseudomonadota; class Betaproteobacteria; order Neisseriales; family Chitinibacteraceae; genus Silvimonas; species Silvimonas sp. The sequence goes on from NZ_JARLJK010000064.1 coordinate 278,671, forward strand.
TGATCCGCTGTTTGAAGTCCTCAAACAATGCTTCACCACCACTCATGCCGGGCTGGACCGGTAAATCATCCAGCGCATTGTCATCAAAGCCCAGCGTGGCAAGCTCGGGCAAAGCCTGGCGCGACAATGGCGCCAGATTGTGCAGGTATCGCCGCACCGGATAAGGCTTGAGGAAAAAGTCATCAAGCCGCGCTAGCCAGGCACGTTTGTACGGGGTGAATACGCTAAACATGCCCCCGCTCTGGGTCAGGATTTCCTGCCGTTCAAAGATCACCTGATCCTTGAATGTATGCAATTTGACACCAGTTTCATTTAAAGCGCGGCCCACCGCCTCATCACGGGAGATCGCGGCCGGCTCGTAATCATGATTGGTGTAAACCGCCTGCACTTTGAATTCACGCGCCAGTTGCACGATAGCGTGCGCGGCGTTGGCATGGCGCACCACCAGATCGCTCCCGACTTCCCGCAGCGCGGCCTGCAATTCACGCAAGCTGGCATGAATAAACGCCACACGCCGATCGTTGACGGGCAACGTATCCAGAATGGCGCGGTCGAACACAAAGACCGGCACGACCTGCTGGTTTTCTTTCAGGGCGTGATACAGCGCCGCGTGATCGAACAAACGCAAATCACGCCTGAACCACAGCAAGGCACGTTGAACCATTGATACTTTTCCAGGACGAATGCGGGCTATTCTACGAGAGGCAAGGCGCTTTCAGTACGTTGTCATGAAAAACTGCATGGCGCGCCCCGGCGCACCGTTACGAAGCTGCTTTATGCGATAATCGGAAACATGAACATGAACCTTTCGCGCCACTTCCTGATTGCCATGCCTAATCTGGTTGATCCGGTTTTTGAACGCACTCTCGCCTACATTTGCGACCACAACGACCGTGGCGCGATGGGCGTGATCGTCAACCGGCCCCTGGGTATGCCTTTATCCGCCTTGTTTGAGCAAATCGACGTTGAGCTGCATCGTCCGGATGTCATTGAACTGCCGGTATATTTTGGCGGCCCGGTGCAGACAGATCGCGGCTTTGTGCTGCACCAGCCACTGGGCGAATGGCAGTCCACTTTGACCGTATCTGACGAAATCGGTCTGACCACCTCCAAAGATATTCTGCTGGCGGTAGGCGAAGGCGCTGGTCCAGAACAATTGTTTGTCACTCTCGGCTACGCCGGTTGGGAAGCAGGCCAGCTGGAAAACGAAATCGGCCAGAATGCGTGGATTTCGGTACAGGCTGACCCGAAAATCATTTTCGATTTGCCGGCGGAAGAACGCTATGAAGCGGCACTGGCGCTGATGGGCATTGATATCGCTATGCTCAGTAAAGAAGCTGGCCACGCCTGATGTTCCCGTTACCTGCTGAGTTTTACCTTGCCCCCCTTTGCACAGGGGGGTCTTTGTATCTACCCGCTGCCCGTGGAGTTCTGTGATGAGTAGCGCCCTGGCCTTTGATTTTGGCGAAGCGCGGATTGGCGTAGCCATTGGCTCGACCGAACTGGGTATTCCGCACCCGGTTTGCACCATTGCCGCCATCGACAACGACACCCGCTTTGCCCGCATCGCCGCGCTGATCAAGGAATGGCAGCCCAACACCCTGGTCGTGGGCATGCCGCTATCCATGGATGGCACACCGCACAAGATGAGCCAGTTGGCGCGCAAATTCGGCCAGCGTTTGCATGGTCGCTTTCAGTTACCGGTGGTGTATGTGGATGAGCGCCTCAGTTCAGCAGCGGCATCCGATGCGCTCAATGAAACCGGTGTACGCGGGCGCAAACAGAAACCGGCGCTGGATCAGGTGGCGGCCATGCAGATTCTGCAAGGCTGGTTTGATGGGGCCATCATCGAACCACCCGCTGATCCGTCCCGCGCGGCCAGCCCGGACACCGAAGCCGACTCCGAATAATCAGCATTTCCGCCGTTCAACAATTATCATAATCGCCATTCCCGGCAGACTGGCCGCCAGCCAGCACTCTGCTTACGTTTTCTCAGGACAATCTCGCGCATGCTCAACCCGCAACTGAACGCCAACAAAGAGCTGATCCACTTGCTCACCACTGAAGGATTGCCGCGCGCCATCCTGACGCAAATTCTGGATCGCGCTGCGACCTACGTGGCCGAAATGGAAAGCGGCAACAAGAAGTTTCCGGCGCTGGCGGGCAAGTCGGTGTTCAATCTGTTCTTCGAGAACTCCACCCGTACCCGCACCACATTCGAGATCGCCGCCAAGCGCTTGTCGGCGGATGTGATCAACCTGAACGTGAACGCCTCGTCCACCACCAAGGGTGAAACGCTGCTCGATACCATCCACAATCTGGAAGCAATGGGTGCGGATATGTTCGTGGTGCGCCATGCGCAGTCGGGCGCTGCACATTTGATCTCGCAGCACGTGAAGCCGGGCATTGCCATCGTCAATGCTGGAGACGGCCGCCACGCGCATCCCACGCAAGCGCTGCTGGACATGTACACCATCCGTCATTTCAAAGGCGACTTCACCGGCCTGCGCGTGGCCATTGTCGGCGATGTGCTGCATTCACGCGTGGCCCGCTCGCAGATTCATGCGCTCAGCACGCTGGGTTGCCCGGAAATCCGCGTCATCGCCCCCAAAACCTTGCTGCCCATTGGTGTGGAACATCTGGGCGTGCATGTTTATCACGATATGGCCGAAGGCCTGAAAGACGTGGATGTGGTCGCCATGCTGCGCTTGCAGAACGAACGCATGAGCGGCGCGTTTCTGCCTTCCACCCAGGAATTCTTCAAATATTACGGGCTGACTCCAGAAAAGCTGGCGCTGGCCAAACCCGACGCCATCGTGATGCATCCAGGCCCGATGAACCGCGGTGTGGAGATTGACTCCGCCGTTGCGGACGGCGCGCAAGCGGTGATTCTGCCGCAAGTGACTTTTGGCATCGCCGTGCGTATGGCAGTGATGGCTTTGGTCGCCGAAAACCAGGCCCGTCGCGTTTGAGCCGCAACACCGGATAAAGCTAAGGAAAAACAATGAAAAAAATCGCAATCCGTAATGGCCGCCTGGTAGACCCTGCACACGGCACCGACAAAATCGCTGATCTGTTCCTGGCTGACGGCAGCATCATCGCGGTTGGCGCCGCCCCGGCGGGCTTTACTGCGGACGAAACCATCGATGCCACTGGCCTGATGGTGATGCCCGGCCTGGTTGATCTGGCCGCTCGCTTGCGTGAACCGGGCTTTGAATACCGCGCCACACTGGCATCAGAAATGGCTGCCGCCGTCGCTGGCGGCGTGACCAGCATCGTCTGCCCGCCCGATACCGATCCGCCACTGGACGAACCTGGCTTGGTGACCATGCTGCGCCAACGCGCGCGTCATCTTGATCTGGCCCGCCTGTACCCGGTCGGCGCCCTCACCCGTGCTCTTGCAGGCAAAGACCTGACCGAAATGGCCGAGCTACGCGACGCCGGTTGCGTGGCTTTCTCGCAAGGCGATCATCCGATTGGCGACTTGCAAGTGCTGTACCGCGCCATGCAATACGCCGCCACCTTTAACATCGGCCTGCGCTTGCGGGCGCAAGATGCCACGCTGGCGGGTAATGGCGTGGCGCACGATGGCGAATATGCCTCCCGCCTCGGGCTAACCGGCATTCCGGTCATCGCCGAGACCGTCGCCATTGCCACCATCCAGGAACTGATGCGCGCGACCGGTGCCAAGGTGCATCTCTGCCGCGTTTCCAGCGCCGCCGGTCTGGCCATGGTGCGCGCCGCCAAGCGTGAAGGTCTGCCACTGACTTGCGATGTCTCGATCAACCACGTGCATCTGGCCGATATCGATATTGGCTACTTTGACAGCAACTACCGCTTCAACCCGCCGCTACGCAGCATCCGCGACCGTGAAGCGATCCAGACCGGTTTGTTCGATGGCACCATTGATGTGATCTGCTCCGATCACAGCCCGGTCGACGAAGATGCCAAACTGCTACCCTTTGCCGAAGCCGAACCCGGCGCGACCGGGCTGGAATTGCTGCTGCCCTTGACCCTGGCCTGGGCCGAAAAAGCACACGTACCACTAACCATGGCACTGACCAAAATCACCAGCGCTCCGGCCAGCATGCTCGGCTTTACCGCCGGACTCACCGCAGGCTGCCGCGCCGATCTGGCACTGGTCGACCCGCAAGCGACATGGCGCGTCACGCCAGACGTCCTCAAAAGCCAGGGCAAGAACACGCCGTTCACCGGTTATGAAATGCGTGGGAAGGTGATGTACACCCTGGTGAAGGGCAAGCTGGTTTATTCCGCTCACGCCTGAAACAAACGGCTCGTTACGATAAGCCCGTCAACAAAAAGCCCGGAAAAATCATCCGGGCTTTTTGTTTCAAAAGACTGTGCGCGCTGGCTACAGAGCTTTGATTTTGCCGATGAAATCGCGATACGGGCCTTTGATGTCTTCAAACAAAGGATGATCGCGGTTCAGCAACATCACTTCACCCAGCAGCTTTAAACCCAGCGCCAATGAGGCCGAGGTATCTGCGTCAAAGGCCTGCTTGCCCTGAATCCGCTCGATAATGGCAAACAAGTCATCATGATTGGTGGCCGCGAACGATAGCGGCGTTTCATGCACCGGCTCACCCGGTTTGGATGGTGCAATATGTTCGAGGGTGACGCGATATTGATGCGAGCGCATGGCTGGATTCCTGGGAGGTTATCTCATTCAAATGAGAACAACTCTCAAATAATCAAGTCCACCAAAAGAAAAACGCAGGCAAGCCTGCGTTTTTTTATTTCCACCTGACCAATAACCTCAAGCCAGTTTTTTCTTCAGCAATTCAGTCAATACGCCCGGATTACCCTTGCCCTTGCTGGCCTTCATGCATTGGCCAACCAGCGCGTTCAGGGCTTTCTCTTTGCCGGACTTGAACTCTTCCACCGACTTGGCGTTGTTGGCGATGACTTCATCGACAATCGCTTCCAGCGCGCCGGTGTCGGTTTCCTGCTTCAGACCATCGCGCTCGATGATGGTGTCGGCGGCATCACCGGTTTCCCACATCTTCTTGAGCACGTCTTTGGCGGTTTTGTTGTTGATGGTGCTATCCGAAACGCGCTTGATCAACGCCGCCAGCGCTTGCGGGTTCACCGGTGACTGGCTGATGTCTTTCTCTTCGCGGTTCAGCGTGGCGGAGATATCACCCATCAGCCAGTTGGCCGCCAGCTTGGCATCGGCACCGGCAGCAACGGTCGCTTCAAAGAATGCGGCCAGGTCTTTGCTAGCGGTGAGCGTGCCGGCGTCATAGGCGGAAATGCCGTACTGCTGCGAGAAGCGTGCCTGCATGGCTTCCGGCAGTTCTGGCAATTCGCTACGCACGCGTTCGATCCACTCTTCCGAAATCACCAACGGCGGCAGATCCGGATCGGGGAAGTAACGGTAATCGTGCGCGTCTTCCTTGCTACGCATCATGCGGGTTTCGCCGGTGTCCGGGTCGAACAGCACGGTGGCTTGCTGGATTTTGCCGCCATCTTCAATGGTTTCAATCTGCCATTGCACTTCGGCTTTCACAGCTTGCTCAATGAACTTGAAGCTGTTCAGGTTCTTGATCTCGCGGCGAGTGCCAAATTCTTTCTGGCCTTGCGGACGCACGGACACGTTCACGTCACAACGAAAACTGCCTTCCTGCATATTGCCGTCGCAAATGCCGATCCACGTCACCAGGCTGTACAGCGCTTTGGCATAGGCCACGGCTTCAGCGGCGGAGCGCATTTCTGGCTCGGAGACGATTTCCAGCAACGGCGTACCAGCACGATTCAAATCGATACCGCTCTGGCCTTGGAAGTCTTCATGCACCGACTTCCCGGCGTCTTCTTCCAGGTGGGCACGCGTCAGATTAATGACCTTGTCGACGCCATCCACGTTAATGGTGATCTGGCCGCCTTCAACCACCGGCAGTTCAAACTGGCTGATCTGGTAGCCCTTGGGCAGATCAGGATAAAAGTAGTTTTTGCGGGCAAACACCGAGCGGCGGTTGACCTTGGCGCCAATGGCCAGGCCAAACTGGATGGCTTTCTCGACCACTGCCTTGTTCATCACCGGCAATGCACCGGGCAATGCGATATCGACCACTGCCGTCTGGGTGTTCGGCGCCGCGCCAAATGCGGTGCTGGCGGGCGAGAAAATCTTGGATTTCGTGGTGAGCTGGGTATGGATTTCCAGCCCGATTACTACTTCCCATTTCATGGTCAGTCTCTCTTGTTTAAGCTCTGGCCGCGCGTTGGCGGTACCAGTAACGATATTGCTCGACATAGCCAAAACCTGCGTACAGCTTCACGGCAGCGGCGTTGGCAGCAACCACCTGCAACAAGCCATGCGTGGCGCCGGTTTCGATGCCCCAAGCCAGTAATGAAGCCACCAGACGGCGGCCATAACCTTGGCCGCGCTGCGCCGGGTCGGTGCAGATATCAAACATCAACATGTAAACATGCTGGCGCACGGCAAACCCGCAAGCCACGATCTGACCGTTTTCGACCAGTGCTGCAAAGGTGGTCGGTGCGGCGTACAGCGCCAGCATCCGTTCGGCAATCGCCCGCTGCGCGGCGGTCAAACCGTTGATGTGGGTAAATGCATCCATCCACACCACTTCTGGCTGACGCCACAGTGTTACCGCCTGATCGACGCGGCAATCTACTTCGCGCAGATCAGCGATTTGCACGCTGGAAATATCAATCTGCTCGTAGCCGCGTTCAGCCAGCGTGGCATCCAGTACGGCGTTTTGCGCGGTCAGCTTGAAGATGCTGGGCAAGCCCGCAGCCGCAAACCGTTGCTCGCAATACGCCAGCTTTTCCGGCTCAGCCAGCACGCCTTCATATAACGGCGTCACCGAATTCGCCCGCTTGGTATAACCATCAGCAAAACGTAGCAGCCAGCCATCGAACAGTTCGGTCGAAATGGCGGGCCAGGCGCTTTGCGTAATGCCTTCAAGCAAGGCGATCTGCGTTGTCATTTACAGCGCCGGAGCCTTGGTGTGCCAGTCGGTGACTTGTTGATACTGATGCGCGGCATTCAACAGTTTGGCTTCAGCAAAATAGTTGCCAATCAGCTGCATGCCAATCGGGCGACCATTGGCCGCAAAACCCACCGGGTGGCTAATGCCGGGCAAACCCGCCAGGTTCACGCCCAATGTGTAGATATCGGCCAGATACATGGCGACGGGATCATCCGACTTTTCACCCAGATTCCACGCTGCAGTTGGTGCGACTGGCGCGGCGATCACATCGCATTGCGTCAGGCCACGCTGGAAGTCGTCCGCCAGCAAGCGGCGAATTTTCTGCGCTTGCAGGTAGTAAGCATCGTAATAACCGTGGCTGAGCACATAAGCGCCAGTCAGAATCCGGCGTTTGACTTCCCAGCCAAAACCTTCGGCACGGCTCTTTTCGTACATTTCGGTCAGGCCGTCATACTGCGCCGCACGGTGACCGTAACGCACGCCATCAAAGCGACTCAGGTTGCTCGATGCCTCAGCCGGAGCGATCACGTAATACGCCGGGATCGCCATGCGCGTGTTCGGCAGCGAAATCTCGACGATGGTTGCGCCCAGCTTTTTGTATTCAGCAATGGCGGCGTCAATAGCACCGGCGACATCTGCAGCCAGCCCTTCGGCAAAGTATTCTTTGGGCAGGCCAATCTTCAAACCGGCCAATGGCTGGTTCAGTTCGCGAGCGTAGTCTTCTTTCGGGCGATCCAGGCTGGTGGCGTCGCGCTCGTCAAAGCCGGACATCACGTTCAGCAGCAGCGCGCAGTCCTCTGCCGATTTGCCGATAGGGCCGCCTTGATCCAGCGAGGAGGCAAACGCCACCATGCCAAAGCGGCTAACCACACCGTAAGTCGGCTTGATACCGGTTACGCCGCAGAACGCCGCCGGTTGGCGAATGGAGCCACCGGTATCGGTCGCGGTAGCAATCGGCGCCAGCCGTGCGGCAACCGCAGCAGCCGAGCCACCGGACGAACCACCAGGCACAGCCAGTTTGTCCCACGGGTTTTTCACCGCGCCAAAAAAGCTGTTTTCGTTAGAAGAGCCCATGGCGAACTCATCCATATTGGTGCGACCCAGCGTCACCAGACCAGCTTTCTCACACAGTTCGACCACGTGGGCGGAATACGGAGACACAAAGTTCTCCAGCATTTTCGAGCCGCAAGTGGTCAGCCAGCCTTCCTGGCAGAAGATATCTTTGTGTGCCAGCGGAATACCGGTCAGCAAACCGGCATTACCGGCAGCGCGCGTGGCATCAGCCGCTTTGGCCTGTGCCAGGGTTTTGTCTTCATCGAGCGTGATGAAGGCATTGAGCTCGCCGTTATAAGCCTTGGCGCGCTTGAGGTATTCACCTGCCAATTCAACGGCAGAAAATTCGCCGGCCACCAGCGAGGCAGCCAGTTGCTTGATACTTTTTTCAAACATGGTCTAAACCTTCTAATCAAGCTTTCTCGTCAACGTAGCCCATGCCACATTCAACAAGGTCGATCAGGGTGTGGATGACTTTGATATGGATTTCCTGGATGCGGTCTGCATAGCCAAAGTGCGGCACGATGATTTCTACATCGGCCACGCCTTTGAGTTTCCCGCCATCCTTGCCCATCAGCAGCAGCACTTTCATGCCGCGAGATTTCGCTTCTTCTACGGCGCGGATGATATTGGCCGAGTTACCGCTGGTGGTAATGCCAACCAGCAGATCGCCTTTCTGACCAAATGCCGCTACGTAGCGGGCAAAAATCTCGTTAAAGCCGTAATCGTTGGCCACGCAGGTAATGTGCGAAGGGTCAGACACGGCCATCGCGGGCAAAGCCGGGCGATCACCGCGATAGCGGCCAGACAGTTCTTCGGCAAAGTGCATGGCGTCGCAGTGCGAGCCGCCATTGCCGCAAGAAATCGCCTTGCCACCGGCCTTGAATGTTTGCACCAGCAAGTCGCCCGCGGCATCGATAGACGCCAGCAAGGCCTCGTCAGCACAGACTTTGGCGAGGACTTCGGCGGCTTCGTTGAAATGTTGCGCTACGCGAGAGATGCTCATTCGAGCACCTTTGGCACCAGATACAAGCCGTTTTCAACTGCAGGAGCTATGGACTGGAAGGCCTCGCGGCGGTTAGCGGCGGTCGCCACATCTTCACGCAGGCGCAAATGCACATCCTGGGCATGAGCCATGGGCTCAATGCCGCTGGTATCTATGGCGCGCATCTCTTCGATTAGTCCGAGGATACGGTTAAGCTGCGTCTGCGTAGCCACCGCCTCGTCGTCGGTCACGGCCACGCGCGCCAGCCGCGCGATGCGCCTTACGTCGTCTAGCGAAAGGGACATGGTATTAGCCTTCATTAACATCAACGCAATAGGGTATCATACCGGCCTTGATTCACCGAAGCGCGCAGGCTACAAGAAGACGCCACTTGACAGTGGCATAGAACAAGCCAGTGAGCCTTATACATCTTGCTTTTCCGCATACCCCAAGCCGGAACTTTTGCCGGTGACAAGTGCCGGATTCGCATAACAAAATTCGCGGCTGCCTGTGAGTGTCACAGGTACCTTTTCCGATAGAACCCGATTTTAGATTGAGAGCACACGATGTTTGGCCTCCTCTCCGGCTATTTTGCCAACGATATTGCCATTGACCTGGGCACTGCCAACACCCTGATTTACATGCAAGGCAAGGGCATTGTGCTCGACGAACCCTCTGTGGTTGCCATTCAGCAAGAAGGCGGCCCGTCCGGCAAGAAGACCATTCTCGCCGTTGGTGCAGAAGCCAAAAAAATGCTGGGCCGTACACCGGGCAGCATTACCGCCATCCGCCCGATGAAAGACGGCGTGATTGCCGACTTCACCATCACCGAACAAATGCTCAAGCAGTTCATCAAAAAAGTGAACCCGAGCCGTCTGTTCTCCAGCCCTCCGCGCATCGTGATTTGCGTGCCGTGTGGTTCTACCCAGGTAGAACGCCGCGCCATTCGTGAATCGGCGCTGGGTGCTGGCGCACGCAAGGTTGAACTGATTGAAGAACCGATGGCTGCCGCTATCGGTGCTGATCTGCCAGTTGAAGAAGCTACCGGTTCGATGGTGGTGGATATCGGCGGCGGTACGACCGAAGTGGGCGTGATCTCGCTGGGCGGCATCGTTTATGCATCCAGCGTGCGCGTCGGCGGCGACAAGTTTGACGAGTCGATCATCAATTACATCCGTCGCAACTACGGCATGCTGATTGGTGAAACCACTGCGGAAGAAATCAAGAAGCGCATCGGTTCAGCCTTCCCGGGCGCCGAAGTACGCGAGATGGAAGTCAAAGGCCGCAATCTGGCTGAAGGTATTCCGCGCTCGTTCACCATCTCTTCCAACGAAATTCTGGAAGCGCTGACCGAACCGCTGAACCAGATCGTTTCTGCCGTGAAGCAAGCGCTGGAACAAACCCCGCCTGAACTGGGTGCCGACATTGCCGAAAAGGGCATGGTACTGACCGGCGGCGGCGCATTGCTGCGCGATCTGGATCGTTTGCTGATGGAAGAAACCGGCCTGCCGGTTATCGTTGCCGAAGACCCGCTCACCTGCGTGGTGCGTGGTTCCGGCAAGGCACTGGAAAAGCTCGACAAGGGCGGCGTGGTGATCTTCACCAACGACTGATCGACGGTAATAGTCGTTGGTCTATTGTTCGATTTTCCGGGAAAAGCAGCGGGCTGCCAGTTAACAATGCAGCCCGTTTGCTGGTTCTCGTCGCAACGGCGACACGATGCAAGCAACTCAACCAGCCTTTTTCAAGCAAGGCCCAAAGCCGCTGACGCGGCTTTTGATATTTTCAGTGTTATCGCTCGGCCTCGTGGTGGCCGATGCTCGTTTCCAGATGCTGGGACGAGTGCGCGAAGAAGTTTCTGTGGTGCTTTATCCGCTGCAATGGGCGGCCACCGCGCCGTTTGAAGCAGCGCGTAACGCCAGCAACTTTTTGAGTCGTCAGGCCGAATTGCTGGCCGAAAACCGCAAGCTGAACGACGCTCAACTGGTGGCCCAGGCGCAGGCCATGAAGATGCATGCGCTGGAAGCTGAAAACATCCGTTTGCGGCAGCTGACCGAGCGCCAGTCGTCGTTTGGCTCGCCGTCGCAACTGGTCGAGATTCTCTACAACGGTCGTGACCCGTTTACTGCGCGGCTGATTGTGGATCGCGGCGATGCTTCGGGCATCGAGCCCGGTCAGGCAGTGATTGATACCGTCGGCGTCATCGGCCAGATCATTCGCGTCCAGCCACTGACGTCTGAAGTACGCCTGATCAGTGATCGCGACCAGATGATCCCGGTGATGGTCGAGCGCAACCAGCTGCGCACGGTGGTTTATGGCATGGGCCGCAACCAGCCGCTGGAAGTACGCAATATGGCCCCGAATGTGGATATCCAGAACGGCGATACGCTGGTGACCTCCGGCATTGACGGCATCTATCCAGCCGGTTTGCCGGTCGCCAAAGTGGTGAAAGTCGACCGTTCTGCCAGCAGTGCCTTTGCCCACATCACTTGCGCGCCGCTGGCGCAGGTTGATCAGCATCGCTTCTTGCTGGTGCTCAATACCACCCGCAAGCTCCCCCCCTACCCGGAAGCGCCCGTCGTGCCGGAACCTAAAAAGAAACGGGGTCGCTGATGCCAGTCTCGCGCCAATTGCTGCGCCCGGTGCGTGGCACGCTGATTGCCTTTACCTTCTTGTTCGCACTGATTATCAATCTGCTGCCGTGGCAGGTGGGTCTGGCCAACTTCACGCCTGATTTTGTTGCGCTGTTTATCGTGTACTGGTCGCTCAACCAGCCGCGCCGTGTCGGCATTGCCTGGGCTTTTGTGCTGGGCATTCTAATGGATGTGGGCGATGGCAACGTTTTGGGTCAACACGCCTTTGCCTATGTGGTGATTTCGTACCTGACGCTGGCCCGCCAGCGTCAGCTGAATATCTTCCCGTTCTGGCAGCAGGCTTTTGTGGCGCTGGGCTTTTTGTGGCTGTCGCAACTGCTGATGATCTTGATCCGTCTGGCTTTGGGCAGCCCGTTTGTTGGCTGGGGCTATTTTGCCGGTAGCGTGTTGTCCGCGCTGCTATGGACTCCGCTCTCCAACATCCTGATGATGTACCAACGCAAGCCCAAGTCTGAATCGATATGAGTCGTCGTAGCGAGCTTAAGAATCAACTGGCGGAGCGTTATGCGTTCCAGCTTCGCCTTGCCGCAGCGGCACTGTTTGTCCTGGTCCTGTTCGGCATTCTGGTAGCGCGGTTTTCCTGGCTGCAAGTGATGCAACATGCCCGCTACCAAACGCTGGCCGAGCAGAACCGGATTTCGCTGGTGCCAATCGTGCCGCCGCGCGGCATTATCTATGACCGCAATGGCGTGATACTTGCGCACAATTTCTCGGCGTACACGCTGGAAATCACCCCATCCAAAGTCGGCCCGCTGGATGACTGCATTAACCGTCTCTCGAAAATCATCGACATCACGCCCAAGGATCGCCGTCGCTTCAAAAAGCTGATGGAAGATACCAAGGATTTTGAGTCGTTGCCGATCAAGACCCGGCTCAACGATGTAGAAGTCGCCAAGTTCGCCGCCAACAGTTATCAGTTCCCCGGCGTTGAAGTCAAAGCGCGGTTGTTCCGCCAGTACCCGCTGGGCGAGGTCGCATCGCATCTGATTGGTTACATTGGCCGGATCAACGATGCCGATGTACAAGACCTGGATGACGCGGGCGACTTGCCCAACTATCGCGGCACCGATCACATCGGCAAGGTCGGCATCGAGCAAAGTTACGAACAAGAACTACACGGCACCACCGGCTTTGAAGAAGTCGAGATTGATGCCGGTGGCCGGGCGATTCGCACGCTCAAGCGTACCGCGCCAACGCCGGGCAAGAACCTGGTGCTGTCGGTCGATATCAAACTGCAGCAGATTGCTGAAGATGCGTTTGGTGATCGCAAGGGCGCACTGGTCGCCATCGACCCCAAAACCGGTGGTGTGCTGGCGTTTGTGTCCAAGCCGGGATTTGATCCCAACCTGTTTGTGGATGGCATTGACCCGCAAAGCTGGAATGATCTGAATACCAGTCCGGACAAACCACTCAACAACCGGGCGTTGCGCGGCACCTATCCTCCAGGCTCCACATTCAAACCGTTTATGGCGCTAGGCGCGCTGGAAGGCGGTTATCGCTCGGCCAACGCCACCATCAACGATACCGGGGCGTTCAGCTTTGGCGGTCACTCGTTCCGCGACGATAAAGTCGGCGGCCACGGTATTGTGGATATGTATCGCTCCATCGTGGTGTCATGCGACGTGTATTACTACTCGCTGGCCAACGTGATGGGCATTGATGCCATTTCCAAGTTCATGGGCAGCATGGATTTCGGCAGCCCGACCGGTATTGATATCAATGGTGAAGTCGGCGGCGTGTTGCCGTCGCAAGAGTGGAAGCGCAAGCGCTTTCGCACTCCGGCTACCCAGAAATGGTATGCCGGTGAAACGATCTCGATTGGTATTGGTCAGGGCTACAACGCCTATACGCCGCTGCAAATGGCGCATGCGACCGCCACGATTGCCAACTCGGGTGTGATGTACCACCCGCACCTGGTCCAGTTTATTGTGGATGGCACCAACGGTGCGCGCACCCAGGTTGAGCCCAAGCCGGAAAAAATCCTGCCGTGGAAGCAAGCCAACGTCGATGTGGTCAAACACGCGATGGAAGGCGTGATCAAGGAAGGGACCGGCGCCAAGGCCTTTGCTGGCGCGCAATACACCGCGGCCGGTAAAACCGGTACGGCGCAGGTTTATAGTTTGAAAGGCGGCAAATATTCTGAGAGCGGCACCAAGGCCCACTTGCGTGACCATGCCTGGTTTATTGCTTACGCCCCGGCCGAAGACCCCAAGATTGCGCTGGCCGTGCTGGTCGAAAACGGGGGTTGGGGCGCGGCTGCAGCGGCACCTATCGCCCGTCAGGTACTCGATTACTATCTAACTGGCAAACAGCCAACGCAGGCGGCATCGGAAGTGGAGAGCAGCGACAGTGATTAAGGAATATTTCCGGCGCTTTATCCGCCCTATTGATCCGTGGCTGCTGCTGTTTACCTTTCTGGTGTTCTTGCTGTCCACCATCGTGCTGTATTCGGCATCCAACCAGGACATGGACAAGATCAGCGACAAGTTCACCTTTCTGGGTGTGGCTCTGTGTGTGATGTGGGTGCTGGCCAGCATGCCACTGCAAGTACTGATGCGACTGGCTTTACCCATGTATGTATTTGGCGTGTTGCTGCTGATTGCCGTGGCGCTGTTTGGCTCATCCAGCCACGGCGCCAAACGCTGGCTGAACATCGGCGTGACCAAGATCCAGCCGTCCGAATTGATGAAGATGGCGCTGCCGCTGATGCTGGCCTGGTATTTCCATCAATTTGAAGCGCATCTGAACTGGAAGCACTTTATCTCGGCCGCGTTGATGATCGTGCTGCCCGTCGGGCTCATCATGAAACAGCCCGACTTGGGCACCAGTTTGCTGATAGCCGCTGCCGGTTTTTATGTGCTGTTCTTTGCCGGTTTGTCGTGGAAGCTGATTGGCGTGATGGTCATGGCGGGCGGCGGTCTGGCCTATGTGGTCACTCACTGGCCGTTATGTATTCATATCCTGCGCGAATACCAATGCCAGCGCGTCGCCACCATGCTCGATCCAATGCAGGATCCGCTGGGTGCGGGTTATCACATTATTCAGGGCACCATTGCCATTGGCTCGGGTGGCATGTTTGGCAAGGGCTGGCTTAACGGCACGCAGACTCACCTGGATTTCATTCCAGAGCGCACCACCGACTTTATTTTTGCCGTGTTTGGCGAAGAGTTCGGTCTGGCCGGCAATATCGTATTGGTGTTGCTGTATCTCATGCTGATCGGCCGTGGTCTGACCATTGCCAACAATGCCTCTACCCTGTTTGGCCGCTTGCTGGCCGGTTCGCTGACCCTGACCTTTTTCACCTATGCCTTCGTCAATATGGGCATGGTGTCCGGCATTCTGCCGGTGGTGGGCGTGCCGCTGCCGCTGGTGTCGTATGGCGGCACTTCCATGGTGTCGCTAATGGCCGCCTTCGGTATTCTGATGAGCGTGGGCAAAGATCGTAAATTGATGAAAGTGTAGGTGCGTGAGCTCACCGCGTTCGCACCTGTGCATGCGTCGCTGAGCGTACAAACCCTGCGTTGGGTACGGGAGAAAATGTGAAGAAATGGTTCAAGCGCGCTGCCGTTTGCGGCGGCGCCGTCTTGCTGGTGGCCTGCGGTAGCGCTCCGCGCAAACCCGCTCCCACCGCACCTGCCACCCCGTCTGGCGAAGCACCGCCCGCACAGCTCTCCGGCACTCCCTCTCCGTATCATTGCGCGTATACCGCCGGAGCCCAAGGCAGCGGCGGGTTTTATCTGGATGACGGTCCGCACGACACTTTGCCACCGTGGATCGACCTGGTGCCAGAACCCGTCCCGCGCTGGGAGCCACTCAATCGCTTCGCCAATAATCCGTACACGGTATTGGGCCAGAGTTTTACTCCGCTCAAGAGCCCTGGCAGCCTGAAACAACAAGGCACGGCATCGTGGTATGGCCGCAAGTTCCATGGGCAGAAAACCTCCAGCGGCGAGGTTTATGACATGTACACCATGACGGCGGCCTCACCGATTCTGCCGATTCCGAGCTATGCGCGGGTCACCAACACCAAAAATGGCCGCAGCGTCATTGTGCGAGTCAATGATCGTGGTCCGTTCAAGAAAGGCCGGGTGATGGATTTATCCTTCCTCGCCGCCTGCCGTCTGGGTTATGCCATGAACGGTAGCACCGACGTGGTGGTGGAAAGCCTGGCGCCCGGCCAGCCGATTCCCACCGATACGCCGCAACTGGCTACAGCCCCCGCCGCAGTTGTAACCACCCCGCTGGCTGATGCAGGTGCCACAACCACCAGCCAGCCGCTGCCCGCTGCGCCGGTCGTTGCAGAAAAACCGGAACCCGTCCCGGTGACGGTTTCAGCCGCCGGAGTATATCTGCAGCTCGGCGCATTCAGTTCATTGGGAAACGCCGAGAATTTCCGTGACCATTGGGCGCGTGATCTGGAAGGCGATGCCGCCAAACTGGGCATCCAGTCCAGCGGCAATATCCACCGCGTGCGTCTGGGGCCATACCCGGATCGCCAGGCCGCGCTGGCTGCCGCCGAACGCCTCACCGGCGACCATAACCTGCAAGCGGTGATCTCCCGCTGACAGCAGGATTTGTCGAGCCAGGCTGACGAAAAGCGGTTGCCGGGTACGAAGTGTCTCTTCTGCCCGACGCCGCGTTGCCAAGGCCGCTGCTTTACTCAAAAATGAGCATCCATATTTTTGAGAGTAGCAATGGTGCAGCAGCCCCGGTCTTCGCAAGAGCAGGATGCGGGTCACTCTTTTAGCCAGATCCGCAAGATCCTGATTTCACTGTTTCTGCTGGTTTTGCTATTTGCACTTGGCGTCATTGCCTGGTCGATTTATCGCAGCTACCTGGATCGTGTTGCCGCCGCCGAACAGCAGATGCTGACGCTGGCACGTTCGCTGGACGAGCACGTGGGGCGCACTCTCGACGCCTCGGTCGAATCGCTCTACACCTTGCGCAATGATGAAAAATTGCGAGCTTGCCTGACCAGCACGGATCGCGACTGTCTGCACGAGATTCTCAAGAAAACGGCCAGCCGCTTTACCCAGGTCAGCAGTTACTCTGTCATCAGCGCCAATGGCGATTTGCTCGCCTCCTCCACTGACGGCCCCTTACCGGATCGGAATCTCGCGCAAACCCGGTATTTCCGCGTCGCCAGCGCCCAACCCAATCTGCCCTGGTACGTGGGTGAACAGCAAAGCGACCCGGCCAGCGATGCAAGCATCATTCCGGTTGCTGCCAATATTAGTGACCAACACGGCGGCACCCTGGGTGTCTTGGTTGCAGGCTTAAGCCCAGGCTACTTCTACCGGTTTTATGAATCTATCGACCGCAGCAACCAGCTGACAATTCGCCTGTTTCGCGACGATGGCATTCTGCTGTTGCGTTACCCGCGCGCAGACGACGAAATCGGTCGCGATATCTCTTTCATGCATTTTTTTGACAGCGTGTTCAGCCATGGCACCGCTGGCGTTGCCACCGAAACCAGCGAGGTCGACCAACAAACCCGCATCTTTGGCTGGCGCCGGATCCAGGGATGGCCGCTGGGCGTTGCAGTCGGCGTGAATCGCACGAGCGTCCTGGTCACCTGGAAACGCTCAATTGTCATAAATGCCGGCATCGTGCTGTTGATGATCCTGGCCGGCGGCCTGCTGCTGGTGTACGTGCTGCGCCAGCTCAAACGGCTCGAGAAAGCCGAATCTGATCTTTATCTCACCAAAGCAGCGGTAGAACGCGGTGCCGACATGGCGCTCTGGCTGGATCGGGACGGCCGTGTCTGTTATGCCAACGCCATTGCCTGCCAGCGTCTGGGTTATACCGAGCAAGCACTCTGTGCCATGCGTTTGCGCGATCTGAACCCGAACTTTCGCAGCGATACCTGGCCCAGGTTCTGGAACCGGCTGCAGCTGCGCAAGCATCTGGTTGATGAAAGCATGCTGAGAACCCGTGACGGCAAGTCGTTTCCGGTTGAGGTGTATTCCAATTACATCGTTTACAACGGCGAGGAATACAACTGCGCGGTAGCGCGTGACATCTCGGAACGTCACCTGGCGCAAGAAGCCATTGTGCGCAGCGAGCAGCAATTGCGGCTGGCTCTGGAGGCATCCAGCACTGGCCTGTTTGACATGCCACTGGAAAGCCGCACGCCCGCCGTAACCAGTCCCGAGTACGACCGGTTGCTGGGCTATGAACCCGGTGAGATGACCGAAACTTTCGAGAAATGGAAAAACCAACTCCACGCGGATGACCGCGATGAAGTGCTCAACGCGCTGCGCAGTTATTACACCGGTGCCGCCGCGCAATTCACCATTGAGTATCGCCGGCGCACGCGGCACGGTCAGTTTCACTGGTTCCAGTGCCGTGGCCGGCTGGTTGAAGTCGAGAACGATGGCCGCCCGACGCGCCTGATCGGCACTGTCACCGACATTACCGAACGCAAACAGGCACAAGACCGCATTACTGAACTGGCCAATTTTGACCCGGTTACCCGGCTGGCCAATCGCAACTTGCTGCGTGACGAACTGCGTTTATCCATTGCCAGCGCCGAGCGCCGTGGTCACGCCTTGGCGGTGCTGTTTCTGGATCTGGACCGCTTTAAAACCGTCAACGACTCGCTCGGTCACGCGGCAGGTGATGAGGTGCTCAAACAGGTTGCGCAACGTCTGCGTGGAGCAGTGCGCAAATCCGACATTCTGGCGCGCCTGGGTGGCGACGAGTTCGTGGTGGTGCTCACCGAAATCCAGAGCATGGTGCAGGCAGCGGATGTGGCATCGCATATCCTGGCGGTATTTGCCGAGCCGTTCGAGCTGGAAGTGGGCAGCTTTGCAACGTCGACTTCAATCGGCATCAGTATTTATCCGGACGACAATGAGCATCCTGATACGCTGATTCGCAACGCCGACGTGGCGATGTATCAGGCCAAAGCCAGCGGTCGCAACAACTTCCAGTTTTTTACCGCCGACCTGAACGCGCGCGCGTCCGAGCGACTGCAACTGGAAACCAGCATGCGCCTGGCGCTGACCAATCAGGAATTCGTACTGCATTACCAGCCGCAGGTGAGTGTGCCGGGCAATCGCATTATTGGTGCCGAGGCGTTGATCCGCTGGCAGCACCCCGAACAAGGTTTGATTCCGCCGTCGCGGTTTATTCCCATTGCCGAAGATTCGCGCATGATTGTCGCCATCGGCACCTGGGTCTTGCAGACCGCCTGCCGTCAGGCCGGGAAATGGCAAGCGGCGGGACTTGCGCCCATGACCATTGCCGTGAATCTGTCGCCGCTGCAATTGCACCAGCCCAATCTGCCCGAGATCGTCGCCGAGGCCTTGGCCGATTCTGGTCTGGATGCGCAGTATCTGGAACTGGAGATCACCGAGTCCGTCATCATGCAAGAAGGCGAACAAGTAACGCTGGTGCTGCACCGGCTGAAAAAACTCGGCGTAAAACTGTCGATTGATGATTTTGGTACCGGCTACTCCAGTCTGTCTTACCTCAAGCGTTTTGCCTTCGACAAACTCAAGGTTGACCAAAGCTTTGTGCGCGACCTGACCACCGATCCCAACGATGAGGCCATCGTGCTGGCGATTATCGGTCTGGGCAAAACGCTGGGTATGGCGGTGCTGGCCGAAGGCGTGGAAACCGCCGAGCAACTGGCGTTTTTGAAGCTGGCCGGCATTGACTCGGTGCAGGGTTATTTGCTGAGCCGCCCCATCACCGCCGAAACGTTTGAAGCACTGGTTACTCCCGCCCTGCCTCTCAGCCAGCAATCCCCTAGCCCTGGCGCTACGGTGTAAACCCGATCACCACTCGCCCGGTCTGGCGCGGATAATGCGCAATAATGCGTGCGGGCCAATGACTGGCTTGGCAGCCCTCGACTCGATCTGACTGGAAAGACTGGCAATGAATCCGAAATTCGTCGTATTTGGTGAAGCGCTCACCGACTTTATCTTTGAAGGTGACGGACTCTGGCGCGCGGTGCCGGGTGGCTCATGCTGGAATGTGGCACGCGTTTCGGCGCGTCTGAGTCTGGCCACCGCTTACGCGGGCGCGGTCAGCACCGATAATTTTGGCGACGACTTGACGCGTCTGGCGCGTGAAGCCGGGCTGGACATGCGCTTTATGCAGCAAGTGGCGCGCCCGCCGCTGCTGGCCATGGTGCCGTCCAAAACTCCGCCGCAGTATTTCTTTATCGGCAATGACAGCGCCGACCAGCATTTTGACGTCGACCAACTGCCGCAAGGCTGGGTGGATGATCTGGAGATCGCCCACTTTGGTTGTATCAGTCTGGTCCGCCAGCCGCTGGCAGCCAAGCTGGTGCAGATTGCCGAACGCATCAAGGCCGCTGGCAAGCGCATCTGCTTTGATCCCAACTACCGCAACCTGATGCAAGACCCGGCGTATCGCGCCACCTTGCAGCGCATGAGCGAACTGGCCGATTACATCAAGGTGTCCGATGAAGATCTGGAACATCTGTTCCCCGGTGAAACGCTGGCGGGCGCGCTGGGCGTCTTGCGGCAATGGGCGCCAAAGGCCTGGGTGTTGCTGACTCGCGGTGGTGACGGCATGACGCTGATTACGCCACAGGGCGAAGTCAGTCGTGGCGTATACAAAGTAGAAGTGGCCGATACTGTCGGCGCCGGTGATGCCAGCATGGGCGGCTGGATTGCCAGCCTGTTGAACAATCCGGATGCGCCGCTGGAAACGCATCTGAATTACGCCGCAGCCGCAGCCGCAACCGTGTGCCGTCAGCACGGCGCGTATGCGCCGACGATGGCGGAAGTGGAAGCATTGATCAACGCTTGATCGGGGCCGTGGCGTGGCTTGGCCTTCCTGGTTGCCACGCCACGCATTCTCATCATGCTTAATCTGGGCCAAACCCGCCCTGCCGTTGCACGCATGGTGATTAATTTCTCCGCCAATCTGTCCCGTCACCGCCCGATTCGTCCAAGCCGTTGTGATGGCTGAAAAGTCATCACGCGCGCAGGGCTTTGAGCGTGCCGCCAACGTGTAGTCCGTCCTGGCTGGGGCGAAATATTCCGCAGCTTCGAGAAGGTCATTGATCACCAGAGGCCGCGCCCAAGCCAAAGGCTTCGCCTGGAATTGCGATAAATGGTCTTGCCGATGCTGCACTTGAACTCAGGAGAATGCCGTGGTCGTCAGTGACATTGATCTTCGTTTGCTGCGGGTTTTTCGTGCGGTGGTCGAGGCAGGTGGTTTTTCGAATGCGCAGGCCTTGCTCAATATCAGCCAGTCGACCATCAGCACGCAGATGTCACAACTGGAAACGCGCCTTGGCTTCACGCTGTGTCATCGCGGGCGCAGCGGCTTTCGACTGACGGAACAGGGCGACCAGATGTACCGGCAAGTGGTCCAGCTCTTCCAGTCGCTGCAGCAGTTTCAGTTACAGGCAGAAGAGTTGAAAGGCGGGCTTTGCGGACATCTGCGTATCGGCATTATCGACAGCATCATTACTGATCCGGCCTGCCCGGTCAGCCGGGTGCTGGCAGAGTTCGCACGCAAACCAAACAACGCGGTCCGTATCTCATTGCAGGTAATGGCGCCGCAAGAGCTGGAAACGCAGCTGCTCGACAACCGCATTGATGTGGCATTCGGCATTTTCTGCAGCCCGCTTTCGGGCCTGACCTACAAGCCGCTTTACCAGGAGCGTGATGTGCTGGTCTGCCATCGCACTCATCCGCTGGCCGCCCTGCCTCAAGGATCGGCCCTGACCAGCGAGATCAGTCGCGCGCGCAAAGTCATCCGGACTTTTCTGGGTACGCAGGAGCTGGTCCCGCTGGATACCGACGCGGACACTATCTTTGCCACGGTCACGAATATCGAGGCGGCAGCGCTGCTGATCCAGAGTGGCGCGTACATCGGCTTTTTGCCGGAGCACTATGCGCAACACTGGATTGATCGCGGCGACATGGTCGCCTTGCTGCCCGGGCAATGCACTCGCCATTCGGATTTTTCTCTGGTGACCCGGACACATCAGTCTGCGCCGTCCCGTTCATTGGCGAGTTTTTTGCAATGCGTGGACAGTGTGCTCGCCAAGTTGGACACACCCGCTGCGGACCCCCACGATAATCCGCGCCAGACTCACTTCGCTCCAGCCGATGTCAACATTGATCCTTCGTTATTGAACGTCCGTTGAGCGCTGCATAGGATGAGCTTACAAATTCATCCCCGCGCGACAGTCGTCCAGCGGCAACATAAACGAGTTGGAGTTATTCATGCGAAAAGTCAGCAAGGCTCTATCCAAAGCAGTGGTGCCAAGCCGGAAATCTTTGTTGGGCGTGGCAGTGTTACTGGCTGTCGGGCTCGCCAGCCCGCTGACGCAAGCCGCCGAAAAACTGAAAATCGGTTACAACAATTGGGTCGGCTCTGCCGGCGTTTTCGTCGCACAGGAAAAGGGCTTTTTTAAAGAGGCTGGCCTTGATGTCGAGTTCGTGCCGTTCAAGGGACCAAGTGATGCCATTCCACCGCTGGTGGCCGGACATATTGATCTGGCGTTAACGACTGCTGACAACGTGGTCCTCGCGAATGCCAGAAGCGGCGCTGATCTGAAGATTATTTTTGCGACGGATACTTCCAACGGTGCCGACGCTGTTGTGTCGAAGAAGTCCATGGGCAGCTTTGCCGATCTCAAGGGCAAGACCGTCGCCGTCACCCAAGGCGAGGTCAACGAGTTGCTGTTGCTGAAAGGTCTTGAAAAAGCAGGCATGAAGCCCGGCGACATCAAAAGCCTGAACATGGACCCGGACAGCGCAGGCGCGGCCTTCATTGCTGGCAAGGTGGATGCCGCCGTGACTTGGGAGCCGTGGATTTCGCAAGCCGTAGCTAGTGGTGGCAAGGTGGTGTTTTCCAGCTCGCAAATCCCCAACCTCATTCTGGATGTCGTGACCGTCACCCCTGCGACCATCAAGGCCAAACCGAAAGCCATTGCGGCTTTTCTGGCGGCGGTGAACAAGGGTACGGCGTTTGTCAGATCCAATCCGGATGAGGCGATGCCGTTCGTGGCCAAGAAGCTCGAAGTAAAACCCGGTGAAGTCAAAGACATGCTTGTGGGCGTGAAGCTCTATGACATGGCCGACAACGCCAAGCTGCTGCACGACAACGTTTCGGCCCAAACGCTGGACAATATCTCGGCGTTCTACACCAGCCGCAAGACCATTCCGAAAGCCATCAAGGGCGCCGGGATGGTCGATGGGTCCTTCATTCAGACTCATTGAGAGAACGAAGATGATTCCGATCTCCTGCCAACACAGTCGACGTTTTGACTTGGACCCACAGCACACGGCCTTGATTGTGATTGATATGCAGCGCGACTTCCTGGCACCGGAAGGTGCCAGCGGAGTTAGCGGGTTCGACCTGAGCCCGCTGCGCGCCATCATTCCCCGTCTGCAAAACCTGCTGAGTGCAGCACGCGAGCACGGCGTGAGCGTTTTCCATACCCGCGAAGGGCATCGTACCGACCTGGCGGACTTGCCCGAGACCAAGCGGCAACGCTCACTGCAGGCTGGCGCGCAAATCGGCGCGCCGGGGCCTTTGGGGCGTTTTCTGGTACGTGGCGAGTTCGGGCATGACTTTATCGATGAGTTGCAGCCCATACCTGGCGAGCCAATTATCGACAAACCCGGATATGGCGCGTTTTATGCCACTGATCTGGAGCACATGCTCCGCCGCAAGGGCATCACCCATGTGCTGCTAACGGGCGTTACGACGCAGTGCTGCGTGAATTCGACTTTGCGTGAGGCGGTAGATCGGGGATTTTTCTGCCTGACGCTAGCCGATTGCTGCGCGAGTTTCGAGCCCGCGTTACACGACGCAACGCTGCAAATCATCGCGAGCGAAGCACATCTATTCGGCTGGATTGCGAACGGTGAAAACGTGACTTGTGCCCTGGAGAAACACACCGCGGATGACAGCAATCGTGCAATCGAGCAAACGGCATGAATATACAATCTGAGTTCAGCACCGCGCGTCAGCCCTGGGGCACAAACAGACCGTATCCGGTCGCACAGCGCTGGTACGAACGTCTTGATCTGGAAAATGGCGTCACTCGCTTCTGGGAGCCGCATGTACATCCGCTGGAGCAGGCCAATTTCTGGCATATCCGGGGCAGTGAAAGAGATTTGCTGATCGATAGCGGCATGGGCATCGTGCCGTTGCGTCCGAGCTTTCCGGACCTGTTCGGCGGCAAGGAAGTCATCGCATTGGCAACGCACACGCATATCGATCATATCGGCGCGATCCACGAATTCGAGCATCGCTGGGTGCACGCTGCCGAGGCACGTCAGATGGCGCATCCGTCCGGCGTGGTGACACTGGTTTGCGCGGATATCCATCCGCAGCTGAGCAAACTGTTTGTCGAAGCGGGTTACCCACCATTCGACGAATTGCTCATCGACGCCATGCCGTATGAAGGCTACGACCCGCGCCAATACCGTTTGCGCGGTGCTGTGCCGACGCATCTCGTCCATGACAAAGACACCATTGACCTGGGCGACCGGCGTTTCGAGATCATCCAGTTACCCGGCCACTCCCCCGGCAGTATCTGTATCTGGGAAGAGGCGACAGGGGCGCTGTATTCCGGCGATCTCATCTACGACGGGCCATTGGTTTACGAAGGGCCGGGCATGGATCTGGAGGTTTACGCCCAGTCGCTGCGCCGCTTGAAAGCCATGCCGATCCAGGTGGTCCATGCGGGGCACGACCCCAGTTTCGGCCGCGCCAGATTGATCGAAATCATCGACACCTATCTGCGGCGCTGGGGCATGGGCGACTAGTCACCGTAACCAAACGCGCCAAGCCGTTGCCGCTTCACGACCGTAGGGTGGATTCGCGAAGCAATCCACTCTACCCAGCCGACTGGCTCTGCCGCCGGTCCCGCCGGTTAGCGTGCAAAGAATGCAGCCCAGCCAATACGATCAACACGGCGGCTATCCCGCCCGTTGCGGCGTCTGGCACCTCAAGCACCGGCGCCAGCAACATCACCACAGCCAGCGCGCCAATCGCCCAGAACGCGCCGTGCTCCAGATAGCGCAATTCGGAGAGCGTGCCTTTTTCCACCAGCATCAGCGTGAAGCTACGCACAAACATGGCGCCGATCCCGAGGCCAATGGCGATCAGGAAAATATTGCGGGTCAGTGCAAAGGCACCCAGCACGCCATCAAATGAGAACGAGGCGTCCAGCAATTCCAGATACAAAAAGCCGCCCCAACTGGCGCGCACCACACTGCCATCCGACCCCATCAAGGCGCTAATGCCGTTGACTATCGTATACGCCACCAGCCCCCAACTCCCCGCCAGCAGCAGCTTGTAGGCTTCCGGCTGCGGCAAGAACGCGGCAATGGCCAGCAACACCAGCAAGGTCAGCACCACACCTGCCATCTCCAGCCGCCCGAGTTGCTGCATGGCGTGCTCGATGGGGCGCAACCAGTAGCCTTCCTTGTTCTGGTTCAAAAAGAAGTGCCAGAACACCTGCAGCAAAAAGGTGCCACCAAAGGCCATCACTTCGATGTGCGCGGATTGCAAAGTGGCGGCATAACGCTGCGGCGCCACAATGGCCATGGTCAGCACGTCGCTGGCGGGCCAGTGGCCGCTGCTCAACCATTCATAGATGGAGAATGGCCCCGGTAACGGCGCGGCATGCGCGATGACCGCCACAATCAGCAGCGGAAACAGCACCCGCATGCCAAATACCGCCACCAGCATGCCCCACAGCAAAAAGCGTTGCTGCCAGCGTTTATCCCAATGGCGCAGGATGCTGGCGTTGACCACGGCGTTATCAAAGCTGAGGCTGGTCTCCAGCAGGGCCAGATTGAAGGCGGCCCACAGGCCCGCGCTGCCGCCGAGCACGGCCGCCAGCGCCAGCCCGGCAACGCTGACCCATAAGGCATGGCGGAAATATCGCAGTGTCTGCATCTATCAATAATCGATCAAAAACCAGCATTATGCCCATTTCGCTCGGGCAGATTGACTTTGAGCGCTCCCGGCGGAACGCCTATACTCAAGGCTGTTACGCTGCTCATGACTGATTTGCAGGTGCCTCAGGCGCATCACAGGTCAGCTCAGGAGCACGAGGCAAAACGAAACCAAACGGCAAAGGATGGAAAAATAAATGAGCCAGGCTTACCTCGAACTCGTCAAAGCGCATGATGCTTTGCTGCAAAAAAAAGATGCACCTCTGTATAGCTCGCTGACTGGCCTGAATCCGGCCAAACCGCAAACAGCGGCCAACGCGCCGGTGGTCATGATCTTTGCACCGCATCCCGATGACGAATGCATTATCGGCGCCCTGCCACTGCGCTTGCTGCGCGAAGCCGGTTATCGCGTGGTCAACATTGCGGTCACGCAAGGCTCCAATGCCGCACGCAAGCAGCCGCGCTGGGAAGAACTCTCCAACGCCTGCCATTACCTGGGTTTTGAGTTGCGTGAAACCATCCCGGGTGGCTTGCCCAATGTCACAACCAAAACCCGTGATGGCGTGCCAGCAGAATGGGCAGAAAAGGTCGCCGTGATCGCTGCACTGATCAGCGAATACAAACCTGCAGTTTGTGTGTTCCCGAACGACAACGACTATCACTCGGCGCATATCGGTACGCATTACCTGGCGATGGATGCACTGGCAAAAGCCGGGCACGCCTGCCATGTGGCCAACAGCGAATTCTGGCGCCAGATGGATAAACCCAACGCGTTGATCGAAACCAATCTGCAAGACACCGCCGACCTGATTACCGCACTGGCTTGCCATGTGGGCGAAGTGGAACGCAATCCGTACCATCTGCGTCTGCCGGGCTGGATGGCCGACAATGTGCGCCGTGGTGCAGAAGTGGTCGGTGGCCAAGGTGAAGCGGCGCCTAGCTTCTCGTTTGGTACGCTGTACCGCGTGGAATACTTTGACGGTAAAGCCATCGCGCCGAACGACAAGAAATATGTAGTCTCCGCCGGTGACGACATCAAAAAACTGTTTGCCTGATCTTTGGCTTGCCGCCATTGCAGTGAAAAAAAGCGACCTCAGGGTCGCTTTTTTTATTCACGAATAATGGCGACTGGATCGGCTAACGCCAGCCACCACCGCCATAACCATAACCGTGATGGCCATAGCCAAACACCGGCACCGGAACTACTACGCAGCCGCCAAGCGCGGCCAGCAGCAGAGCACATATCAATATTCGCATCATCAATTCTCCTTTGAGCGCTACAGCGCGTTACCAACGGCGCCAGCAACACGGACCAGGCGCGACATAAACGGGCGCGGGGGCGACCACCACAGCTGGACGGATATACGCAACCCGCGGTGGTGGTCCGGCAGGCACCACCACGCAACCCGTCAGGTTCGCCACCAACAGCATCAATAACAGGGGTTTCATCGGCCTCTCCTTACGCGGTACATATACGAATAACGCCCTACCCTCTTTCGCGCGGACCAACCCTTGTTACGGCATGCACCAAAGCGTGATCTGTATCACCGTCCACAAAATGTTACGGAACCCGTTTCAAACAGCACGTATTCCCGTTATGCCTAAAAAAACCAGCTAGTATTTCATTGCTATTGCCGCGAACAGATGTAAGAAAAACAACAAGCCACGCAAGCCATCTCGTCCGGAGGGGACACATTGCCAGGAACCAAGCGAGTCACGTCGGCCGAGCGCTGGACCTATCTCAAGCGCATGCTGCCGATTGCCTGGCCATTCATTCTGATCGTCACCTTGCTGGTGCTGCTGCAATGGGCATGCCTGGACATGCTTTCGGCCGGCCGCGCCTTTGTCGGCGGCGAAAGCATGTGGTCCAAAGGGCAAAAAGACGCCATCTATTACCTGGAGCGTTACGCCTCGACCCTGGACGAGCGCGAATACCAGGCTTATGAAAATGCCATCAGCGTGCCATTGGGCGATCAACGCGCCCGCCGGGCGCTGGATATGACCGAAGCCGACTTGTACACCGCACGCGAAGGTCTGCTGGCGGGCGGCAATATGCCCGAAGACGTTCCGGGCATGATCCGGCTGTACCGCAATTTCCGGCATATCGGCTTTATCAACGAAGCCATTGATTTGTGGGCGCAAGCAGACGAGCACATCGCCCACTTGCAGCGCCTGGCCGATGAGTTGCACAACCGCGCTGGCCAGAAAGATGTCGAGCCCGCCCGCATTGTGGCAATCCGCGCAGAAATCCAGCAAATCAATGAACGGCTGACCCCTATCGAAAACGGTTTTTCTACCACCGTTGCCAAGGGTTTGCGCCAGACCAGCAGCTGGATTGCCTACACCTATCTGATCGCCGCCATTGCCCTGATCGCGTTGGCATTGCGCCGCACCGGCAAACTGATGCATCAGCGCAGCCAGTCCGAAGATGCCTTGCGCGCCAGCGAGGCCCGGTTTCAGCGGGCGGTTGGCGGCAGCAATGACGGCATCTGGGATTGGGATCTGCTCACCGGGCATTCGTGGTTTTCACCGCGTTTCCGGCATTTGCTGGGTGTCACCGAAGAAGAGCTACCTAACCGCGCCGACGCCTGGCTGGCGCGGGTGCATCCGGAAGACAAGACCATCATTCTGAACGCGCACCGCCGCCACTTTAATGACGGCGAGCCGCACGATATCGAATATCGCGTGCGTACCGGTCATGCGGGCGATGGCGCTTATCGCTGGTTTCGGGTTCGTGGCCGCGCCTTCTTTGACGAGGCGGGCAATCCGGTACGCATGGCCGGATCATTTACCGACGTCACCCGCAGCAAGGCGGCCGAAGCGGCATTGCACCGCGAGAAAGAAAAAGCCCAGGTCACGCTCGCATCCATTGGCGACGCAGTCATTACTACCGATACCGTGGGCCGGGTGGAATACATGAATCCGGCAGCGGAGCGGATGATCCTGACGCAGTGGGATCAGGCAATGCAGCAACCGCTGGACAGCCTGTTCAAAGCCATGGACCCGGGGCATGAAAATGCCGCGGTGTCGTTACTGGGCGAGATTCGGCATTACGAAGCCGCACCGATGGATCGCGACCTGAATTTGGTACGCAACGATGGCTCTGAGATATCGGTCAACCGTGCCATCGCGCCGGTGCATGACCGCGACGGCCGGGTAACCGGCGTGGTGCTGGTGCTGCATGACGTCACGCGTGAGCGGCAATACGCCGCCAGCCTGTCCTGGCAAGCCAGCCACGATGCCCTCACCGGGCTGGTGAACCGGCGCGAGTTCGAGCGGCGCTTATCGGCCTTGCATGCGCGCCTGGTGCAACGTGCCGCCGAGCACGCGCTGATGTTTATGGATCTGGACCAGTTCAAGATCGTCAACGATACCTGTGGACATGCCGCCGGCGACGAATTGCTACGGCAGCTTAGCGGGGTGTTGCAGCAGCATCTGCGCCAATCCGACACGCTGGCTCGCATCGGTGGCGATGAATTTGGCGTATTGCTGGAAAACTGCTCCATCGATGCCGCTACCCGCATCGCTGAAACGCTACGGCAAACGGTGCTGGACTTCCCGTTCTCCTTCGGTAGTCAGTCATTCACGGTGGGCGTGAGTATCGGTCTCGTCGAAATGGCCGATGCCTCGATGACACCGGAAGAAGCACTGCGCGCCGCCGACGCCGCCTGTTATATGGCCAAGGAAAAAGGCCGTAATCGCATGCAGCTGTATTCGCCACAAGACAGCGAAGTCAGTCAGCGTCACGGCGAGATGGAATGGGTTAACCGCTTGCGCCGGGCACTCGAGAAAAACCAGTTTCGGCTGTATGCGCAGGAAATCGTCAGCCTCAAGGGCGAACAAGGCAGACGTCATGTGGAAGTGCTGCTGCGCTTAAGCGATGACCAAGGCCAGATGATCCCGCCCATGGCGTTCATCCCTGCCGCAGAGCGCTACAACCTGATGCCGGAGATCGACCGCTGGGTGTTGCGCAATACGCTGGAAACGCTCAGCGCCCGCGACCGCGCCGGGCTGGAACCGCTGGCAATCTGTGCCATCAATCTGTCGGGCACTTCCATTGGCGACGAACATTTCCTCGGTTACGTGCTGGACCAGATCAAACGCAGCGGCGTGGACGCCTCACGCTTGTGTTTCGAGCTCACCGAAACCAGCGCCATCGCCAGCCTGACGCGCGCCACCCATTTCATGCAGCAACTGTCTGAGTTGGGCTGCAAGTTTGCGCTGGATGATTTTGGCGCGGGCATGTCGTCGTTCGGCTATCTCAAGCATCTGCCGGTGGATTACCTGAAAATTGACGGTGGCTTTGTCAAAGACATGCTGAGTGACCCGATCGACCGCGCCATGGTCGGTGCCATTAACGAGATTGGCCATTTGATGGGCAAAAAGACAGTCGCCGAATTTGTGGAAAACCAGGCCATTGCCGACACCCTGCGCGACATGGGCGTGGATTATGCGCAAGGCTATGGCGTAGCACCGCCGGAGCCGTTCCGGTTATTGCGCAGCGATGTCAGCCCCAGCTGGCAAGCCTGACCACGTTAAACCAGCGGTACCACCCGAAAGCGCCCACGCTTGATTTCGGTCTGGATCAACTTGAAGGTATCAATATCAAACGCCGGGCGCGGATTGGCGACCAGCTCAGCCAGTTCACTGACATCTTGCAACGTGCCCAGCCAGCACCAGTGGTCCACCACCTGCATCACTTCGCTCTCGCCCTTGCCTTCTACCAGCCCAACCGGCCCGGCATAAGGCCACAGCGCCAGCTTGTGTTTGGCCAGCGCGGCCAGAATGCGGGCGTTATGTAGCGACAGCGGCTCTTTGCCCACGCAGGCACCACGGCATTGACGCAACTGATTGCCAAAGCACGGACCAGAGCCTGACTTGGGTTTGCTTTCCAACCCCAGCAATTGGCGGCATAAGCCGTGTGCATCGGCGATCTTGGTCAGTGTGTTCTGCGCCTCGCGCTTGCTGCGAAATGGCCCAAAGATAAACTGCTGACGCAAACTTTCGCTGGCCAGATCAAGCTCATCCATCGCCACCAGTTTGGGTAGCAGCGAGCCATCAACCTCAGTCAGGTGCCAGGCACATAGCTCACGGGTACGGCGTAATTGCTGGTTAAAGATCGGCAGCCGGGTTTTGATCAGCTGCATTTCCAGTAACAGCGCACCGAGTTCACCCGCGGTTTCCTGCCAATCAATCCGGCGGATTTGCTGACCAATCTGCAATTCTTTATTGGCCCGATGATCCGACGAAAAATGGCTTAACACTCGTTTGCGAATGCTGGTGCTTTTGCCGACATACAACAGCGCGTCGTTCTCGCCATAAAACAGGTAAACGCCGGGTGTTTCGGGGATGTCATCGATCACGCTCGGGTCAATGGCAGGTGGCAATGCCGGTTGCCGCGTCAGGTCGGCAATCGCCTCGCGCACTACGGGCGCGCCGTGGTCGCGCTGGGCGGCATCCAGAAATTGTTGCAACAGAATGGCATCGGTCAGCGCCCGGTGACGATCGCCTTCAATGACCAGACCATGCCGCGCCACCAGCGTATCCAGACTGTGCTTGTGCTCCGCCGGATACAACTTGCGCGAGAGCTTTACCGTGCACAGCACGCGCGAGCGAAATGGCAAGCCCAGGCGTTTGAATTCGTTTTTGAGAAAGCCGTAATCGAAGCGCGCGTTGTGTGCCACAAACACCCGACCATGCAGCTTGAGCAGCACTTCTTCGGCGATTTCGGCAAACGTCGGTGCGTTGGCGACCATGGCGTCGTTAATGCCGGTCAGGCTCTGGATGAATGGTGGGATAGTACGCTGCGGATTGACGAGGCTGGCCCAGACGCGGGCGCCACGCTCGTCGATCTGCACGATACCGACTTCGGTGATGCGATCAAACGCGGCATTGGCGCCGGTGGTTTCCAGATCGACCAGCACCAGCGGTTCGTCGAAATACGGATTGTTCATTCACAACTCAGATGGCAACAAGCCTTGTAGCCAGATGGAGGCCGATTCTCGGCATAAACTTCGCGGGAATCCGGGATGCGATATTGGCAAATCCAGATGCAGGATTGCCGGTTGATGCATTGCGATCCCGGATTCCCGCCCTGCGGGCTCCATCCGGGCTACGAAACTGTTTATGACGGATTACCCCCGCCCTACCGGTTACCCGATCAAGCCAGTTGCTTTTGGGCAAAGGCAACCGCATCGGCCAGCGCCACTTTCTGCATTTCGCCGCCAGCACGCGCTACGTATTCGACCATGCCATCAGCCAGACCCTTGTCACCAATGGTGATGCGATGCGGAATGCCGATCAGTTCCATATCGGCAAACATCGAACCCGGGCGCTCGTTGCGATCGTCCAGCAGCACGTCTACGCCAGCGGCTTGCAGATCGGCATACAGTTGGTCGGCAGCGGCTTTGACCGCTTCGGAACGGTGATAACCAACCGCCACCACGGCAATGCTGAACGGTGCCATGGCTTGGGTAAAGATAATGCCGCGATCGTCGTAGTTCTGTTCAATGGCCGCCGCCACAATGCGCGATACGCCAATGCCGTAGCAGCCCATTTCAAAGAACTTGGCCTGACCGTCTTCACCAACAAAGGTCGCATTCATGGCTTCGGAATACTTGGTGCGCAACTGGAAGATATGGCCGACTTCAATACCACGGCACAGTTCCAGCTTGCCTTGGCCATCTGGCGAAGGATCACCCGAAATCACGTTGCGAACGTCGGCAACAATGTGTGGCTCTGGCAGATCACGCCCAAAGTTGACGCCAGCCAAGTGGAACTTGGGCTTGTTGGCGCCGCAAACAAAGTCGCTCATGACCGCAACGGTACGGTCGGCAATCACTTTGATATCCGCATCGATATTCACCGGACCAAGGAAACCGGGCGGGCAATTGAAACGAGCGCGGATTTCTTCTTCGGTGGCAAAGCGGAACTCGCCGATGCCCTCAACCTTGCCCAGTTTGACTTCGTTCAGCGAATGATCGCCACGCAGCAGCACGATCACGAACTGGCCTTCAGTAGTGACCAGCGCGATCAGTTTGACAGTGCGCTCAATGCCGATCTCCAGCAGTTGGGCCACGGCTTCGCATGTGGTTTGCTTGGGCGTATCGACGTCACGCATGGTTTCTGCGGCAGCGGCACGCGGTGTGGTCGGCGCCAGCGCTTCAGCCAGTTCAACGTTGGCGGCGTATTGCGAATCCGGGTTGTAGGCCAGCAAGTCTTCACCAGCGTCGGCCAGCACCTGGAATTCATGGCTGCCATCGCCACCAATCGCGCCAGAATCCGCCGCTACCGCACGGAACTTCAGGCCCAAACGATTAAAGACGTTGGAGTACGCGGTGTACATTTTTTGATAGCTGACTTGCAGCGCATCAAAATCGGCATCAAACGAGTACGCATCTTTCATCACGAATTCACGCGCACGCATCACGCCAAAACGCGGGCGGATTTCGTCGCGGAACTTCACCTGTACCTGGTACAGATTCAGCGGCAGTTGCTTGTAAGAGCGCACTTCGGAACGGGCGATGTCGGTAATGACTTCTTCATGCGTCGGGCCGTAACAAAAATCGCGGTCATGGCGATCTTTGATTTTGAGCATTTGCGGGCCAAACACGGCCCAGCGGCCGGTTTCATGCCACAGTTCGGCAGGCTGGATGGTTGGCATCAGCATTTCTTGCGCGCCGGCCTTGTTCATCTCGTCGCGCACGATGGTTTCCACCTTGCGCAGCGCGCGCAGGCCCAACGGCATCCAGGTGTACAGGCCCGAGCCCAGCTTCTTGATCAAGCCAGCACGCACCATCAGTTTGTGCGAAGTCAGTTCCGCCTCGGAAGGCGCTTCTTTCAGGGTATTGAGATAAAACTGGGAGGTACGCATGGTTGGGTCGGTATGTTGGAATCAGCAAACCGCCAATTGTAGCCGGAGTGAGGGAGGAGGTGTGAGGTGGCTTCGGTAGTAAGTGCCTGCGGACTGGGCATATCCCTTATTTCGTTGTTCTCGACCTGGGCGGCCCCTTGGCGGGAATGACGATGTAAAGGTTGGGCGAGAGTCGGCAGAACTTACAGGCTCCCCCTTCGCCCTCCTCCACCATTTACTTTTTCATGCACTCACCCAAAGCCGCAATCACCGCATCGGCAATCTTGTTGCGGGTCACGGTCTGGTCCAGCGTTTTGGCCTCGACGCGATTCACGATCACGCCAGACTCCAGCAGAATCGCCGGCATGGTGGTGGCACGCAGCACCACAAAATCAGCCGCATATACACCCGCCGATTGATCGACCCACTCCCGGCTCTCGCCTTCGAGCTTGTCGGCGTGGCTGGTGTTTACCTCAAACCCGCCCGCTTTCATCTGCTTGCCCACGGCCCGGGCGCAGTCCACGCTACGGTCGTACTTGGGGTTGAGCTTGCTGACGAACACGGAGAACCCGTGCGTGCGATCAGAATATTTGTGCTTCTCGCCGTCGACTTCCCACTCCTGCAAAAACTGGGGCTGGGTAGAGTCATGATGTAGCGAGATAAACACATCGGTGCCTTCTGCAGCCTTGGCACGTTTTTGCAGGTCTTTGCTGGCGCCGTCATCACCGATCAACCGTACCGCGTAACCAGCCAGCAGCATGCGCTCGGTGAGTACATCGGCCAGTTTGCTGTTGTAGGTAAATTCGGTCACGCCATAGGCACTGGTTGCGCCGGGCGCATCCAGATAATGGCCGACATCAATGGCCACGGTGAGTGCATGAGCGGGGGCTATGGCGGCAAAGGCCAGCGCAAGACCTGCAAACAACTTATTCATTGGCAGCATCACTGACCGGCGCAGCAGCCTCAAGCTGGGCGCGGCGGGCGCCAATCTTGTTGCGCAGCAGATTCATCATCACCGTATCGCGCAGCCAGATCAGCAAAAACAGCCAGACCAGCAAAATCGCCATATACGGCAGTGAGCTATTGCTAACACCTGGCACAAACTGATGCACCAGCGGGTTAACCAGGAATTCGACCGAAGCCAGCACGATCAGCAGCAATACCACGGTGGAAATCAGCCGTTCTTTAACGAAGGTACCGCGCAGCAATACGCGCTGTTCCCAGCGAGTCAGGCCTTGTAATTCTGGTACGTCGTCGGGGCGAAAATAAAAAGCCATTGCATTGCATCCATTTCGATCACATCAGAGCGCGCCAGTGTCGCCCGCCCAACGCCAAAAATCAAGGAATCCGGCGGGCATTCCTGGGCTTGCATACTCAGGTTATGATGAGCCCCGCAGTGTGAAGGAACAATCATCAAAACAAACGGATACGCCGCGCGTACGGCGACGGCTTCCGGCACAAGACGGATGGATCCACCATGGGGTATCGCTTTATCGTTCTGTTCAGCGTACTGCTTGCCGGCCCGGTGCTGGCAGATACGCCCAAAGTACCGCTATCTGAGTTGACGCTGAGTTTGTTCAATGACGTCGCCATGCCGGCCCAGCGCGCGCTGGCTAATAACACCGCGCAATTGGGTCAGCGCATGACCGAGCTGTGCGCCAGTCCGGATCAAACCACCCTGCAAGCCGCGCAAGTGGCTTGGAAAGACACCAGCAATACGTGGAATCGCATCGCACCGCTGCACTTGGGCCCGAATCGGCAAACTGCCGTGCAATCATTGTTTGAAGGCGGCCCGGTAGATGAGGCCATTCTGAAAAAGGCCATCCTCACCACGCCGGATGACCCTGCCACACCCAAAGCCATTTTCGAGACCGCAGGCATTGCGCTCGGTGCCAGCGGCTTGCCCGCGCTGGAACAGTTGCTGTTTGGCGACGGCAAAGTGTCCCCTTTACCTGCGCTGCAGCGGGGCAAGACGTGCCAGTTCGGGCGCTGGATTGCTTTGGGACTGGCGCGCCGTGGCCAGACGCTGATTTACGAGTGGAACTCACTGCACGACGGATTGACACAGAATCCCGCCTACCACACGCCGTACCTCACCGAAGCAATCAGCCACGCCGCCAGCGGTGCGCGCGTTATTGCCGACCATCAACTGGCAGCAGG
The DNA here is from genome assembly GCF_031291215.1 of Silvimonas sp. Classification (NCBI taxonomy): domain Bacteria; kingdom Pseudomonadati; phylum Pseudomonadota; class Betaproteobacteria; order Neisseriales; family Chitinibacteraceae; genus Silvimonas; species Silvimonas sp. The sequence goes on from NZ_JARLJK010000064.1 coordinate 314,256, forward strand.
CGAACTTGATCCACCGCCAGCGGACTTTCCTGGTTGGCGCTCGGACACCAGTAAGGCGGGTATTGCGGCCAGTATTGACGGTATCGAATACGTGCTGTTCGGCTCACCGTCCGGAATCGGCTTTGATGACCTGCTGGCTTCGCGCGGCCAGAGTGCCGTGGTCGATGCCTTGCACGATCAACTGGTCAATACCCGCCTGGCGTTGACTGCGTTACCGGAGAGCTTTGCACGCAACCCGGGAGCCAGTCGCGGCGAAATCGTGGCCCTGCAACGACGGCTGAACGAGCTGGCCGACTATATCAATGGCCCGCTCACTGATGCGCTCGGCGTGCCGTTCAAGCACTAAGGCACTTTCCACATCTTCAGGCCCGATGCCGCCCTGGCAACGGGCCTGACTTTGCTGCATCTGGACGCAGTTGCAACGCGCTAGCCTTTGCCATCCAGCATCACTCCACCCCAGCCCCAGTTCTCTTCTTTGGTCTCATCAAAATTCACCACCACGTACTGGCGAGGCTTGTGGGCCAGCCGCTCCATCGTGCCGGTGATTTCCTCGACGATTTGCTTCTTTTGATCGCGACTCAACTCACCAGCGATCTTGATATTGACTAACGGCATGACAGTTGCTCCTTGATGAAAAGGGAATTCAAACCAGCCAGCGATGCGCCGTTACGACGCGTTCAAACAGACGTTTCAAACTTGTCACAATAGGGTCACACAGGCGCTATAAGCTTGCCCGCTTACAAAAAACCGATAAGGCCAAGGGTCATGTTATTGCGCGCACTTATGCTAACCCTGTCGCTTGTTACCGTCTCAGCGCACGCTGAAATTGTAGTAGGCATTCTGGCGGGACGCGGCACCGAAGAAGCCCAGGCCGACTGGCAGCCCATTGTGGACGATCTGGCCAAAGCCACCGGGCAAAGCGCCCGGCTGGTCGCGGTAAAGACCGAACAAGAGCTGCTCAGCGAATTTGCGCAAAACCATATCCAGATTGCGCGTCTGGGTACCCAGGCGGCACTGAGTACTGTGGAACAGAACCAAGGCGAGATTTTTGCCCGTTTGGCGCTCACTGGTGGTGTGTCGGAGTTCCGCTCGGTACTGCTGACCCGCAAAGACGGCCCGGCCTCGCTGGATGAAGTGCTGCGCTCGCCCAAACGCTGGCGTTATGCCACCGGCACACGGGACTCGACGGCCGGATATCTGATTCCGCAGTACTACGCCTTTGCCAAGAACAACGTGCTGATTGAGCCCTTCTTCAAGGACGTCACTTACGGCGCAAGCGAAGATAATTTCCGGGCACTGGTCGACAAGCGCACGGATGTGGCTGCAACCAATAGCGACGATCTGGAAAAGCTGCACGACAAATATCCGCGCGATTACCAGAATCTGCGCGTGATCTGGAAATCCCCGCCGTTCTCGTACGATCCGCTGATCATGCGCAAAGATTTGTCGGCCGGGCTCAAACAGAAGATCAGTAACTTTTTCTTGAACTATGGCCGCACTGGCGCCAATGCCATGCATGAAAAAGAGAAGCTGTATTACGCCGATGAGTTGTCCGGTTTTTTGCCTTCATCCAACCGCCAGTTGCGTGAAGTCACCGATCTGCAATTGTTCTACGATCTGTTCCGCCTGACGCTGGACAAGCAATCCAGCCCCGACGCCTCGGCCGGTAAAGAAAAAGCCCTCTACAAGCGCTACAACCAACTGGTTGGCGTGCTGGGCGGCGCGCGCTAGGCATTGGCGATCTGCCTCCGTCAGCTGACAAGCCCCGTTTGGGGCTTGTTTTGTTTTGTGCACACAACAAGACCATCCATTACTTGAGCAGGCCTGCGCCCCGCCACTCAACGGCTGTCATGGGCAAATGGCGGCCACAGTGGCAAAATCGCCCCCCGTGACTCAAGACACCTATTCTTTCGCCCCAATTGGCTATCTGCGCACGCCGTTCGCCGACAAGTTCGGCATTCCGCGCCAGCCCAGCCTGGCCCCGCACGCCACCGGTGAACTGCAACTGATCGCCCCTTATGATCGCGCCGAGGCCGTGCGCGGGCTGGAGGCCTTTAGCCACGTGTGGCTGACCTTTGTGTTTCACCAGACTGCAGGCCAGTGGAGCCCCACCGTGCGCCCACCGCGACTGGGTGGCAATCAGCGCGTTGGCGTATTTGCCTGCCGTTCACCATTTCGGCCAAACCCGATTGGCTTGTCGCTGGTTGAACTGGCGGCCATCGATACCGGCGCCGGGGTGAAGCTGACTTTTCGAGGGGTGGATCTGGTTGACGGCACACCTATCCTCGATATCAAACCCTATATTCCGTACGTCGAAAGCCAACCCGATGCGCGCAGCGGCTTTGTCGGTGGCGAACCCGAACGCCTGGCCGTCGCCTTCAGTGAGCAGGCCGACCAGCAGTGCCTGGCTGCGCAGCCTAAATATCCCGACCTGCGCGAACTGATTATTGAAGTGCTTGCCCAAGACCCGCGCCCGGCGTATGCCGATGATCCGCAACGTGTTTACGGCATCCGGCTGTACCACCTAGATGTGAAATGGCGGTGCGATGGTCGTACTGCGTTTGTTGAATCTCTGGAAGACCTATGAAATTGCAGCACCCGTTCAAATCCCTGACCGCCATTCTGGCAGTCACCGCGCTGCTGGCCGCCTGTGGCACCACGCCACCGCCCGCCGTAGTTGCCGCGCTGCCGCCATTGCCACCGGTGAAGGTTCGTGTGGGTCTGGCGCTGGGTGGTGGTGCGGCCAAGGGCTTTGCCCATATCGGCGTCATCAAGATGCTGGAAGCCAATGGCATTTCGCCGGATGTCGTCTCCGGCACCAGTGCGGGTAGCGTGGTCGGCAGCCTGTACGCCAGCGGTATGGATGCTTTCGCCCTGCAGGAACGTGCTTTCTCGCTGGATCAATCGTCAGTGCGCGATGTGAGTCTATTATCCGGCGGGTTGGTCAAAGGCCAGAAGCTGCAGGACTTTGTGAACCAACTGGTTAACAACCGGCCACTGGAAAAACTCAACAAACCGTTTGCCGCCGTATCGACCGAACTGGAAACCGGTAATCGAGCCGTGTTTGTACGCGGCAATACCGGCCAGGCCGTGCGCGCTTCCAGCAGCATTCCCGGCGTGTTCGAACCCGTACTGATCTCCGGCAAGCATTATGTGGATGGCGGTGTGGTCAGCCCGGTGCCGGTCGATGCCGCCAAACAACTGGGCGCGGACTTTGTGATTGCGGTGGATATCTCGGCCAAAGCCAATGGCAAAGCCCCGGGCAGCATGGTCAGTATCGTTACCCAGTCGATTGCCATCATGGGCCAGAAGCTGGGCGAACAAGAACTGGCGCGCGCCGATGTCATCATCCGCCCCAAGGTCGGGCAGATTGGCCCGAGCGATTTTGACCAGAAAAACCAGGCCATCCTCGAAGGCGAGCGCGCCACTCTGGCAGCCATGCCGGAAATCAAAAAACGCCTGGAAGAAAAACGCCAGCAGTTGATCTACAAACAACTTTCCGCCAGAACCCCGGCAGTAAAGGTGCAGTAACAGGGAAACAGCCCAGCCGATAACACGCGTAGGGTGCGCATTAATGCGCACCGCACTGGACGCGTTCGCAGACAAAGTCTGCAAACCCTACGCTTTGTCATGCGGTTTGAACGGTTTTGTTTGCGGCGCAACCCGCAAACCCGCTACAGTAGCGCCCAATAGAACGAGCGTTCACGCCCACCCGTTATGGATTTTGCGCAACTCGCCCCTGCCCTGAAAGCAAAGCTGGCCAAGCTGGGCCTGACGCGTGCTTTCGACCTGGTTTTGCATTTGCCGCTGCGTTATGAAGACGAAACGCAGTTATTCGCTATTGCCGAAGCCCCGTTTGGCGCGCCCGCGCTGGTGGAAGGTGAAGTACAAAGTTGCGATATCCAGTTCCGCCCGCGCAAACAACTGGTCGCCCGCGTCAGCGATGCCAGCGGTGTGCTGGTGGTGCGGTTGATCCACTTTTATCCCAGCCAGGCCAAACAACTCACCGTTGGCAAAAAAGTACGGCTGTATGGCGAGGTGCGCCATGGTTTTTGGGGGGATGAAATGGTCCACCCGAAAATCCGCAGTATTTCGGACCGCACCCAGTTGAACGAGGCACTCAGCCCGGTTTATCCCACCACGGCCGGGCTGGCGCAGCACCAGATCACCAAGCTGATCCATCAGGCGCTGGCGGGCTGCACTCTGCGTGACACGCTACCCGAGGCCATTTACGATCCGCTGGGTCTGCCCGACTTTCGCAGCAGTGTGCTGTTACTGCACAACCCGACGCCTGACATCCCCAATATCCAGCTCACCGAACGCATCCATCCGGCGTGGCGGCGGCTGAAGTTTGATGAGTTGCTGGCCCAGCAACTGAGCCTGCGCATGGCTCGCGCGGCGCGGCGTGAGAAAGACGCGCCTGTGCTGCGCCCCAAAGGCAAACTGGCCAAACAGTTGATGGCCAGTTTGCCGTTTGGCCTGACTGGCGCGCAGAGCAAAGTACTCAACGAAATCTATACGGATCTGGGCCAGTCGCATCCGATGCAGCGTTTGCTGCAAGGTGACGTCGGCGCCGGTAAAACCGTGGTGGCCGCGCTGGCCGCCTGCCAAGCCATTGAATGCGGCTACCAGGTGGCGTTTCTCGCCCCCACTGAAATTCTGGCCGAGCAGCATTATCGCAAGCTGGCCGCCTGGTTTGAGCCGCTCAATGTCCGCGTAGCGTGGCTGACCGGCAGCCTTAAAGCCAAAGCCAAACGCGCCGCACTGGAAGATGCCGCACTCGGTACCGCACCGTTGATTGTCGGTACGCATGCGCTGTTTCAGAACCAGGTGGAATTCGCCAATCTGGGGCTGGCGATTGTCGATGAACAGCATCGCTTTGGTGTGGCGCAACGGCTGGCACTGCGCGAAAAAGGCAATAGCCCACATCAACTGATGATGTCGGCCACGCCGATCCCGCGCACGCTGGCCATGAGCTTTTACGCTGATCTGGATGTGAGCGTGATCGACGAGTTGCCGCCTGGCCGCACGCCAATTGTCACCAAACTGATCTCCGACTCGCGTCGTGATGAAGTCATCGAGCGCATCGCCGCCAAGGTCGATGAAGGCCGCCAGGTGTATTGGGTGTGCCCGCTGATTGAAGAATCCGAAGCCATCCAGCTGCAAACCGCCGTTGATACCCACGCGACGCTCACCGAAGAACTCAATGGCATTGCGGTCGGCCTGATTCACGGCCGTATGAAGACCGAGGAAAAAGCAGCGGTGATGGAGGACTTTCTCGCTAACAAAATCCAGGTACTGGTCGCCACCACGGTGATTGAAGTTGGCGTGGACGTGCCCAATGCCAGCCTGATGGTGATTGAACACGCCGAGCGCATGGGCTTGTCGCAACTGCACCAATTGCGCGGCCGTGTAGGCCGGGGTGCGCACGCCTCGCTGTGCGTGTTGCTGTACAGCGGCCCGCTATCGGAAAACGCCAAGGCGCGGCTGCGAGTGATCTACGAAAACACCGATGGCTTCGAAATCGCCCGCCAGGATATGGAATTGCGCGGCCCAGGTGAATTGGCAGGGGTGCGTCAGTCCGGCGTGCCCATGCTGCGCTTTGCCGATCTGGAACGCGATGCCGACTTGCTCGACGCCGCCCGCGAAGCCGCAGAAACGCTGCTGGCCGGGCAAAAAGGAATCGCTGAGGCTCATCTGGAACGCTGGCTGCCGGGGCGCGAGGCACTACTGAAAGTCTGAGACCCGGCGACCGCTTATCACTTGAATTTGCAAAAACCACTGACAAAGCGGGACTAAAACAGACCAATCGTTACAATAAGATGATTGGATTCAAGGAGTTCCGGCCGTGGCCAACACCGCGCCAGTGACACCAACCGCCCCGACCGTAGTCGCTGCACCGATCCTGGCGGCCAGCCTGCGTGCTCCGCTTGCGTCTGAACATGTGGCGCCGACCGGCAGCGGGACCGCTGGTGATACCCGCCAAGCCGAGGGCGAACGAGGACAGGCACGCGCCAGCCGCGACGACTCTGGCGTTGAAGCCGATGGGCACTCACAACGGCGCCAGCAAGAACACCCGTCGCGATCACCGCACGCCGACGATATCCCGCAAGAACCAAAACCCATGGCAGTGTTGCCTGGGGCACCGCGCTATCAACTGACCGTTGAGCCCGACGGCATGCGCTCGGTGGTGTTTGGCCGCAGAAAAATTGATTTGCTACGGGGGCGCACGCCAGAAGAGACGCTGCGCAAAGCCCGCATCATTATGGCCGCTACCTTAGGACCGGCAACGCCGTCACCCGAAGAACTGAGCGTGGCCGCCGAGGCGCAGGCAATGGAAGACGAAGCCATGAATAAAATTGCGGCCCGCCACACGCTGGCGGAGCGGCAAGTCAGTGCTTACCAGCCGGATTTGCCAGCCAGCTCTGCTTTTGAAGAATTGGCCTGATCTTGCTGCCGACTGCTCATGCCAGCAAAGCAAGAATCAGCGGTAGCAGTAAAGAAGTCAGCACCCCATTCAAACCCATCGCCAGCCCGGCAAACGCCCCGGCTGTTTCTGAGAGCTGAAAAGCCCGCGCCGTGCCAATGCCATGCCCGGCAACACCCACGGCCACGCCGTACACGACCTCATCGTGTATGCGCAACACTCGTAGCAGTGGCACCAACAAGATTGCAGCACAAATGCCAGTGACGATTACGATCCCCGCCGTGAGTGATGGCAACCCGCCGGACTTGGCCGAAAGTGCCATTGCAATCGGAGTCGTTACAGACTTGGGGGCAAACGATATCAAGACTTGATGTGACAAGCCAAACCACTGGCCCAAAAGCAATGCAGAGAGAATCCCCACCACACTGCCCACGCCAACGGCAATCAGCAACGGCCCGGCAATGGCTTTCATGCGCTGGATATTGACGTAGAGCGGAATTGCCAGCGCGACCGTGGCTGGCGCCAGCAAGAAATGAATCAACCTGGCCTGTTCGAAGTACACCCGATATGGCACGCCACAGGCGAGCAACGTCGCCATGACCAGCACAATGCCCACCAACACGGGGTTCAGTAACGGAAAACGGCCAGATTTGAGATAGAGAAATTCCGCCAGCAGGTACGCCGCGCAGGTCAGCGCGATCCAGGTGGCCGGGAAGGTCTGCAGCGCTTGCCAGCCATTCATCATGCTTCGCCCTCGCCAGATGAGGGGTAATCACCCTGAGGGTTGCGTCGGCGCAGCAACCACGCCAGCACCAATGCAGTAACCAGCAAGGTGATCGCGGTGGACAACACCAGCACCGCAGCCATGGCAGCGCCCTGCTCGCGCAGCAAACCAGATAGCTCGAGCAAGCCTGCGCCTGCAGGCAAGAAGAACAGTCCGAGATAACGCAGCAGACCGGTAGCCGCTTGGGCCACTCGCTGATCGGCGCCTTTGCGTAGCAGGCACCAGACCAGCAACAGAATCATGCCTGAGACGGTGCCCGGCAGCGGCAAGTGCAGAAAGTTACTGGCAGCTTCACCGGCGACCAGAAACCCGAGAATGATCGCCAGCCCGTATAGCATGGCGGCCCGGTATCAGGCGGCCAGCGGGGTGGAAGCGGCGGCCTCGCGGCGACGGGCAGCGGCGTCAGCGCGACGATCCAGCGCGGCCTTGCCAGCCACCAGCAAACCGAGGCCAATGAATGCGCCCGGTGGCAGGATCATGAACAGGAATTGATAGTTCCAGTCTGCCGGAATGATGTGCAGCACCCAGGCTTTGGCCGAGGCACCAAACACCAGATCAATGCCCGAGAACAGCGTGCCTTTGCCGAGAATTTCACGCGCGCCGCCCAGCATTGCCAGCACTACGGTGCCGCCTATCCCCATCATGAAACCATCCATGGTGGACTGGATCACGCCGTTCTTGGAGGCAAACGCCTCAGCCCGGGCCAGCACAATGCAGTTGGTCACGATCAGCGGAATAAAAATGCCCAGCACGTTGTACAGCGCATGCATATAGGCATTCATGGCCAGCTGCACCACGGTCACCACGGCGGCAATGATCAGGATGTAGATCGGGTTGCGCAGTTCGTTCGGCACAAACTGGCGTAACAGCGCTACGGCGCCGCCGGAACATGCCATGACCAGCGCAGTGGCAATGCCCAGACTGGTGCCATTGACGAAGGAAGTCGTCATCGCCAGCGTTGGACACATACCCAGAATCTGCACTACGCCGGGGTTTTGCTTCCACACCCCGTTGTTGGTGATCGCACGGACTTCGTCGCGGGTAATCATGATGCAGCGCCTCCAAACAACTGCGCTTTGTGCGCAGTGACGTAAACCAGGGTTTTGCCCAGCGCTTTAACGACCGCGCGCGGGCTGATTGTTGCACCGGCGTGACTATCAAAGTCACCACCATCTTTTTTCACTTTCCAGCGTTCCAGCGGGGGATTACCCAAGCCTTTGCCATTGAACTGGTCTATCCAGTTCGAAATCTTGGAATCAATATAATCGCCCAGACCGGGTGTTTCTTTGTGATCTACCACGCGCACACCCAGGACCTGGCCATCAGGTGCCACGCCGATCAGCAATTTGATCTTGCCGGCATAACCATCCGGGGCGGTGGCTTCAACTACGGCACCTACTGTTTTCCCGGCTTTTTTGGCCAGATAAATCGGGGACGCGTCGGCGTTACCCAATTCGGCCGCTTCAGCCTTGGGCACCATGGTTTTATCGGCTAGCAGATTATTGTCGTACGACCCGGCCGGAAGTACCTGGGCAATCAAGGCGCGTTCTGCATCCGCCTGGTTCTTGTCCACAATGTCTTTGGTCAGCGCGTAGGTTCCCGCCATCAAGGCCGTGAACACACTCGTAAACGCCAGCAAAGTCAGCGCGCCACGCACGCCATTGGCAACCATCGTCTTCATGATTTGGCCCCGGCGTTTTTCTGTTTGCCTTTGCGACCAAACACAGCAGGTTGGGTGTATTGGTCAATAAACGGTGCGGCTAGGTTCATGATCAGCACAGCAAACGCCACGCCGTCCGGATAACCACCAAACACGCGGATCAAATATGTCAGCAAGCCAATCAGCGCTGCAAAAATAACGCGGCCCAGCGGCGTGGTCGGGCCAGTTACCGGATCAGTCACGATGAAGAAGGCGCCGAGCATGGCCGCACCGCTGAACCAGTGGAACATCGGCGAGGTGTAATGTGCCGGGTCAACCAGGTGGAAAATCCCCGCCATGCCGCCCAGCACCGCCAGGAAAGTCACCGGAATCTGCCAAGGGATCAGCTTTTGCCACAACAGGTACAAACCACCCAGCAAGTACGCGGCGGTAATCCATTCTGTACCCACGCCGCCGATCATGCCAAACAGCGGCTCGTGAAAGATATTGCTCATGCTGGCGTGTTGCATCAGCTGAGTCTTGACGGTATCCAGCGGCGTGGCCGAGGCCACGGCATCAAACGTCAAACCGGCAGGCAACTGGCCGGAGAAAATCCACGACAATTGCGCGGACCAATCCATGCTCTGCGGTGCCACACCCAATGGCGCGGCCCAGCGCGACATCTGCGCCGGGAAAGACACGATCATGATGGCAAAACCAACCATGGCCGGATTGAAGGTGTTCTGGCCCAAGCCACCGTACATGTGCTTGGCCAGACTGATCGACAACGCAGCAGCCACCACAATCATCCACCATGGAGCCAGCGGCGGGAACGACAACGCCATCAACCATGCAGTGACAATGGCCGAGCCATCAGTCACAAACGGCTTGATCGGATAGCCGCGCAGCTTCAGGCAGAACGCTTCAGTCGCCAGCGCAGTGGCCGTCGCCAGTGCAATTTGCACCAGAATGCCAATGCCGAAGGACCATGTGTAAACCACAATCGCCGGGACCAGCGCGGCGGCGACCTTGAACATGACCACTTGCAGTGGCGTGGGTTTGATAAAGAACGGGGATGTGTTCATCGTCGGTTGAGCTTTTCTTTATGTTTTGGGCTGCGTGCGGACATCAGGCATCAAGCGGTTACTCGCTCTTGTCTTGCTGTGCTTGCGCTGCGGCTTTTTCCGCTTTCTTGGCGGCAGCAGCCGCCATCGCAGCTTCAATTTTTGCTTTCTTTTCAGCGTCACGCGCCGCTTTTTCTTCCGGGCTCAAGGCGTCCAGTGCAGCTTTTTCGGCGGCGCGTTTTTCCATGGCCAGACGAATGCGTTCGGCTTTTTCCGGATCAAGCTGGCTGACTACCGGTTCTGGCGCAGGTGCGGCAACGGCTTCGCTCACCGGTACGCTCACGGCATCCGGATCAACCGGCGTCAGCGGATCAGCACCCGCTTGCGCGGCAGCGGCTTCTACCTTCTTGGCTGCAGCGCGTTCCATGGCGGCTTTGATCTTGGCAGCGCGTTCGGCATCGGCCGGATCGCTGGAAGCTGCGGCTGCATCATGCTTCTGTGCAGCTTTTGCGGCCAGGCGTTCGGCCTTTTCACGCTTCTCGCGTTCTTCACGGAAGATGCGGAATTCGTGGCGTTCACGCGCTTGATCGGCGGATTTCTTGAGCTTTTCTGCGGACCAGATTTCCGACTTGGAGAAGCGGAAGTAATCCACCAACTGGATATTGGATGGGCATACATACGCGCAAGCACCGCACTCGATGCAATCAAACAAATTGCGTTCTTGCGCCTTGCCAAAGTTCTTGCTCTTGCCGAACCAGTAAAGATCCATTGGCTGCAATTCTGCCGGGCATGCATCAGCGCATTTACCGCAGCGTATGCATGGCATTTCCACCGGCTTGGGCGGGAATAGCGCGCCACTCTTGGCGATGATGCAGTTACCGGCCTTGGACAGACCGACATCCGTACCTGGAATCTCGAAGCCCATCATCGGGCCGCCGTAGATATAGGCATCCGAATCAGCTTTGTTACCGGCAAAGGCCAGCAAGTCATCAATCGGCGTACCGATCAGCGCCTCGACATTGCCCGGACGCTCGACATTGCCGGTCAGCGTTACCACGCGGCTAATGACCGGTTCGGCGTGTTCCATGGCGCGATAAATGGTGTAGATCGTCGCCACGTTGAAACACTGCACGCCCAGATCGGTAGAGCGCACACCGGACGGGACTTCTTTGTTGGTCAGCAACTTGATCAGTTGCTTGGCGCCACCGGACGGGTACAGCGTCGGCACCACAACCACTTGAATCGGGAATTCGCACACCGCAATGGCCGCGCGCATGGCGTCGACAGCTTCGGGCTTGTTGTCTTCCACGCCAATCAGCACCTGCCGCGCTTGCAGCAGTTGCTGAACAATCTTGATGCCTTCGACAATCTGCACAGCGCGTTCGCGCATCAGCATGTCGTCGCAGGTAATGAAGGGTTCGCATTCGGCCGCGTTGATGACCAGCGTATCCAGGCCTTCTTTGGCCCCGCCAATTTTCAGGTGCGACGGAAATACCGCGCCGCCAAGACCCACCACGCCCATATCGCGCAAATAATCGCGAATCGCCCGGCCATCGGCATTGCGCCAGTCAAAGCGGTTGCGTTCAATCCAGCGGTCTTCACCATCGCTTTCGATGGTGATGCAATGCTCGAGCAAGCCGGACGGATGTGGCACCAGTTGCGGACCAACCGCTACTACTTTGCCGGATGTGGGCGCATGCACGGCGGCGGAGACAGAGCCATCCGCTGCGGCAATCATCTGCCCTTTCAGCACCAGATCACCCACCGCCACCAGGCTCTTGGCGATATTGCCAATGCTTTGATGCAGCGGCACCACCAGTTGCTTGGGGATTGGCCCTGCCATAATTGGCGTGCCGGTGGATTCGTTTTTGTGTTCCGGTGGATGTACGCCACCGTGAAACGGAAAGAAATTATTGGCCAGTTCAGCGCGGGCGTTCATGCGGCGGCCTTTACAGTCAATGGAATGACGGGATAACGCCATTTCCAGGTCGTCACGGTTTCGCCAACGGTTTGCATGGAGATGCAATCCACCGGGCATGGCGCGATACACAGCTCGCAACCAGTGCACTCGCTTGAAACAATGGTATGCAGATGCTTGGCGGCGCCAACAATTGCGTCCACCGGGCAAGCCTGGATGCACAAAGTGCAGCCAATACAGGTGGCTTCGTCAATGATCGCCACTGCGCGGGGTTTTTCTTCGCCGTTTTCTGCGTTCAGCGGTTTGAATTCTTTGCCGAGCAAATCGGCCAGCTTGCGAATACCGTCTTCGCCACCCGGCGGGCAGCGGTTGATGTCTGCTTCGTCATTGGCAATGGCGGTGGCATACGGTTTGCAGCCAGGAAAACCACACTGACCGCACTGCGTTTGCGGCAGCACGGCGTCGATTTTATCAACCAGCGGGTCTTCGTCGACCTTGTAACGAATGGCAGCCCAGCCCAGCACTGCGCCAAGCAGTACCGCCAAAGCCGCCATGATGGCGAGAGCAAGAGTAAAGGTAAGCATAGATAGACGTTACTTCACCAGGCCTGCGAAGCCCATGAACGCCAGGCTCATAAAGCCGGCGGTAATAAATGCGATTGGCGTGCCCTTGAACGGCGCAGGCACGTCAGCGCCATCCAGTCGTTCGCGAATTGCCGCAAACAAGATCAGGATCAGGCTGAAACCGAAGGAGGAACCAAAGCCGAAAACCAGTGACTCAGTAAAGCTGTAGCGCTGCGCCGAGTTGATCAGCGGCACGCCTAGCACTGCGCAGTTGGTGGTAATCAGCGGCAGGTAGATGCCCAGCACTTGGTACAGCACCGGGCTGGTTTTGTGGATGAACATCTCGGTGAACTGCACGATCGCGGCAATCACCACAATGAAAGACAGTGTGCGCAGGTATTCCAGATGCCAGCTCACCAGGAGTTGGTCAATCAGCCAGGAAGAGCCCGAGCCCAGTGTCAGCACAAATGCGGTGGCAATGCCCATGCCGATAGAGGCTTCCAGCTTTTTGGAAACCCCCATAAACGGGCACAGGCCAAGAATACGCACCAGCACCACGTTGTTCACCAGCACGGCACCGACCAGCAATAACAGGTAATGATTCAATGCCATCGTCAGAATGGTCGCTATATCGATAAATCAGTCATTCGAGGCCCGGATTATCTAACTTCAGCATATACCGGGCAAGCTTTATATCCTGCTATTCATATAACCGATATGGCTTATCGAGTAAGCCAATTAAGCCATATGAATCAATGAGAAAGCGCCAGCACTTGAATCCGGCCTGCTTTGGCCGGAAATCGAATCTGGCGCGGCACCTTGGCCAAGGCGCGGCAAACCGCGCTTAATAACGGATTGAAGCGATAGCCTCAGCGCACTCTTCAACCAATACCGGCCCGCGATAAACCATCCCGCTATAGAGTTGCACCAGCGCGGCGCCCGCGTGAATTTTCTCGACCGCATCGTCACCCGACAAAATACCGCCCACGCCAATAATCGGCAGCGCGCCATCCAGCGCTTCGGCCAGTTCGCGAATCACCGAGGTCGACTTGGCCCGCACCGGCGCGCCAGACAAACCACCCGCCTCGGCCCCGTTCTTGTGATGCTCGACGCCCACACGAGACAAGGTGGTGTTGGTGGCGATCACGGCATCAATCTTGTGGGTGATCAAACGTTCGGCCACTTCCTGAATCTGATGTGAATCCAGATCAGGTGCGATCTTCAACGCCAGCGGCACATAGCGGCCATGTTTGTCGGCCAGTTCTTGCTGACGTTGTTTCAGCGCGGCCAGCAAGCTGGACAACTCATCGGCCTGCTGCAATTGCCGCAAGTTCTTGGTATTGGGTGAAGAGATATTCACCGCGACATAACTGGCGTGCTCGTACACCTTGTCGAGGCAAATCAGGTAGTCCTCAACCGCACGCTCAATCGGCGTATCAAAGTTTTTGCCGATGTTGATCCCGAGAATGCCCTTGTATTGTGACTTGCGAACATTCTCGACCAGCTTGTCGACACCTTCGTTATTGAAGCCCATGCGGTTGATGATGGCTTCTGAATCCGCCAGCCGGAACATGCGCGGCTTGGGATTACCTGGTTGCGGGCGCGGCGTTACGGTGCCGATTTCAATAAACCCGAAACCCAGATCGGCCAAGGCGTCGATGCAATCACCGTTTTTGTCCAGACCAGCCGCCAGCCCCACCGGATTGGGAAACTCGATCCCCATTACTGTGGTCGGGCAAGACACCTGCCCCGGCAAAAAGGCACGCAGCAAACCCAGGTCATGCATGAAGTTCAGACCGCCCATAGTGAAATGGTGCGCCGTCTCGGGCTTGAGCATGAATAACAGGGGACGAACGAGAGGATAAGGCATCAGGTTTCGATTTTATTAGTAAGTCGGTTTGCAGCAGCGCCAGCCCGCATCAGTCATAAGACTCGGGCCGACAGGTCATCAATCAGGGCTTGCGATTCACGGCAGCATCAAAGGTATTCTGCATCAATGTGGCGACCGTCATCAGGCCAACACCGCCCGGCACTGGCGTAATCCACGCCGCGTGTTGTTTTGCGACATCAAATTCGACATCGCCGCACAATTTGCCATCGGGCAGACGGTTGATACCGACGTCAATCACAATTGCGCCGGGCTTGATCCACTCGCCCTTCACAAAATTGGGAATACCGACACCGGCCACCACCACATCAGCACCGCGCACCTTGCCGGCCAGATCTTTGGTCTTGCTATGGCACACCGTCACCGTGGCCCGCGCGAGCAATAGTTCGAGCGCTTGCGGGCGACCGACAATGTTGGATGCGCCAACCACCACGGCGTCCTTACCGATCAGATCAATACCGGTTCTTTCCAGCAAGGTCATTACGCCACGCGGAGTGCACGGGCGCAGCAACGGCATCTTCAGCGCCAGGCGACCAATGTTGTATGGATGAAAACCGTCGACGTCTTTAATCGGGTCGATCAATTCAATAATCTTTTCGGCATTGATATGTGCTGGCAGCGGCAATTGCACCAGGATGCCATCCACCGCGTCGTCTGCATTCAGTCTGGCTACCAGCGCCACCAGTTCAGCTTCGGTCGTGCTTGCCGGCAAATCAAACGCCAGCGAGGTAATACCGGCGTTTTCTGACTGGCGCTTTTTGTTACCGACATACACTTGCGAGGCTGGATCACTCCCCACCAGCACCACGGCCAGCGCCGGGGCGCGATGACCGGCGGCCTTGCGTGCTTCAACCTGAGCCCGGACTCCCTGAATGATTTCTTGCGAAATAACTTTTCCGTCGAGAATTTGCGCTGTCATGGGGCGGGCTCCGGCACTGTTTTTTAAGTTAAGGAGCGCATTCTCTCATTTTTCCTGCAATTCTCTCAATCTTCGGCTTGACGCCTCGAAACAAGGTCGTTATAGTCTCGCTCTCTTGTTCGGGGCGTAGCGCAGTCTGGTAGCGCACCTGGTTTGGGACCAGGTGGTCGTGAGTTCGAATCCCACCGCCCCGACCCGACTTCCATGCTAACTGCATGATAAAAAGAAAATGTAGCCTTATCTTGGCGCCCGTAGCTCAACCGGATAGAGCAACGGCCTTCTAAGCCGTAGGTTACAGGTTCGATTCCTGTCGGGTGCGCCAACTAATATAATTAGGTGGCATATTCCGGACTAGATATCTGTTCAGTTAGTTAGTACTTGTTTCAATGGTGGCTGTAGCTCAGTTGGTAGAGTCCAGGATTGTGATTCCTGTTGTCGTGGGTTCGAGCCCCATCAGCCACCCCAAGCAATTCAAGCATTTAGCCCAGCTCTTCGAGTTGGGCTTTTTGTTTTCTGCTGCGTGCAAAGTCGCTTTGCAGAAACCGGTTGGCACTTTGCCATCCTGGTAAATGTGCGACAACGAATCAAATTCCTTTTGTTCCTCTTCTGTATTAAAAGCTCCCCCCGCGCGCAAAGCCAGCATGATGCCCTGCCCTCGCGCCCTTCCCGGCTCGCCCCTCTCTCTTGTCCACTGTTTTGCCTGCCAGCGCCCACATTCCTTTCGTTCCAGTTATGCCTGCGAATCGCCTGCACCTTTGCAACGTTAGCCGGCTTTAACGATTTTTAGCCCATCGCGCGACGGCTTTCCAGTAATTCACCAGCCTGTTTCTGAGTCGCTGCAGCAAGAAATGCCTTTGTTTTTAAACGTCTTGTGCTCCTGTCATAACTCGCCATGTTCATAAGAAGCCAGACTATCCGGGCAGGCGTTGCATATGGCTGGATCAATTATCACGGTCTGGAAAGCCGCTCCCCAATGCCGGTACCTACCGATGTTTTCTTGCGCCAAGCCTACGGTTCAACATCCGGCATGCTGAGGTATTGGCGCGGTGAACCAAGGGCTGTTGCGGATTCGCATCCTATTTGTACGACAAGATACGTTCCCCCGAGCAACGAGCAAGCATCAATTGCTACTCCCGTCGCACCGTCGACCGTTCGACGAATTCCATATCACCGGGATGCCAATTTGCCTGGCCGCTTACCAGGAGAAAAGCGCGGCCGGAGCCTTGGGTTTCGGGGCATTCCGTTTCAGCTTGCTGTCAGTCATAGCAAGCAACAACTGGTCGACGTCGTAACCGGACAATAAATAGTGTTTATTCCAGAGCGGCCGCTGTTTACAACATACAACACTATTCAAGAGTGCTGGATATGACATGTGAAATACGAAATCATGGCGTCACGACGACCGTCCACCAAGGGACCAGATAGTTTATATGCAGCTCAAACCCCGCACTGGATTCGCATTCAGTCGTCTTTCGATTCCGCTGCGGGTTGCCATCGCTTTGCCGGTGGCGCTCATCCTGGCGGCGTCCGTGGGTTTGCAGGCCATTACCCAACATGACAACACCACCCGCCTGATCGACACCACCAGCATCCGCATCGTGGATGCGCTGACGGTCACCACCAGCAATCGCCTGGCCAATTTTCTGGAAGTCCCCTTCGCTGCGCAGCGTGCCGTTGCCGATAGCATCGTCCGGTACAACCTCTACACGCCCGGCGATATGCAGCCGATTTACCGCCATATCTACGGCACGTTTCACAATCTCTATCAGGACCAGACCCAGATCAGCGTGCTGGCGTTTGGGGGCGAGAACACCGATTTTGTCGGCATTCGCCGCAAGGATGAGCATTACAACCTGATGCTCAAAGACGCATCGACCCACGGCGACCTGCGCATCTACAAAGAAGAAATTCCCGGCGCCACCGCTGCGGCCTATCCGCAATACGACCCTCGCACGCGCCCGTGGTATGCGCCGTTTGCCAAATCCGGGCAGCCGGGCTGGTCGGATATTTATGCCAATTACGATGAATATGCTGAAGTCACCATCAGCGCCGCCAGCCCGGTCAAGCAAGGCGACAAACTGATCGGCGTTACCGTGGCCGATGTAAAACTGACCGATTTGAACAAATTTCTGCGCGAGGAATCCTTGCGCGGCTCAGGCCAGGTTGCCATTACCGACGCCGCCGGACTGCTGGTGGCCCATTCGGGAACGGGTTCGGTACTGGCCGATGGCAAAGGCAAAATTGCACGCGGCCAACGCCTGAGCCTGGCGCAAAGTGATGACCCGGCCCTGCGTGCGGCGGCCCCACTGGTGGCCCAGGCGCCGCTGGACAAGGCCACCGGTTTTCACGAAACCTTCGATGGTCGGGCCTATAGCGGTCGCGTTACGCCATATATAGATACCCGTGGTCTGCACTGGCGCATTGTGACGCTGGTGCCGGATTCAGATCTGGTGGGCGATATCCGCGCCAGCACCCGGCGCACAACGAAGTGGATTGCCGGTTTTGCCTTTGCCGGTCTGTTGCTGGGGCTGTGGGCGATCGGTCTGGTAACTCGCCCTATCCATCGGGCCGCGCGCGCTGCCAACCGCCTGGCAGACGGCGACTGGCAGACCAAAATCGACAAACGCAGTGCGATCCGTGAAACCGCCACGCTGGTCAAAGCATTCAATACCATGGCGCAGCAGGTGAAAATTGCTTTCAACACCATGCGCGACCAGCTACGGCTGGATGGCCTGACTCAGCTGCTCACCCGCCAAGGCCTGCTGGAAGAAGTCTACTGGCCGCGCCCGCGTCCGGCGGTGCTGTGTTTGATCGGTCTGGATGGCTTTCGAGCCATCAACGACAACCTTGGCTACGAAACCAGCAATCGCTTGCTGCAGGCCATTGCCGAGCGCATGCGCGCCAGCCTGCCGGATTCCGTGCTGCTGGCCCGCGTCGGTGGCGACGAATTTGCACTGATCCATCTGGAGCCGACTACCGCAACACCGGAAATCGGCGCGCAGATTCAGGCGCTGTTTGCAACGCCATTTACCTCTGGCGGCGACGAGATCATGGTGGGCGCTTCGATCGGCATCGTCGAAGGACTGCTCACTTCTGAAGCCTTGCCGGAGTGGCTGCGCAATGCCAGCGTGGCCTTAGGCGAAGCCAAACGGCGGGCACGCATGTCCTGGGTGATCTTTGAGCCGGACATGATGGAACAGTCCCGCGAGCTGGCCTTGCTGACCAATGATCTGCGCCACGCGCTGGAACACGAACAGTTCCTGGTGCATTACCAACCCGTCATCCGTATGGCCGATGGTCAAATCTGCGGTGTCGAAGCCTTGGCCCGCTGGCAGAGCCCGACGCGCGGCATGGTGCCGCCCGCAATGTTTATTCCGATTGCCGAAGCGTCGGACCTGATCCTGACCTTGGGCGGCGTGATCTTGCATACCGCAGCCCGCGATATCGCCCAGCTGCAGGATCAATTGCCAGCTGGATTTGAACTGCATGTGAATGTGTCGGCGCGGCAGTTGATCCAGTCCGACTTCATTACCACGCTGCATCAGGCCCTGCATGAAAGCGGTTTGCCACCGCATCATCTGACCCTGGAACTCACTGAATCGGTATTGCTGGAACAAGGTGGCCAGACCGTGGAACGCCTGCGCGAAATTCGTGCGTTGGGTGTGAAGATCGCCATTGATGACTTTGGCACTGGTTATTCCTCGCTTTCCTACCTCGGCAACCTGCCGTTTGATTGCCTCAAGATCGACAAGAGTTTTGTAAAAAACCTCTGTGATTCATCACAAGATGCCGCCATCGTGGCGGCCGTGCTGCAAATGGCCGCAGGCTTTGGCGTCACAGTGGTCGCCGAAGGCGTAGAAACCGCAGCCCAGGCGCAGCGCCTGCAAGAACTGGGTTGCAGCCACGCGCAAGGTTACTGGTTTGGTCGCCCCGGGCCGCTGGCGGCAATCAAGTGGAGCTAGCCGTATCACTCCAGCCCACGCTGGCTTGCGCGCGTTGATTCACGCCAGCTCCGGGCGGAGCATGCTATGTTGTGCTTTCCGTCCATTGCTGCTGGAGCCTGCCCGTGCAACGAATGATCTCGCTGGAGGGCGCACGCAATGTGCGCGATCTGGGCGGACTGCTTGGTCAGTCTGGCCAGCCGCTGCGCCGGCATCGCTTTGTGCGGGCCGATAGCCTGGAAAGCCTGCATGCCATGGATGTGATCCGCCTGCTGAAATACGGCATCACCATCGACATTGATCTGCGCAGCAAACACGAACGCCAGCAATGGGGTGACGCGCTGAGTAATATCGCTGAAGTCGATTACGTACCGGTGCCACTGCTGGATGGGCTGGAACAACATCTGGCCAGCTTGCCCGCCAGCTTGGGCGAGTTATATGTGGCGGCGCTCCAGCATTGCCAGCACGGTTTTCGCGATATTTTCCAGACCATGGTGGCGCAACCCGACGCCGGGATTTTGTTCCATTGTTCGGCCGGGAAAGACCGCACCGGCATGATCGCCGCCTTGTTGCTGGATCTGGCTGGCGTGTCACACTCGCAGATTGTGCTCGATTACGCCCAAAGCGCCTCCAACCTGACGGGCCTGCTCGACAAACTGGCCGAGCAAAATGCCTCTGAACTCAAGCACCTGCTGGGTTCTGAACCTGAACACATGGCGCTGTTCTTGTCCGAACTCTCTCTACAGCATGGCGGCGCGGCAGGTTATCTACGGCATATCGGGCTGGATCAGGCAGCGGTCGCCACTTTGCGCAGCAGCATGTTTGAGCCCGCTTGATAGACCTTTGGTGACTCACATTTGCTGGCGTAAACGGTCTATCCACCAACGCAATGCCGGGCCGACCGGTTGCCCAATGCGTGATGCCACGTGCATGGCCAGTTGCATGCCCTCCTGCGGATGCATCGGCAAAGGCAAAGTTACCAATCTTCCTGCCGCCAGATCATCAGCCACCCAATGCGTGGGCATATAACCCCAACCCATCGCCGCCAGCAGCATGGCGTGTTTGACGCCCAAGTCAGATAGGCGCCACGTGGTCGGAGAGATCACGCCGTAATCCTTGCCTTCAGTCAGCGCGCTGCGATCGGTCAGCACCAGTTGCACATGTTCTTGCAGCGTGGCGCGGTCCAGCGCCCCGGCGTATTTCACCAGCGGATGGTCGGGTGAAGCTACGGCAATCACCCGAATTGGCGCCAGTGAAAAACCGTCCAGCCCGTCGGGCAACTCAGGCATGGTCGCCAAGATGCCCAGTTGCGCGCTGCCACTGAGGACGCGCTCGGCCACCGCGCCCAGGGCTTCAACATACAGTTTGAAGGTCACACTGGGAAAGGCCGCGCGAAAGTCATTCAAACACCCCAGCAATTGCTGCAGCGGGTAATACACATCCACTGCGAGCGCGAGTTCGGCTTCCAGCCCATGCTCGATGGCCGAGGCGCGCGCCTGCAGGCGGTCAACGCGTTCCAGAATGGCGTGGGCATCACGCAGTAAGGCCTCGCCAGTGCTGGTGAGCTTGGGGCGATAGCCACTGCGGTCGAACAACAAAATACCCAACTGTTGTTCCAGCGTGGCGATGGTGTAACTGACCGCCGACTGGGTGCGGCCAATGCTGCGCGCGGCGGCCAGGAAGCTGCCAGCGCGGACCACTTCGGCAAATACGCGCAGTTGTTCTAACGAGATGCGTTCAAGATTCATGAGTTATTTATATCAAATTTTTCGATATAGATAATAAAGAGATGCATAGTTTGTTCATACATCCGCCCGGACTAAGATACGTCTAACGCTCCAGCAAGGAGCCGTAACCGACACGGAGATTCACCATGACCAAGCTGCAATTACCTACCGTTGCCCATTCGCGTGAAGTCGAGCGGCTGGTCAATGGCGTACCAACCACCGACGGAGCCGGGGTGCGCCTGACCCGCGTGCTTACACACGACCTGCAACGGCGCCTTGACCCGTTTCTGATGCTCGATGCCTTCCGCTCCGATAACCCGGACGATTACATCGCCGGCTTTCCTAGCCATCCGCACCGTGGTTTTGAGACCGTGACTTATATGCTGAATGGCCGCATGCGCCATCGCGACAATGCCGGTAACGAAGGCTTGCTGAGCGAAGGTGGCGTGCAATGGATGACCGCTGGTCGCGGCATCGTGCATAGCGAAATCCCGGAACAACAAGACGGCATGATGGAAGGCTTTCAATTGTGGGTGAACCTGCCCGGCAAGAACAAGATGATTGCGCCGTGGTATCGCGACATTCCGGCAGCCGACATCCCGGTGTATCCGCTGGAAAACGGCGGCGCGGTGAAGCTGATTGCGGGTTCGCTGCATGCGGCGCCAGGTGCCATTACGCGTGATGACACTGAACCGCTGTATCTGGACATCACGGTGCCCGCAGGCGAGTCGGTGAGCATTCCGGTGGCGGCGAGCCATAACGCCTTTATCTACGTCTATCGCGGCGAGGTAAGCGTAGGTGGGCGTGCGGTGAAGTCCACACAGATGGGTTTGCTCGGCAACGGTGCCGATTTTGATGGCGTAACTGTTAGCGCCGGTGGGCAAGAAGCCAAACTACTGCTGATTGCGGGCAAGCCATTGAATGAGCCAATTGTGCAATGGGGCCCGTTCGTGATGAATTCACGTGAGCAGGTAGAACAAGCCATTCACGACTATCAAGCTGGCCGGTTCTGAGCCATATTGAACTGACTCATACACTCACAACGCCGGGCGTTACCGAATACGCCCGGCGTTTTCCTGTCTGCGGAGATTTTCATGTCTGAATTGATCCATATCACCGGGCGCGCCGAAACCGTTGGCGGCCTGCCGATTTCACGCCTGCTGCCCGCATTGCAACGCCGCGCTGTCGGTCCGTTTGTGTTTGTTGATCACATCGGCCCCGCCACACTGGTGCCAGGGCAAGGACTGGATGTGCCGCCGCACCCGCATATCGGGCTGGCGACCGTGACTTATCTGTTCGAAGGCATTCAGTTGCACCGCGACACGTTGGGCAATGAAGTCACCATCGTGCCGGGCGATGTAAACCTGATGAGCGCCGGGCGCGGCATTGCGCACTCCGAACGCACTCCCGCAGATGCCCGCAATGGCGGCAATCTACATGGCGTGCAAACCTGGCTGGCTTTGCCACGCGAACTGGAACAAAGCTCGCCGCATTTCGAACATTACGATTCGGCGGTGTTGCCGCGCTTTGGCGAAGATGGCGTCAGCGTGCATTTGTTGATCGGCCAGATGTTCGGGCATATCTCACCAGTGGCCGTGCCCTCTTCCACGCTCTACGCGGTGATTGATCTGGCTGAGGGTGCCGAGTTGGTTATTCCCGCCGATTATGCCGAAAGCGCTGTGCTGTTGATTAGCGGTGCAGCTACCGCCGCAGGCGAAACTCTGGGCGCCAACGAACTGGTACTGCTGGCAGCGGATTCCGCTACACCGTTGCGTGCCAGCGATGCCTCGCGCATCTTGTTATTGGGTGGCGCACCGCTGGATGGTCCACGCACCTTGTGGTGGAATTTTGTCGCCAGTGATCGTGAATTGATTGAGGCCGCCAAAGTCGCCTGGCAGGAAGATCGCTTTGGCAGCATCCCCAACGAAACCGAGCGTTTGCCACTGCCGATCAAACGTGCCAGCGTAGATTGACCGACGCTCGCCGCGAGCTTGCTACAATGCTCGTGAATCACCGTATCTAACCGGGAGTGCTCCGGGTGATACTGCGTGATTCACGAGCATTTTTTATGTCTTCTTTTCAATCCATCTGAATCAGGCAACCGTAATTCATGGCCGATCTCACCTTTTTCTGGCACGACTACGAAACCTTTGGCGTGGTGCCGCGGCGTGACCGCCCGGCCCAGTTTGCCGGTATCCGCACCGATGCCGAGCTCAACGAGATCGGTGAACCCATCGAGCTGTTTTGCCAGCCCGCGCCGGACTTTCTGCCCGATCCGCAATCGTGCCTGATCACCGGGATTACCCCGCAGCATTGCCAGCAAGTGGGCGTGCCCGAGTACCAGTTTGCCGCTGCGGTTGAACGCGCGCTGGGCGAGCCGGGCACGGTGGGCGTGGGTTACAACTCGATCCGCTTTGATGATGAAGTCACCCGCTTCATGTTCTGGCGCAATCTGCTCGACCCGTATGCCCGCGAGTGGCAAAACGAATGCGGTCGCTGGGATTTGCTCGATACCGTGCGTACCGCCTATGCCTTGCGCCCGGAAGGCATTGAGTGGCCGACCAATGAGGAAGGCAAGGTCAGTTTCAAGCTGGAAAACCTGACTCAGGCAAATGGCTTGGCGCATGAAGCGGCACACGACGCCTTGTCTGACGTGCGTGCCACCATCGCGCTGGCCCGGTTGATCCGTGAGAAACAACCACGCCTGTTTGATTTCTGCCTGAATCTGCGCAAGAAAGACCAGGTGCTGAAAGAGATTGGCAGCGAACCCCGCGCCTTTTTCCACGTATCCGGCATGTTCGGCGTGGAACGCGGCTGCATCGCGCTGGTATGGCCGCTGGGCTGGCATCCATCCAACAAGAATGAACTGATTGTGTGGGACCTGGCATTTGACCCAGCCGAGCTGGCTGGCCTGAGCCCGCAAACCATCCGTGAGCGCATGTTCACGCGGCTGGCCGATCTGCCCGAAGGCACCAGCCGCTTGCCGATCAAGACCATCCATATCAACAAGTCGCCTATCGTGATCAGCAACCTCAAGATTCTCACACCGCAAATGGCCGGAAAATGGGGCGTCGATATGCAGCAGGCTCTGGCATATGCAGACGCGTTCGCCAGCCAGAGCAAGGTGGATTGGGCCGCGGTTTATCGGCGCGAACCGCTACCGCCGCTGGATGTGGATGAAGATCTCTACGGCGGGTTTATCAATAACAACGATCGACGCACGCTCAACCAGTTGCACGGGCTGGATGGCGCGGCGCTGGCCAGCAAGCGCGTGCAGTTTGAAGATCGTCGGCTGGAAGAACTGCTGTTCCGCTATCGCGCCCGCAACTTCCCCGAATCGCTGAACGAAGAAGAACAAAACCACTGGCAGCAATTGCGGGTGGAGCGGCTGATTCAGGGTCGCGACGGTTATCGCACATTGGAAAGCTTTGCCGAGAGCATCGACACGCTCTCCGAAACTGTCGATGACCGTGGCGCGGTAGTGCTTGAGGCCCTGTATGACTACGCCGAATCCATCGCGCCAGAGTGGTAACAGGTGCGCAACCCGCGCCGCAGGGTGCGGGTTGCAGTGGCAAAACAAACCAGTAAGATGAGCGGACCTAAAACAACAAGCAGCGCGATAGCCGCTGACTAAGGGATCCGACTCATGCTCGCCAGAATCACCCGCCTGTTTCCGCTGTGGGCAATACTGCTTTCCGTCATCGCTTACCGCAGCCCCGCCACTTTCAGCCCGATTCAATCGCATACCGCGCTGCTGCTGGCGATCATCATGTTCACTATGGGCCTGACGCTCACGGTGGCTGATTTCAAACGGGTGCTGACCCGGCCGGCACCGGTGATCGCCGGGATTGTGCTTCATTACATTGTCATGCCGTTGGCCGCCTGGTGTCTGGCCAAAGCCTTCCATATGCCCGCAGACCTGGCGACTGGCATGATCCTGGTGGGCAGCGTAGCCAGTGGCACGGCATCCAATGTGATCATCTATCTGGCGGGCGGTGACGTCGCATTGTCGGTCACCATTTCTTCGCTCTCTACGCTGGTCAGCGTGGTGGCGACGCCACTACTGACACGGCTGTATGTAGATGCATCCATCACTGTCGACATGCTGGGCATGCTGCTCAGCATTTTGCAAATTGTGATCTTGCCGATTGCGTTGGGTCTGGTGATCTACCGCTTTTTCAGCAGTGCCGTGCGAAAAATCGAACCGTGGTTGCCGCTGATCTCGATGACAGCAATTGTGGTGATCATTGCAGCCATCGTCGCGGGCAGCCAGAAGAACATCGCCTCGGTGGGCGTGGTGGTGATCATCGCGGTGATGCTACACAACGCCATCGGTTTGCTCGGCGGCTACTGGGGCGGCAAATTGCTGGGTTTTGAGGAATCAGTCTGCCGCACCTTGGCGATTGAAGTCGGGATGCAGAATTCCGGGCTGGCCGCGCAATTGGGCAAGACCTATTTCAGCGCGCTCGCAGCATTGCCCGGCGCGCTGTTTTCGGTCTGGCACAATATTTCCGGAGCGTTGCTGGCTGGCTATTGGCAAGG
Organism: Silvimonas sp.; assembly: GCF_031291215.1. NCBI lineage: Bacteria > Pseudomonadati > Pseudomonadota > Betaproteobacteria > Neisseriales > Chitinibacteraceae > Silvimonas > Silvimonas sp. The sequence continues at coordinate 339,668 of NZ_JARLJK010000064.1, forward strand.
CAAACCGGCAAAGACTGCTCGTGCGGCCGCCGCCGAGTTGGCCGAGCAGCAGTGAAACCACTAGCAACATCAGGTTCGTACTTCAAAGCGCAAACCTGACTGCGGCGGCAACATTGAGCGGTGGGTTACGCCGGAGGGCTAACCCACCCTACGCTTGGCGAGCAATCCCGCCCATCAATCCTTCAGACCTTCCCACAATGTGGCCAGTAGCGTATCGGTGTGGTCTTCGGTGTATTCCCAGAAGAACGCTCCGGCCAGCTTGCGCTCTTTGAGAAACGCCAGTTTGTGGCTCAGCGATTCGGCATCTTCATAGCTGACAAAAGTGTCGTTGTACAACAGCCACGGCGCTTTGGCGTCGTCGTCCCAGTGGCGGGTCGCGCCGTCCGGCAGCAACTTGCCGACGATATCGTCGTAGTTGATTGAGGTATTGCTCTTGGGCGTGCCTGGCGCACCCAGACCAGCCCTGCCGACGCCATCCAGACCTCGCCCGTAAAACGCGCAACCGAGCACCAGCTTGTCCGCGGGCAGGCCGTTGGCGATAAACAAATCCACCGAACGCTGGCAGCTGTCGCCTTCCGGATCGCCCGGCGTGTTGAACAGATTGGTGTGATGACCGGCCTTGGTGGCCCAGCCGTTGTAGTAGTCGTAGGTCATCAGGTTTACGAAATCACACAGCCGCGCGACCTCGGCCATTTCGACGCCATCCAGATAATACTGGCCAGCACCGGCGGCAATCGTCAGCAGGTAGCGCGCTTTGCCTGTGCGACCTTCAGCATCGGACAGTTGATCCAGGCGCTCACGCAGCGCGGCCAGCATCAAGGTGAAGTTATGTTGATCTTCTGGCCGCGCCACGATGCTGGCCATGTCGTTGGACGGGTATTCCCAATCCAGATCGATCCCGTCCAGCCCACGTTGAGTCATGAACGCGATGGCAGAATCAGCAAAGATGGCGCGCGATTCGTCCGTCAACGCGGCATCGGAAAAACCATCCGCGCCCCAGCCGCCAATCGAGATCAGCAGTTTCAGTTGCGGATTAACGCTACGCAGCTCATGCAGCTTGGCAAAGTGCTCTTCCGAGCGCGGTTGGTGGCCCGCGTCATCCTCACCGGTCAGCAACACCACCTTGCCGTCGCGGATATTGGCGAAGGCATAGCAAATATGAGTCAGACGCTGGGCATCGCGCAGCAGCGGCAATGCGCTCCAGTCGCGCCATCCAGCAAAATACGCCAGCAAGATATTCGACATATGAAACTCCACTCTCAATCGGTTTCGAATTGGCCGGGATGATGTGCATCCTCTTGTGGACATTATGCGATGAGCCATCTGCGGTCAGGCAGAATGGGGCAAGCCGGGTCAATTCTGATAACGGGTAGATTCAGGGCGCTGGCCGTTGTGGCATGGCCAAAAGCAAAACACCTCGTTTTAGACGAGGTGTTTTGGTCAGAGCCAATCCTGCAGGCACGACGTTACAGCGCGGCGATGACCGTAAATTCAACCTTGTAGCGTGGATCAGCCAGCTTGGCTTCAACCGTGGTGCGGGCTGGCGTGTGGCCCGGCGCTACCCAAGCCGACCATGCGGCGTTCATTGCATCGTATTCGTTGATCACGTCGGGCAGGTAGATGGTGACCGTCAGAATTTTGGTTTTATCAGAACCCACTTCGGCCAGCATGCGATCAACCGCCGCCAGCGCTTCTTCGGTCTGGCCTCGGGTATCTTTGTCGAGCGACTCGGCGATCTGGCCGGCCAGGTAAACCGTGTTGTTATGTACCACGATCTCCGACATGCGCGGCCCGACGTGATAACGCTGAATACTGGACATGGGTTTTCCTTCCAATGCAGATAGAGGTGGGATCGTTGCTCTGCCCCTTGTTTATGCCTCAGTGCGGGCATGGCGGGCGAGCTACCAGACTTATTGTCGCGCCAATAAACAAAAAGGCGAACCCGAAAGTTCGCCTTTTATATTTTGCCAGTCAGTGATGACAGCAAATCAGACTGCAGCAACCCGGCGCAGACGCATCGAGAAATCATGCAGTGCCGCGATACCGCTAGCCTCAGCACGGGCGCACCAGTCTTGCAGATGCACCAGCAGTTCAGCACGGCTCAGGCTGGAACGCTCCCACAGACGGGTCAGTTCCTGGCGCATCTGGTAAACCTGATCCAGCACGGAGCTTTGGGCCAGTAGTTTGTCCAGGTGCGGCTTGTCGTCAGCCGGTGTGTCTTTGGCATCTTGCTTGAGCCACACCTTCATCTGCCGTGCCGGATTGAAATCGGCAGTCGGCAATGCGGCGTTGGCACGCAATTTGTCCAGTTCTTCGCCCACGGTCAACTTGAGCGATTTGGCATAGTTGGCGGCGATGGTATAGCGGTTGGCAATAATGGCGGCCAGCGCGTGTTCGTCCAGCTCCATGCGGCCATCAACCATCTTCATGCGCGGCGCAACCTTGCGCACTTTGGCCATTTTCAGAACAGACAAACAGCGGATATACGCCCAGCCCAAGTCGAATTCCCACCACTTGTTGGAGAACTTCGCCGAAGTCCCGAAGGTGTGATGGTTGTTGTGCAGTTCTTCGCCGCCAATGATGATGCCCCAAGGCACCAGATTGCGGGATGCATCTTCACATTCGAAATTGCGGTAGCCAAAGTAGTGACCGATACCGTTGATCACGCCTGCGGCCCAGAACGGGATCCACATCATTTGCAGCGCCCAGATCCACAGACCATTGGCACCAAACAGACTCAGGTTGATGATGGCCATCAACGTTGGGCCCATCACGCTGTGCGGCGTGTAGACATTGCGCTCAAGCCAGTCATCCGGAGCGCCAACGCCGTATTTTTCGATGGTCTCTTTATTCTTGGACTCTTTGCGATACAGCTCGGCACCTTCCCACATGACCTTTTTCAGGCCCAGTACTTGCGGGCTGTGCGGATCTTCAGCGGTTTCGCAACGCGCGTGGTGTTTACGGTGAATCGCCACCCATTCTTTGGTGACCATACCGGTGCTCAGCCACAACCAGAAGCGGAAGAAATGGCTGGGAATTGGATGCAAATCCAGGCCGCGATGGGTCTGGTTACGATGCAGATAAATCGTTACCCCTGCGATCGTGATATGGGTAAAAACCAGCATAACCACGATATAGCCCCACCAGGGCAGGTCGATCAGGCCGTTCAGCCATTCCATCAAGAAACTCTCCAGAACAAAGGGTGCCGTTGTCATATTTCTTAATATGAATCAAAGGCGAACGAGATATTACAGAATAATTGCTTGCAGCGCGCAACCGTTCGTATGTTTAGAGCCACAGCTTGGCTAGTTGTCGGGCGCTACAACGGTTTTATTGGGCTCCGACGTGGCATAACCTTGCAAATTACCATCGCCAGCGAGCTTGTTCGATGGTTCAAAGTGCACCACATCCAGCCGGTTGAACGGAATATTGATGCCATGCCGCTTGAACAGGTGCCAGACCCGCAGGTTGATTTCTGACTTCAAACTACCCTGCCCGTTCTCCGGATCCTTGATCCAGAAGCCCACCGATACATTCACCGCACTATCGCCAAAGCTGTCCAGATACGGGAAGGGTTTGGGGTCTTGCACCACCCGCTCAAGCCCTTCTGTGGCTTGGACCAGCAACTGCAGTACAAGGTCCATATCCGACTCATAACCGACGGTGAACGCCAGCTTGGTCCAGATTTTCTTGTCGGTGTAAGACTGGTTGACCACAGTGGACGTCACCAGTGTGTCGTTTGGCACCAGTGCTTCCGTACCATCCAGCCCTTTGAGCACGATATAGCGTGAGGTCAGGCGCGAGATCACACCCTGGCGATCGCCAATCTGCACCAGATCACCCAGACGTACCGAGCGATCCAGCAAGATGATGAAACCCGACACGTAATTGGAGGCAATCTTTTGCAGACCCAGCCCCAAGCCAACACCCAGAGCGCCGCCAAAGACCGACAGTACGGTAGGGTCGATTCCCACCAGTGGCAGCGCAACCAATACGGCCATCACCACCAAGAGCGTCTGGATGATCTTGGTCAGCATCACCCGCAAACTGGTGTCGAGCATGTCCGCGCGCATCAACCAGCGTTCGGCCAGACGACTTAACCACATCGCCACCAGCATGGTACCGGCGACGGAAGCCAGACCTTGCAGGATGGTGAGCACAGAAATACGCTGGTGGCCCAGATGAAAGCTGATGTCGTCCAGCGAATCAGCAATCTCCGGCAGGATGCCAACCACGTGCAAAGCGTACGCAAGCCAGATTAGCGCGGCGATGCGCCGTTCCCACCGCCCAACCCATGGCGCCTCGTTGAATACATGGCGCAACAGATAGGCAATGACGCTGATGTTGACCATGGCCAACAGCAGTACGTCCGCCACTCCGATCAAGCGAAATGCAATGCCTGGATAGATCGTCGCCAGCACCACCGTACCGAGTTTGGTTACGGTGAGTGCTGTAAGCGGGAAAATCAGCCGGATAACGCCCTGCCCCAGCCACTGCCAACGCGATTGCTCGCTATATAACTGCGGCTTGAGAAAGTGGTAGAGGATCACCCCAGCTAGCACGGCGACCAGCACCACGCCCATCTGGCTAACCAGATCTGGCCGGATCCAGCCATGCTGATTGATATCGCCGATCAGCTCGGCGACCAGATTCTCACGCGGGGTCATTGCGACTCGCGAATGCGTTTAAGGGTTTCGGTCGTTGATGTGGCATACATGAAGGGAATGGAATGAACCTGGCCGCCCCAGCCCAACACTTCAGTGCTACCGACAATCCGGTCTATGGCCCAATCGCCACCTTTAACCAGGATATCCGGCCGGATCTGCATGATCAGATCGTAAGGCGTATCGGCATCAAACCAGGTCACCAGATCGACACTTTGCAACGCAGCCATGACGCTCGCGCGTTTGATCTGGTCGTTGATCGGGCGATCCGGCCCTTTGCCTTGCCGACGCACAGAAGCATCGGTGTTGAGCGCAACAACCATCGCCGCACCCAGCGCCCTGGCTTGAGCCAGGTAAGTGACATGCCCACAATGCAGGATGTCAAAACAGCCATTGGTAAACACCAGTGGCCGCGCCAGATGCGCGATTCGCCCGGCCAGTTGTTCTGGCGGGCAAATCTTCTTTTCAAAATCCGGGTGAGGGTATTGCGAGACTGTCATTGACTCAGGCCTGACCGAGGTTCGCGACCAATTGTTTGCGGTAGCGATTCAGATCAGTGGCAGTTTCAAAGGTTTCACCAAACAGGCTCGAAAGATTGCGCAAGATACCGCCCACTACGCGACCTTCCCATTCCTTGCCAAACTGGATTTGTGTATCCAGCCAGTTTTCCAGCCATTCCGGATCAGGCAAACGGCTTTGAATGGTGTCGTTCGGGTACAGCTCTTTATTGACGTGCAGATTGGTCGGATGCAGTGGCTTGCCGGTCCGTGCCGACGACGCCATCAACATGCCGATCTTGGCAAAGGCCAGACGGGCTTCATCACCCAGCTTGTCTATCGCACGCTTCATGTACTTGAGATATGCGCCACCGTGACGGGCTTCATCGGTAGACAGCGTTTTGTAGATTTGCTTGATGACCGGTTCGGTATGCCATTCAGAAGCACGGCGATACCACTGGGTCAGGCGCACTTCGCCGCAGAAATGCAGCATCAGTGTTTCCATCGGCGGAGCCGGATCAAACTCGAAACGCACGGCATGCAGTTCTTCTTCGGTCGGTGCCAGCTCCGGACGGAAGCGGCGCAGGTATTCCATCAATACCAGCGAGTGCTTCTGTTCTTCGTAAAACCAGATCGACATGAAGGCAGAGAAGTCGGAATCATCTTTGTTGTCGCGCAAAAACATCTCGGTGGCAGGTAAAGCGGACCACTCGGTGATTGCGTTCATCTTGATCGTCAACGCCTGCTCGTCGCTCAACTTGCTCGCGTCAAACTGATCCCATGCGATATCGTCCGCCATATCCCAGCGGGCTTTCTCAAGATCAGCGAAAAGTTGGGGGTAAAGCATTCAATCGACTCCTGCGGCGACAGTTCTAATTAGGAAAGTGAAACTTCCTAATTAGACAGGCAGATTCGGATCAGGGCAAGGCATTTCAAACGCCATACATGAGAATGTAAGGCATTACCAAACCATTGTGGTGCGCACGCCAACACTGTAATCGGGGATACACCCCAGCTTGCGCCAAGTAAAAATCCTCAGACAAACGGGCTTACAGCAGCGGTGAAAACAGCCTGGCCCACGCTTCGCCGAACGCTGCCACACGGGTAAGTTTGCGCGGATGCACCACGCGCGTGCATTCAGACAGATCATCGTAAAAACGCTGGGCGAGTGCATCCGCCAAGGGCGCACCATAGGCCAGCACGCTCACTTCGAAGTTGAGTCGAAAGCTGCGATTATCAAAATTGGCGGTGCCAATGGCCGCATATTTATCGTCCACCACCAGTGTTTTGGAATGCAGCATGCGCCCGGTGTATTCCCAAACCCGCACACCAGCGATGATCAGTTCGTCAAAATAAGAACGCGCCGCCTCGGTTACAATCCAGGAGTCGCTGCGATGTGGCACCATAACCTGTACATCTACCCCGCGCAAAGCGGCATTAGTCAGCGCGATCATCGCGCCTTCATCGGGCACAAAGTAGGGGGTTGCCAGGCAAATGCGTTTTTCTGCCGTATTTATCGCGGCCAGATACGCACGGTAAATCGGCGCCCAATCATTGTCAGGGCCCGATTGCAGCACTTGCACTATGTGCTTGCCTTCAGGTGGCTCAACATAAGGCAGGGGCTGGGGGCGTTCACCGGTGGTATAAAACCAATCCTCTAGAAACACTTGCTGCAACTGCTCAACTACTGCGCCTTCAAGTCGCAAATGCAGATCGTGATAGGCGAGCGGATTGCTGCGTTCATCTTCTTCGTCAGTGATATTGATACCGCCGGTAAACCCAACGGTGCCATCACAAATCACCAACTTGCGGTGAGTGCGCATGTTAATGACGGGGCGCAAGCTGCGAAAAGTAGTCTCATGGAAAAAAGCAAGCTCTCCGCCTGCTTGCAGCAGCGGCGCCAGAAAGCGACGGTTACAGCGCTTGGAACCAAGTGCATCCAGCAATAGCCGGACCTGCACACCCTGGCTGGCTTTACGGGCCAGCAAGTCACGCAAGGCAGTGCCAATCTGGTCTGGCTCGTAGATGTAATACTCAAGATGCACTTGCTGGGTCGCGGCTTCAATAGCGGCGAAAATGGATTCGTAAGTTGCGCCGCCATCCACCAGCAAATCAAACCGGGTACAGGTGACTGGGGGCATCTCGGTGGTTGCCTGGCCCAAACGCGCCATTTGCGTGGCATACACCGGAGGAGAGCGCCCTTGCGCGCTTCCCTGCTGACTCAAGCCAAGCCGACGCTTACTCGCCGCCCGACGCAATCGCTTGCGCTTGATTTTCTGCGGACCAAATACATAGAAAATCAGCAAGCCAATCCACGGTAGCGCAGCCAGAGAAAGAATCCAGCTGAGCGTAGCGACCGGCGCCCGACGCTGCCAGATAATCATGACCGACAATACCAGCAGGTAGAACACCCACAAGGTGGAAACGACCCAAGTGATAGTCACACGACATCCAGGACTTGTTTTTGATTGCCCAGAGAGTAGCAGGCGTGTGCAGGAAGGGTAAGGGGAGTGGCAGGTTTTGCCTTGCGCGCCTTTGCGCCGCCAAGCAAAACGCCCGGTACAGGTTCCTGTCCGGGCGTTCAAAAGGGTGTCTGGCAATGACCTACTTTCACACGGGTAATCCGCACTATCATCGGCGCTAAGTCGTTTCACGGTCC